>NZ_OY764081.1:1056591-1408788 GCF_963667985.1 uncultured Methanocorpusculum sp. | reverse complement strand
CACAATACCCGAGAAACGGGCATAAAGTTCTATCACTCCATTTATCATTTAAGGTAAAGTTAACCAATTTTGCATGGAAATCGTTGACCACAACTTCTTTCGATGGCGAATCTGTTATGATTTTCGCGTCTGATGCCGCAACCGGTGCAACACAGAACGCACTCAACGTGAGCATGATCACCAAGATATTTATTAACTTTACGTGTTTGGTCATTACATTCAATATGCTCATGTTTTAATATAATACTATCTCTTGTTGTTACTCTTTAGTATCAATCCTATATGATCACATCTATTCCCGCTGACGGCACCGGTAACACAACGACAAGCGAGCCATATCCCACACCAACACACCTCTCATTTTCACAACTTAGGGATAGATGCAACCTATCAGAAAGAAGCAGAGATATCACAAACCATACTTCAACCAAGTCCATATAAACAGATCCCCATTTCATGACCAACATAACCACACACCAACGAGTTCGTAACACGGTGCAACGTGACACATATGTTTCAACGCGATGTAACATATGCATAACGCACACAAACCCAAAACACCCATCAGGGAATCATGGACATCAAACATAACGACCCCGCTTGCACCGCCCCTTACGCAGGGCTCAATTAGGATAGGGTGGACACACAGGCCCGGGCATAGGACCTTCGGTCCTCTGGTAACACACCGATGAGAGCAGACCAAGCTATGACGATAGGGTCATACGTAACGTTTGATCATACACTTACGAGAGAGAAAACCACAAAAAAGGGAGAGCACTAACACCGGACCCAAGCCCCGCGGCTGGCGCCAGTCCCCCGGTGGGGGACTTCAAGCAGGATAGAGCAGGAAGGGGATGAGAGGGTATCAAAAACGTCCAAAAAACATCCCTGGACACACACAAAAAACGTCCGAGAATCATGGACCACAACCATAACGACCCGCTTGCGCCGCCCCTTACGCAGGGGCTCAAGTAAGATAGGGTGGACACAAAGGCCCGGGCATAGGGCCTTCGGTCCACCGATAACGAGTTGCACAACACCCAGAAGGTTCACAACAAAGAAGAGGCAGAGATACCACAAACCATTCTCCAACCGAAGATACAACGCAAAAGGACACCGGACCAAACCCACATATCAGCGAATCATGGACACCAAAGAGGATAGAGCGGAACGTGGAAGATACCCAAAACCAAACATTTCCATTCTACGACGGGTAATCACCACGCGAACAAAAACGCAGCAAACCGAGACGATGACCACGAGCACACAAGACCTCCAACAACCTGCACCAGAGAACGGTGAGCATAAACAAAATCAAAAGCCGAGAACACACAACAAATTCGGCTGCGTTTTCGATGTTGAGATATCCAAAACAAACACAGAGACCAAAACCATAACCGCATACACAGTTGACAGAAAACTCCGGCATATATTCAAACTAACAATAGCATACAAACAGCAGCCGGGATTAGTGGAACAAGCAATGATGATAGGGGCATACATACTGCTTGATCACGCACTCATAAGAGAGAAAACACAAATGGCATATACCGAAATAAAACCAGCACATCGAAAACTCGTGAAAACATGCATACAGGACATAGTGAACGCAAACGAAGAGATATTTATCAATGTATACAATAACGGAAGAAGCCTGTCATTAAAAAAACACAGTCTCAGTCTCCTCCCAAAAATAAACACAAAACACATATTCGCCATAGCAGACGCGAAACGATATCACCCGTTCACAAGTTTCAAGGATCTCGAAACAAAAGTGCCGACCATAAAAGACGCAGCAGCACCGATTGTGGCAAGGCTAATAAAAGAAATGGAAAACCCAGACGAAGAGTTCAGAATACTAACACTATCCGGCATTACCCCAATATTAAACATGGCAAAACCGCAGGTGAAGAAAACCACCGACCACAAACCAAAAAAGAAGAGCACCAGCAGTACGCAAAAAATGTAACAGATACAACAGCAAGACAACCACAATTGAAACAGTATTTTTTTAGGCACGGCAAAGGCAGCATAATCCAGATCAAGACAAAACAGAGACGCAAAAACACAACAACGGTACTAAATCGTTACACAACGTTACACAGCGTTACACAACGTTACACAACGTTGCGTTACATAAACACGAACGGCGGAAAAACACAGATCTAACACAGCGGTCAGCGAATCATGGACACCAACCATAACGACCCCGCTGGCGCCGCCCCTTACGCAGGGGCTCAAGCAGGATAGAGCGGGAAGTGAGAGGACACCACGGCATACCCCTCGAAAAAGAAAGAGGGAAGCGTTAGCGAGCGGTGATAGTCGCGTCACACGCGGCGAAAAATATCGCGGCCGCTCGCGGGTTGGTCATCGGTTGTATCGCGGCTTTGGCAGATAATTTCGCCGCGAAGCATTTCGGCGGGTAAAAACTCGATATTGAAGACGAATAAGTGGTTTCACCAATATCCCCGAAGCACTTCCCCGTCATCATATTCGATGTCGTATATATCCCAGAACGGTTTACCGTTTATGGATGTTTTTTTGAACAACTCCGATTTGTCTTCGAATGGCCCAAATGTTATATCTAATCTTTCTACGGGAGTTTTGGTAGTTCGTGTGGTATTTTCCCATTGCCCCCCATGATGTCAGATCATTTTTCCCGAGTCCATATTTGTATCCGTTGTGCTCGAAAAAGCAGCCACCGCCGGAGACAGCCTCACGTTTTGCATCTTCGATTTTCGGCGGCGTGCTGGCTGGCTGATAGGATAGATACCGTAATATATCAACCCGTTCGTCAAACACTACGATGTTTTCTCGGATAAAGTCATCAACCGTCTCCTCATCGAATTCCAACAGCACCTCTACCCCATCCGGAAAAGAATATAGAGAACCGCACCAGGTATGTCGGATGAGGCAGCCATGTCCTTTCCCATCTTTGGCAAACCTGCCCGATGCAAAAGCGAGGGTGAAAGAACCGTTTACTCTGTCAAAGGTTATAACTACGCCGGGGCCGGCAGTGAGTTTCTCGAAACCATCCAATCTGGTCATTTTCAAAGATCTTTGGCTAACACACTCGCAGGTGTAGAATCTATACCAACTCTAAACTCTAGGATTTTATCATTATGTGCGCTTTTCGTTCTATGGGATTAGTGCCCTTTCCATATCTGAGTCTCGTCCTCAGTGAGCCCCTCAGTGAGCCATGGGTGGTGTGTGGTGTGTGTTATGCGTTGATACACGGATCTGTATCGGTTTCATCCACGGCAAAGTGATATCTACAGTATTTGGGTTTCTGGTTCTTTAATTCGTAGAATTTTTCGTTGGGTGTGAATTTTTGATTTCCTTCCGGCGACCAGTTGATGTCTATACTGCCGTCCACAGCGTTGACCATGCACTCGTGTATCCGGTAACCACGACCGTCATTGTAACTAAATTGCCAAATTGGTGTGATATACGGTGAATCAATTTCTCCATACCATCCATGCATGTACACAAATTCGATGGCTGCTCTGTTGAACCATGCTAATGATGGATCTTTGAGGGGGGTAACCTTTAGTGTATCTCTGTCGATGCAGTTTCCGGCGATACCCTTTCCCTGTTTGAGTTGCTCAATTGCTTCATCGGGTGACATTATGTCTATCTCACCTACTTTCACAACTGTATATTCGCCGTAAATTCCATGGCCAAATGCGTTGTCGACTTTTGAAAAGAATAATCCTAAATATCCTGGTGTCACGGGTATTCCGTCGATCTCAGATGCGCACGAGAACGATTCTGGGACTAACCGGTCTTTACCATCTAGGAATGACCAGTATAATGTCTTGAATTTCTCTTCACCAGGAACTTGTATATTGAGATGCTTGTATTTTTTTATAAGTTCCTGGTAGATTTCCCGTGCTTCTTTTAGGGTTGGGTGCACATTTTCTGGATACCTATACTTGTCTTCATCGAAAAATATGGATCCTGTTTTGAATTTGATTACTTGATATACCGGCAGTTTTGTCGGCGGGTTTTCCGGGAATGTGATTCCATGCAGCATATCTGCGGGTGTTCGAAACTCACATCCCATCTTTCCCGGCGGTGCTCCTATGGGTATTATCGGAAGGAACAGAAATGCGGCGATGACGGCAGCTGCTAACACCGCTGCTGTAATAGTTATTTTTTTATTCATACGTTTCACTTGATGCCGGGAGATTATAAGTCTATGTGGGTGTTAGAGGTCATCTTTGCTTGCGGGGTTGCAGTTGTGTAACTTTTTTTTGCCGATACTACCGTATTTGGTGATGATGATGATGATGATGATGATGAATATGTGATATCATAGATGAAATCGTTTTTTTGTCCTGAATGTAATGCTTTACACGAGCCTTCTATCTGGTCGTTGCCGACTTTCTTCTTATCTAATTGCATGTCGCATACGACTGTTTCCTCGTTCATGTTGGTTGAAGGGGTGCCGAGTGTGTCGGTTTTGTATTGATCTATGTTTCTGAAGATTGTCCTGACTTTAACTGGTTCTAAGTTGAGGCTTAACTGGTTTTTCAAGCCTGCAGATTCCCATGCTTCGGCGATTGGTTTATGATATTTGGCAGCAGCTTCGGTAAAATCTGCGAGAAAATGACCGGTTGAATATTCAGTGCTCCCGAATCCGAGTATCCCGTGCATTTTGCTGTTTCTTAGTACCTCAGCCCATTGATGATCGGTTTCGAGGACGTGGCATGAATGAATCACTGTCCATAATTTTGGTGATTTATGTTTCCATGCTTCCTTTACCTCGTGTGTTGATACCCATCCTCCTCTCCCTTGAGATATACCGGGAACAACATAATCCGATAGTTCTATGTGTCCTCCAATAAATGGTATATTATATCCATGCCCTGCGTGTATATGCAGATCCGAATTTTGCAGCTCGTTTTGGAAAACCGATTCTTTTACCACATGATTCCTTTTGTGAAACTTCATGTTCCATCCTGCATTCCGAAGATTTTCTTTTGCTACGCGGAGGTCGGGTTCGCTCCATGGGGTTAAATCACAGTGTACGTGTATCATGAGTATACGTGCTTCGAAATCATACTTCGATACCTCGGTTATCGAATATGATTTTTCAGCAGCAGCAGGGTGAGTAAAACAGATAATGAGCAGTATTATCATCAGAATGTATCTGAATTTGCGGTTTCCCATGGTGCTTGTTACAGCTTTCCTGAATTATAAATCAGATGGCTCATGTAATGCACCCGCATTGGATTAGCAGACCAAGACGTCTCAAAACGTCTCAAAACGACGCAAAAGCGTCACAAAAACGTCACACGACACGACCGCACGTAGAATCCCAACATCAAAAAACGTCTCAATTCTACGCTAAAGCGTCACAAAAACGTCACACGACACGACCATACGTAGACACCCAACATCAAAAAACGTCTCAATTCTACGCTAAAGCGTCACAAAAACGCCACACGACACGACCATACGTAGACACCCAACATCAAAAAACGTCTCAATTCTACGCTAAAGCGTCACAAAAACGTCACACGACACGACCATACGTAGACACCCAACATCAAAAAACGTCTCAATTCTACGCTAAAGCGTCACAAAAACGCCACACGACACGACCATACGTAGACACCCAACATCAAAAAACGTCTCAATTCTACGCTAAAGCGTCACAAAAACGTCACACGACACGACCATACGTAGACACCCAACATCAAAAAACGTCTCAATTCTACGCTAAAGCGTCACAAAAACGCCACACGACACGACCATACGTAGACACCCAACATCAAAAAACGTCTCAATTCTACGCTAAAGCGTCACAAAAACGTCACACGACACGACCGCACGTAGAATCCCAACATCAAAAAACGTCTCAATTCTACGCAAAAACGTCTCAATCCGACGGTCTCACCCCCCACACGCGACGTCAATCCCCCTGAAGAGACGGTAAAGAGGATACGACGGGGACAGAGCGGACGGCAACAAAAACGTCCAGAAAAACACACCAAACGCCCAAAAAACGTCCAGAAAACAGCACCGACAGATATATTAACACACAGATTACATGTTAAACTAAAAAATCGAAAAAGGGTCTTGCGTGCTACAAACACGAAAATTCTCGCACCTCTATGCACTCTAACTAATAAGAAATCATTGCGTTACAGGGATAATAAGACTTTCGTTCCCGAGACACGCTGGAACCTTTTTTCGGTGAAGGAGTAAAATGAACCTCACCATAGTAAACCAAAATCATGAAAAAGAACCAGAAACCATTACAAACTCCCGAAAAACAGTAAAAAAGAGCACAGAAGAACGCAGATCCAGGCCGGTAACACGAAGGGCAAACACCCAAACCAGTCTAACAGCCAAAATAGAGGGAATTTTAAACAACACACAGCCAACAGAATGGCAGGCGCTCCCGAAGTTACCCTCTTTTGCCGAAAAAAACGAGAAATGCGGGGAAATTTCAGCAATTCACAAGTGCAAAACGTGCAAAAAAACATATCCACTCCTCCACATTTGTCATAGGCTTGAGTGCCCGGAATGCTATCGAGCGGCCGCGGCGCGCATAGGAGCACGCGGAAGCAGGAACATTCGCGCAGCGCACGCGGCAGCAGTTGAAGCACTCAATCCAGACAACGCCGCGGACGTGTAAGGTCGGGTGCTGCCCAACGCTCGACTCGACGCCGAATACAATGATCAAGCAGCACAGCTGCTGTCAAAGATAAGATACGGGGGTATGCGTCACCTCGTCATATCACCGCCGCCAAACCTCTATGATGCATGGAAAGACTATGACAGCAGTAAAATGACCAGGGAAGTAACCAAGCACATGCAAAAGTTCTTTCCACGCATCATTGCCTCAGCATACGTATATCACCCATACAGAATTCAAACAGACATCATCTCCCAACTCAGACAATACCGATACGAAAACCCGGGCAGGACCATACAGATAGTAAAACGAGAAAAGGAGGATATAACCATAAACTACCAAGAGACACGCAGACATGCAAAAAACGATCTCGAAGAGCTCGCAACATACGGCACCTTTGGATTCTGGGAAGCACGAAAGAAATACGAAAACAC
Organism: uncultured Methanocorpusculum sp.; assembly: GCF_963667985.1. Classification (NCBI taxonomy): domain Archaea; kingdom Methanobacteriati; phylum Methanobacteriota; class Methanomicrobia; order Methanomicrobiales; family Methanocorpusculaceae; genus Methanocorpusculum; species uncultured Methanocorpusculum sp. The sequence goes on along the minus strand of NZ_OY764081.1, from coordinate 1,401,705 downwards.
GAAACTTTCTAAAATCAGCGAAATACACGAAAATGGGATAAGGATATTATTTTTGGGAGAATAGAGTTGGTTGTGGAGATCGGAGATTATTTTAACGCGAATTTTTTGACTTGGGGTGCGGGGACGCGACTCAGGCGCGGAGCGTCCCGCGGTGGAGATATCCTAAGGTTTTTGTGTAAGGTATTCTTTGGAACGATGAGATATCCCACCGCGAATAATCGCGAATTAACGCGAATCGCATTTTTCCAGTTCCGCCCTCTTGACCTTCGGTCGCGTCCCTACGCTCCGCCTTATCGGCTCCGCGTGGTCGGGACGGCGAAACGAAAAATGCTGGAAAACCCGTTCGCAAATCAAAGATTTGCTCTCCGACTCGCTTTGCTCGCTTGCGTGCGGGTTTTCTTCTCCCTCACGGGCTGAGGTTCTGGAACATGATCCCAAGCCGGGTGATGAGGGCGGCAAGGATAAAGTAGCCGATGACGATGTGCACCGTTACACAGAATAGTGTCAGATAACTCAGATCTTTGGTTGCCACATTGGTAATGCTGAATATCATGAGATTGGTCTGCAGAACAGCGGTGAAGATATCTGGTGTGGACAGGACTGTATTAGTTGTCCCGTTGAGGAACGGAGCATATTGGGCTAGCGCATGTAACAAGGTATGTACCGAGCCTGATGGGTTTGTAGTATATTCCCCAGCAAGTATCATACCTGGACGGAGTGAAATACTTCCCAAGGAAAGGTGCGATCCCGACAAGAGAGTAGTATTTACCAGGTCAGGCATTAGGTTTGGCAGGTTCGGAAGAACATACAGATAGATCAATGCCCAGAGAACATTCCAGAAAAAATATACCAAGATAACGCGTTTTGTTGAACTGCCATAGTTCGAGACCCACCAGAAGAGCCAGACGAACGGAGTAATAACATACCTGCCGAGCAGATGGATTCTGCTATCCAATTCATCCTCAGTCTCTTGTTTTTTGCCGAAGATTTTTTTTAGAAATTGCCACGGAGAGAGTTTTGGTTTGTTATACCACTCTCTCCATTGTATTTCTCGGATATTCCGCTCCAGTTTTTTCTGAGATTTGGGTCTATACGGGTTCCAGAAAGCGCTGTTCCCGTAAAATCCGTTTTATCATCTATGGGATTTTCTGTATTTCCGGTCAACATGGTCTCCCCATCCACAATAGCATAAGTGAACTGTGCCCCCTTAAGATGTACTCCCCGAAGATTTGCTCCCTCTAGATGTGCATAATTGAAGTTTGCTCCTTGAAGATGCGCCCCCCAGAATTGTGCCTTCTCCAGATGTGTTTCTTTCAGACCTACCTCACTGAACACTGCTCCCTCCAGATGTGCTTTATCGAAATACACACCTAGGGATATTGCCTCTATGACATTCTCTCCAATAAAATTAGGTCTTATAAAATCAGGTATTTTAGACTGAGATTGACGAACCAACTCTAAAACGTTTTTCGGATCCCAGGCCATCTCAGGATGCAACCTATTCCATTCAGATTTTAGATACATCTGATATAGAGCATTCCACTCATTTATCCTGTTATTCTCTGCACACTCGATCAGAAAATCAAAACTCAGCTTGTCATACAGATCCTTATTCCACCCTTCCGGTATTTCATCCATATTACAATGAATAGGCCCTCCTTCATGATTATTATTATTCAAAATGTTGCGGGAGAACTATTTTTTGGAGTCCAGTAATGGGAATATTATGTGATTTCACCATCTCGCAAAAAAGCTTACCTTTTGCTGAATCAAAAAATAAGATATCTCCACCGCGGGCCGCTCCGCGCCGGAGCCGTGGCCCCGCACCCCAATTCAAACAAAAAGAAATACCATATAAGAAAAATCAGAACACCGATAGTCCTATTTGCCGTCATCATTTTTTGATTAGGGGTGCGGGAGGGCGACTCCGGCGTGGAGCCCGACGCGGTGGAAATATCCTTACAAATCCGACACAACTTTATCCGGCAACGTCAGGGTTTCAAAAACCCGCACGGGATATCCACGGCGCATTTCCCGCAGATGTTCGCCCCGTACATCCTCTCGTTTTCCTGACACAGAGAAAAGCAGACCCGGCGGTCGAACCCGTCCTCGGTCAATGCTCCCGTCGGGCAGTTTTTCACGCACTTTTGACACTTGCCGGTCAGTTTATACAAACACCGCTCCTCTATCTCCGGGACATCCGGCGTGATAGGAAGATCCGTAACAAGCGAACCGAACCGGCCGCATGAACCGACCCGGGTGATCAGAAGATTGTTCAGACCGAAGCGGCCGAGACCCGCGATCTCCGCGACGTGCCGCTGGGACCAGCAGCTCATCAGGATCTCTTTATCCAGATGCACGGCGTTTTGTGCAAAAGCGGCACGATAGCCGCGATCTTTGAGATACTCGATCAGATCGGCGTTTAGGGAAGCGATCAGCCGGTTCGTTTCCCCATAACACTCCGCCCACCTCTTCGAAGCGTGCCGCCCGGAAACATTCGAAAGGGCGACCTCAGGTTGAAACGGCAAAAAATAGGAAATAGGAAATGACGACCGTCGGATCGGAAAGGATCTCGGCCGGCATCAGATGTCCCGGCATCAGATGTCCCGGCATCACGGTGGTTTTCAAACCGGGAAACATCGGGGATGTGCAGTCGGCAAAACCGACCAGCGGTTTTCGCAGGTGGGAAGCGTCCTTCACATACGCTTCGATGAAGGATGTGACCTCTTCCCGCATCCGCCTACTCCTTAAAGACCATATCCAGGAGATCGACCGCATGGATAAGTCCGTAGGAACCCTTCGCCTGCACCTCTTTTTCGGTGTAGACCTTAACGTCATCGGGTTCGCCGAGACCGCGGATCGCGAACGGGACCGGATCGTTCGTGTGGGTCTTTTTCGCGATCGGCGTTGGGTGGTCGGGCATCAGCATAATGCAGCCGTCGAAGTTGTCGAGGATATAACCAATCGCCTTGTCCAGATTCTCGATCGCTTTGATCTTCTCTTCAAGACTTCCCAGGTGTCCTGCCTCGTCGGTTGCCTCGACATGCATGTACACGAAGTCCGCATCGCCTTTTGCGGTCTCGACTGCCGCCTGAGCTTTTCCAAGGAAGTTCGTATCGAGGTAACCGGTTGCTCCGGGGACCGTGACGACTTCCATACCGGCGCATTTTGCAAGACCGAACAGCAGATCGACCGCAGAGATGACCGCTCCCTTCTTATGATATTTTTCAGAGAAGGCCGGCATCGCAGGCTTCGATCCTCCGCTCCACGGCCAGATCGTCGTCGCCGGGTTTTTCCCTGCGGCGATACGCTGCTTATTTACCGGGTGGTTCTCGAATACATCGGAGGCCCGAACAATGAAGTTCATCAGACGCTCGGCATCCTCTCCTTTCGGGAGGTAATCATTGATGACCGCGCCGACGATGTCGTGCGGAGCGGTCGTCTCGGATCCTTTGCCGTTTGGAAGCATCATGACATTTCTGTAGGAAACGCCCGAATACCATCCGGCTTCCGGGATCTTCTCTTTGAGCGTCTCGAAAAGTTTTGCCCCCTCTTCACTCGAGATATGGCCGGCGGCAAAATCCTTCATCTTCCCGTTCTCGACTGTGACCAGATTGCACCGGTAGGCACGGTCGCCTTCGTTGAAAGAGATGCCCATACTGAGAGCCTCAAGTGCTCCACGGCCGGTGTAGTATTTCATCGGATCGTAACCGAGGATCGACATATTGGCAACGTCCGAGCCGGGGGACAGCGAGTCGTCCACGGTTTTGAGCATGCCGCATCTTCCTTCGCGGGCGATCCTGTCCATATTGGGTTTATGTGCCACTTCAAGCGGGGTCTTTCCGCCAAGCTCAGCAAGGGGCTCGTCTGCTGCACCGTCAGCCAGAATAAGAATATATTTCATGGGAATCTCTCTTATATATCTGGTCCTTATCGGAATAAATAACATGGTTGCGACACGGAATGCAAGAACGCTAATTAGGGAGGGAAGGCCTAATTAATAGGAGAATATGGATATCATCAGAGGGGCGTACATGGCGGTCGCCGACAGCGTGCCGGGAGTTTCCGGCGGGACGATCGCATTTTTACTTGGATTTTACGACAAATTTATCTCCTCGGTGGACGATCTGCTGACCGGGACGATGGCGGAAAAAAAGGCCGCGTTCCCGTTCCTGTTCAAACTCGTCATCGGCTGGGCCGCCGCATTTCTCATCTGCGCCGTGATCCTCGCAAATCTTTTCGATACGTATGTGTATGAAATAAGTTCGGTTTTCATCGGTCTGACCGTCTGCGCCGTTCCAATCGTGGTGATGGAGGAGAAAGAGACCCTGAAAGGGCACTATCTGCACAGTATTTTTGCGGCGATAGGTGTCGCGGCAGTTCCTCTTCTGATGTACTTCAATCCGGTCACCCGGGAAAGCTCGGTGGATCTGACCCAGTTTTCGCTCGAACTCGGCCTGTTTCTTTTCATCGCCGCGGTGCTTTCAATCTCGGTGATGGTTCTCCCGGGGATATCCGGCTCAACGATGCTTCTGATCATGGGACTTTACGTCCCGCTGATCTCGGCAGTGAGTGCGGTCGTCCATCTACAGTTCCAGTATGTGCCGATGCTGATCGTTTTCGGCCTCGGGATGATCACGGGACTCGTATTTATCGCGAAGCTTCTGCGGCACTGTCTGAAAAAATACCGGTCGCAGACGATCTTTCTCAGCATCGGGCTTCTGATCGGTTCGCTGTATGCGATCGTGATGGGTGCGACCACGCTTGACGTCCCAAGACCCGCGATGAGTCTTGAGACGTTCAGCATCCTGTTCTTTTTGGTCGGCGTCGCGATCCTTGCCGGTCTGCAGTATATGAAGAAGAGAGCAGAGAAGAAATCGGCGTAAAAACCGGCACTGACTTTTTTGGTCAAAATACTTTTTTTTTATTTCAGCGTACACTCCGCACCCCAAAAATAACCAATAAGTATCTATTTATCTTTACGGGAGGCGCAGGGGCGCCGACAGGATTTGCCCGAACGTTCCCGATGAGGGATGAACCGGCGGGACGATTAGGCACGCCGTGTTCAAGTGAGGATCAGAAAATCCGATTCTGAGAGCCCGAAGGGCGAGATTCGCGCCGATTCGCGGTTGGTTTTTCCTCTTGTATCCACAAAATACCGTAGATGAAATCGAAGTACACTTCCGCGAAAGAGAAAAAAATCATACCTCAAATACAAAATCTTAGGATATCTCCACCGCGGGACGCTCCGCGCCGAAGTCGCGTCCCCGCACCCCGAATAAAAATGAATGATGATTAAATAAAAATCTTCACTCGGCAAGAGTTGCCCGGATCGCACGCCGGACGCTCTCTTCGGAGGTGATCCCCGGCTCCCAGCCGTAGGACTTGAGCTTGTCGACGCCGAGTCTCATCAGCGGAACGTCGCCGACCCATCCCCGGTCGCCGCCGGTAAAGTTGAACTTCACATTTTCCAGCCCCATCTCCTCGACGATCAGTTCGGCGATCCTCTTTACATTCACCCAGTCTTCCGATCCGATATTGAAGAAGTTGAAGGTGTCGTTCGAAACCTCGGGTGCGAAGATCATCGCATTCACGCAGTTTTCGACGGCAAGATAGGATTTGCTCTGCCGCCCGTCGCCGAGGATCTCCAGTTCATGCGGGTTTGCCCGGAGTTTCTGGACGAAGTCGTAGATGATCCCGTGCGTGCTGCGGGCTCCGATGATGTTTGCGAACCGGTAGACCCAGGCCTTCCAGCCGTAGGTCGCGGCGTAGGAAGAGATCATCGCTTCGCAGGCAAGTTTGCTTGCCCCGTACACCGAGATCGGGATTATGGGAGAGTAGGTCTCGGGCGTCGGAATCACCGAAGCTTCGCCGTACACGGTAGAGGTCGAGGTGAAGACGATCTCTTTTACGCCGTGTTCTTTCATCGCTTCGAGAACCCGGATCGTGGCCGTCACGTTGTTTTCATACATTTCATAGGATTTGCGTGCGGATCCGCGGACATCCGGATCGGCGGCGATATGATAGACTCTGTCGGCGCCGGCGAAATACTTCTGCCAGCCGTCTTCGAGCAGGTCGGCCTGAACGAATGTGATCGAGGAAAGGTTCTTTTCGATATTGGCCATTCTTCCGGCAACCATCGAGTCGATCACGGTGACCTTATGATGGTTTGCAACAAGGAGATCCACCAAATGCGAGCCGATGAATCCCGCTCCTCCGGTGACGATACAATTCATAGGTTTCTATTGGTTTTTTTGCATGATAAGGGAGATGGAATACTCATTCAGACCTGATATTTCACGGAATCGAAAGTGTCTGTAAGATAATGTTTATAGTCAATTAACTCCAATTCCGTGACAGTGGCTACATTCCTTGATGCTTTCTGGGACTATTTCTCCGGAAAGACACTTCCCGCACCAACACTGATAGGTTTTGTTCTAGGTTTGGCCATAGCGATTCTTTTGACCGCCATCGTAAGTATGTTCATTCTGAATACCTACAGCGGCGGCGCATATATCATAAAAATCGTTGGAATGACGGCCAGCTCCGATGGTCAGCAGATCGAACTCGAGCTCGTAAGCGGCAGGGACATAGAGGGTCTAGCACTGCTGGAGGTGTATATCAATGGAATTAAGGCCGAACCGGTTAGTCTTCCGGAGACATACACGCCGGGAGTCAGGATTACCTATAAAATTCCTCCTAATATAGGAGGTGCGATAACCTCGGTACTGGTGGTGGGGACGTTTAAAGACGGCGTCGTCGCCGATCTGTATAATTCCACAACGGCAGGATGAGTGGGGAGCAAAGCCCCGGATCACTTCTCTTTTATTTTACAAAACGTCCCGTCGGCGGCATAGGTTGCAAGCGTCCCGTCCTCCATCTGATACACCAGGCCGACGGTGAATGCGGGCTGGACCTCGCCGGCGGGAGCGGATTCGGTTTCCTTTCGGGGCACCTCATGGGAGGGCTGCTCTTTTGAAGCAGGCTTTTTCGAGACTTTGCGCTCGAGTTTTGAAAAAACAATGACGAGGATGAGACAGAGAAGGATGAAGCCGATTATGCCTGCAAGGCTGGTCAGTTCAATTCCGGATATATCGGTCATTTCTTATTGATATTGGACCAGGTCAACTTATACCTTATCCGGGCAGAGTTTTTGAATCAGTTCCCGGCATCCTTTGCAGCCTTCCGACTTGGCGATCTTTGCTAACGCCGAGGATATGCCGCTTCCATACTGCATGGCTTTTTTTGGTCTCCAGGCGATCTCTTCCGGGAGATGGCGGGCGGCAACACTTCGAAGGGCGATCTTTCGAAGGTCGCCTTTCACCAGTTCATCCGGGCTGAATGTCCGGGATGCACGAACGACCCGCTCGTCCATGAAGGGCAGGGAGTACCAGACGCCGAAATGCGAGGCGGCCGCCGCATCCCTCTCTCGTTGGAAGAAAAGACCGGCAAAGTCGGCCGCAAGGTCGGACCGGAGATCGGCCGATCGGCCGTATCGTGCGTATCCCCCGAACAGTTCATCGGCTGCCTGGCCGGTGAGGATCCTTTCCGCCCCGGTCTCTTTTGCGAGAGCCGCGATGAAGTAGCCGGTGATCGCGATCTCGACGTCGAGGGGAGTGACCCGCGGAATGATCTCAAGAACCTCGTCGAGCGCCACCCGGATGTCGGCGATCCCGATCTCTTTTACGGTAAGGGGGAGGTCGAGGATCTTCGCGGTCTCTTGTGCCGCGGCAAGATCATGCGAACCCGAAAGTCCTACGGCGATACAAGGGAGACCGGCAAGGGCCGCGACGAGGGATGAGTCCACGCCGCCCGAAAGGGTGGTCACGGCGTCCTCGGATGCCCGGAGCAAAACGGCAGTTTGGATCGCTTCATCGAGGGGCAGATCGGGAACATTAGGGTCGGCGGTGATGATCGGCTTTCCTTGTGGGTTCCCGGGCATGATGTGGTATTTGTCCCGGATGAAGCATTCGTCTGTCTCCAGAAGAAACTCGCCGCCGCATGCCGAGAGTCTGGATACGGAAAAGGTTTCGATCTCGACACGGTCGAGCAGCCGGCCGTTCTCTTCCATCCAGCCGGTAAGCTGCATTCAGTACACCCTCTGGAGGTTTTCAAACTCTTCTGCGATGCAGTTTCGCATCATCTTCTCGAGAGCTTTCATATCGATCTGCGGCTTGCTTTTTTCCTCGATGAGTTTCTGCATCATCCGGATCCCTTCGCTGATGTCTTTGGCATATCTGCCGGTGATCTCTATCGCGTCCTCTGACACGCGTACGACTTTCGTTGCCATGCTGTATGTATATTTGGAGCCCGACGATTTATATGTAACATTTTGTAACTGGGCGTTCCGCGAGGAGTTACAAAATGTAACATGCCTGAAAAACAGCGTTACGATTTGTAACAACACACATAAACAGAATTCAGAAAAGAGAAAAAGCTACGTAACGTGGAGATTGGGTGTTACCCTCCCCCAATGGGCTGGCCCACCCGCAAATGTTTCTATCCATCCGTTATAAGTTTTGAATTTATCGCCTTCTTTTCAGGCGCGGTTATCACAATCAAACAACAAATGAAGGGGCATCATTGCTTTTTGATCGCCGCGGGATTTCTCCGGGCGTAAACCATTGTGGCATAACTCAAGAGCACATGCCAAACATTTTATCTCCAATTGACTAATAGACCCGCATCTACATAATACTATTTGTTAGGGACAAAATTGAAAATTATTCTCAAACAATATGAGACATACCGCGAAAATCAAGAAAAATAATCGTGGTTTGTTTTCAAACACTCAAATATCGAAATCGACGCCGTATATCTTTTTTGGGACAAAACCGTGAACACGCCACATATCCTCGAAAGTCACTGCGCCCTCCTGGAGAAGTTTCTGCATCCTGCGGGGGACCGACCGCGGCCCGTTCACCGCACCCGGCCTTGAGAGATCATCCATGTAGTCGCTCTCGAGCGTGAACTCCCGCTTTTCCGCAAACCACTGATTCAAAAACGGCTCTCTGACCGTGATTGAAGGATGAAGAGGGGTCTCACAGGTCGCAAAATGCTTCACGACCCGGGACGGATCCATCCCGCATGATTTTGCCATATCCGGCACGTCCTCGCACGGGCCCGACTCGGCATGGATCTGCAGAGAACAGCCGAGCTCGCCCGACAGCGTAAGGGCTCTTTCCAGAACCCGGTTTGACGCATCCCACACCTCGGGCGTCACCGGGTAATGTGGCCGGCCGGACTTCAGCCCGATACATGTTCCTTCGCGGACATACTCGGTGGCGACCTCCAGCGCCCCGCACATCAGCTCCTCGGCGGCCGAAAGTCCGAGCCTTTCGGAGAGCCACCAGATCTCGGCCGGGTGGACGCCCGCGACCGGATAACAGACACATCCAAGCTCGTTCACCATCTCTGAAACCGTCAGCAGTTCATCGAACACCTGACGGTAGTCAGCAGGCGTGTTTGGCGTAACGCCGCACGACCAGGAGGGAAGCGAGACGAGCACGATGTGCGTCCCGCCGGAACGCATGAACTCCTTCACGACCGACGGGCCGACGCCTGTTCTCCGGTTGATGTGGAAGTGATCGTCCAGGATCGGAAACTGAATCATTACTCGATGATCTTCATCATGGGGTATCCGTTCTCGAACTTCAGGCTTGCACGGCAGACCGCGTCGCCGTACTTCGTTTCGATGACGGCATCATACATCGCCCCGGTAAGTTCCGAGTAGCCGAACGGATTTTCATTCATTAAGGACTTGTCCAGACGGACCGTGATCTTCGTCACATACGGCTGGAGGGAGACCGCACTTTCGATTGCGGCTTCCACGGTCTCTGCGGTCGAACGTGAGATGGGCGTTCCCACGAACTGGTGGTAAAGCGCCCCGAGTTTGATTGCCGCTTCGAACACGGCGTTTTCTCTGTCTGTTGCCATTTATATTACCTCATGGGTGCGGTGAACTTGATAAGACCGTTCCTCGGCTGGAACACTTCCCCGTCCATCCTCATTCTTTCCAGGATGTGTTCCACCTCATCCCTCTTATAATGATACTTGTTCTCCATCGTCTCCATGATCTGATCGACCTTCGCGACCCGGTCGTCGCTTGCCTGGATCAGCGTCTCGATCGTCTCTTTGAGTTCGCGGCGGATCGCACGCCCAGATCTGGACGTTCCGGTGGTGATCTTGTCGATGTCGAGAGAGCCGGTCTTCGCGTCGTAGGCGACCTGTCTCAGACAGGCGTCCACGATCTTAACGACGCGTTCCGCATCCTCCTGCTCAACCTCGTCGGCGAGACGGACCCGGGCGCTCGCTTCAGCGAGACGGACGAGTGCTTCGAGCTGACGGGCGGTGATCGGGACTGGCTTGTCGGAGTTTTCGTAGGCGACGCTTCGAAGGCTCTGATAATACTGAACGAGAACTTCCTTCGCCTCGTCTTTTAAGAGCGGGAAGCAGTTTCGTTTTGCATAGGCGAGGTATTTCCTGAGCATCGCGGCGTCGATCTCCGGCGTTACCGGGGCAAGTTCGCGCTGGAAGTACTCGTCGTCCGCTCCCGGGATTGGGTACTTCTTGTGCCGCATGATCTTCTCACCGGCCGAGTGGGCCTTTAAGATGTGCCGGGCGATGTTCAGATCCCTCGTTGCGTCCGGCTGATCCTTCATGATGAAGATCAGATCGAAACGGGAGAGAAGGGACGGCGGCATGTTGATCTGTTCGGAGATGTTGGCATACTCGTCGAATCTGCCGAGCTTGGGGTTTGCGGCTCCAAGCAGGGAACAGCGGGTCCGAAGCGTGGCATTGATGCCGGCCTTGGCGATCGAAACAGACTGCTGCTCCATTGCTTCGTGCAGGGAGGAGCGGTCGTCTTTCTGCATCTTGTCCATTTCATCCACCGCGGCGATACCTTTGTCCGCGAGAACGAGCGCTCCGGCCTCAAGCGTCCAGCGGCCATCTCCAAGATCGTCTTTCACGGCGGCGGCCGTCAGACCGGCCGAGGAGGCGGATTTTCCGGACGTGTAGATGCCGCGTGGCGCGAGCTTGATGACGTAGCGAAGTAGCTGGGATTTTGCAATACCCGGGTCACCAACTAAAAGGATATGGATATCGCCTCGAAGACTGGATCCGTCCGGCATTTCCTTTGGGATCCCGCCGAACATCTGGAGAGCGATGGCCTCCTTGACCTCGTCGTTTCCGTAGATGGTCGGGGCGATAGACCTGGCGATCTTTCCGTACACGCCGGGGTCGGCGGCCATATCTTTGATCGTGACCTCGTCCTCTTCGGAGATGTTGACCTCTTCGAACTCTTTGATCGAGATCTCGATCGAGTTGCATTCGATGTAGAGATCGAAGACGGTGCTTTTTTGACCGCCGACGACTCTCTGCACGCTGCGAAGGATGCCGTTCACGATGACGCGGTCACCCGGCGATACTTTGCCGCAGAGATCGTCGACCGTGTCGATGTCGATGTTCTGGGGCTGCTCCCCGCCACGAAGTCCTTCGGGCGTCTCCTGGACACGAAGTTTCTGCGAGTCGATGAAGGTCGATTTGCTCTGCACGAGTTCGAGCTTTTTCAGCGTACACTCGGCATGCCCGCACATATCCGGCTCGGAGTAGGAACCGTACTCCTGTTTTTTGTAGGTGATATGCCCGTTCACGCACCGGAACGCTCCGGTGACGAGCCGGGGGCGGACCTCGGTGACCCGGCGCACGATCCCGTCGATGCTGATGAATTTATTGATGTCTTCGGCCCGGATGTCCCGGATCTGGGTCTTTCGCGGGAGGCGGATGAACCGGATGTTGACTTTGCTTATGATAGTGTCGGAGATGTCGTTTCCTTCAACATCCTTGCCGGTGATGAGGCGCGACGTCCTAATCGCGTCTTTGACGTCCTCTAAGGTCTTTCCCGGGTGTTCGAGGAGTTCGTCGGCGAGAACGACGCCAATCTTTCCGTATTTTTCCAGAACACCATAGTCTATTTCAAGGGAGCGTTCGCTTGGATATTCACGGGATATCTTATTGAGCTCACTTTTGTATTTCTTTTTCAGAAACCCGGTCCACTCCTCGACCCGGTCTACAACTTCCAGTTCAACAGCCATGCTCCTCCATAACGTTATAGTTTGGCGTGACGGAATATGAATCTGTCATGACGTCAGCACTGGGTTATCAGATACGAGGCCGTAGTTTTTGAAAGGAGATCGCCGTCAACACTTCCGCGTATGACCTCCGCCTCTGCAAAGACGATTCTTCTTCCTTTCCGGATGATCTTTGCAACGGCGAAGATCTCGTCGTCTTTCGTGCCGCGGATAAATTCCGTTGTTTCGGAGATGGTCGCGGTGCCGGATCCTGGATCGAGTTCTGCTAAAATCGCAAGGGCGATCGCCTCGTCCGCGAGGATGACGTAAAAGCCCCCCTGCAGGAATCCGATACCGTTGTGCATTTTATCCGAGGCTTTCATTTTGAGAACTGCCTGCCCGTCCCCCATGAGACCGGGGTGATCCCAAGGGTCATGAACGTCGGGTTGGCAGCGGCACCTATCGATGCGATCTTTTCAGCGTATTCGTGCATGCGAATACGTTCTCTTTGCAGGAACAAGAGATTTCCTATTTTTTCTGCTTCGACGGACAGGACTAAATAGGCTACGGCATAATACTCCAGCATGCAATCATCTCTCGACGTGAGAAATCCTGCCACGAATGAAGTCATCGGCACAATACCAAACGCCGCGCCCGATGATGTGGACAATTTTGTGAACGCGGCCGCCGATATCCTGCCGACATGGGAGAAGACGGCGGCATCGAAGCGTGCCGTGATGTTTGTGAACGCCGCGTCCCTGATGCGGGCACGGGTGGAGGAACTTGCTGTTCTGCTGACGACCGAACAGGGAAAACCGCTTCGGGAAGCACGTGACGAGATCCTCGGGTCCGCCCATGTGTTTGAGTATTATGCCTCGGTATGCGGGAGTATTCCGGGCGATGCCCGCAATCTGCCGGGCTACGGGTATCTGAACGTTGTTCGAAAACCGCTCGGGGTCTGCGCCGCGATTATTCCCTGGAACATACCGGTGATGATTTTTGCCTGGAAAGCAGGAGCCGCACTTGCCTGCGGGAACGCGGTTCTTGCAAAGCCGTCGAAGACCGCGTCTCTGACGATCTTAAAGATCGCCGAGGCGCTGCACGAAGGAGGCTTTCCCAAAGAGGCCCTGCAGATCGTGACGGGATCGGGAGGGGAAACCGGCGCCGCGCTAGTCTCGCACCCTGATGTCCGTCACATCTCGTTTACCGGATCGGTCCAATCCGGAAAGGCGGTTTCGCTTCTCGCCGCCCCGCATCTGAAAAAACTGACGCTGGAGCTTGGCGGGAACGACAGTTTCATCGTGACGAAAACGGCCGACATCGACGCCGCGGTGAAAGCGGCGGTCAGAAACCGGTTCTACAACTGCGGCCAGGTCTGCACGTCTGCCAAGCGGATCTTGGTCGACGCATCGCTTGCCGATGAGTTCGTGCACAAAGCCGAGGTTATGCTTTCGGGTTACGTGGTTGGAAACGGTCTTGAAAAAGTGAATATGGGGCCGGTGAATAATCCCGATCAGCTGGCCCAGATCGAGGCCTGGGTGGAAAACATCCTCGCTAACGGCGATGCCCAGCTCGTGTACGGCGGGAAGAGACTGGAGATGCCCGGCAACTTCTATGCACCGACGCTGCTGAAAAACGTGAGTCCACTCGCGGTCTCGGAGGAGATCTTCGGACCGGTGATGTCGGTGATCCCGTTCAATACTCCCGACGAGGCACTCAATATCGCAAATTCCACCCAGTACGGTCTCGGGTCATCGGTCTGGACCACCGATATAGGAACGGCCCATAACTTTGCCGAGGGGCTTAGATGCGGGGTCGTCTGGGTGAACAAGCATCTGACGCTTCCGCCGGAAATGCCGTTTGGCGGGGTCGCGAACTCGGGATTCGGACGGGAAAACGGCAGGGACTTCGTGTACGAATACACGGAGCCGAAGAGTATTTTGTTCGGGTGAAGCGGGGTGAGCCGATAGGCTCGCCCTCAGCGGAGCAAATCTTTGATTTGCGACTGCGGGGTGGTAACGAAATTCACAAAATAAGAAACAGGGGGCGGAAGGATTGGAGTTATGGGTGTGAAATTCGGGAAGGGTAAGGTTTGGTGTGGAAGCCTGAGAAAGCCCACCGCGAATCTCCGCGAATTAACGCGAATCGCATTTTTCTTGCGTTCGGGTGCTCTGCTCCGGCTTATCGCCTGCGCAGGAATCGCACCCTCTCTGGAAAAATGCTGGGAAAAACCCGCCCGCGGGTTTTTCTCATACTCGTATTCTATCTTTCTTTTTTTAATCGGGGTGCGGGGAGGCGACTGCGGGTTGGACGCTGAAAGCGGACGACCTCAGCAGAGCAAATTTCTGATTTGCGATCCGGTGCGGAGCGTCCCGCGGTGGGGAATCCTAATCTCCGGGATGTGCAAAGAATTCAGGTGGATCAATGAGTGCGGTTTTCAGGAAATAGATATTTGAAGATGGAGGCTGAATGATTGAGTTAGGCGTTAGAGCATAGGAGAAGAGACAGAAAAATCTGCACACTGTCAAATACCACATTGCTGCCGTACTGCTTATACAAAAGAGGGAAAAATGGAAAATTGGAAAGCGATACTCAAAGCAGATCACACAAATTGGCTGTTAGAAGAAGAAAATCCTTCAGTACGGTATTTTGCGTTAAAGCAGATATTAGACAAACCCGAAGATGACCCAAAAGTCCGGCAGGCAAAATATGAAATCATGCAAAATGGTATTGTCCCCGATATTCTTCGAAAACAACAGGAACCTGCCTATCTCCAAGCCCATCCTAGATTTTACACGTATAAATACAAAGGGCTTGTCTGGTCGCTGATCACGCTTGCGGAGTTAGGCGCCAGCCCTTCGCCGCAGATTCAGGAACATTGTGAATATATACTGACGTGTTCACAGGAAAAGCAGGACGGCGGTTTTTCGCAGAACGCCACAGTAAAAACCGGAGGCGGAAGAATACATGAGGTTATCCCCTGTCTAACGGGAAATATGGTCTGGAGCCTCATACGCTTCGGGTATATTGATGATCCACGGTTGCAGAAAGGTATTGACTGGCTCACCCAGTATATGCGCTTCAACGACGGGACGGAAGATGACCCGCAGGTCCCCCCGTATAACCGATATGAAACATGCTGGGGCCAGCATACCTGCCATATGGGCGTCGTTAAAGCGCTCAAAGCGTTTAGCGCCATACCTGAGGAACAGAGAACGCAGGCGGTGCAAGACACAATAGACAAGGCCGCGGAGTTTATCCTGACCCACCATATCTATAAACGCAGCCATAATCTCAAGCGGACATCAAAACCCGGCTGGCTCAAATTTGGTTTTCCCTTGATGTATCAGACCGATGTGCTGGAAATACTCGATATTCTTAGCGAACTTGGTGTTAGGGACACCCGCATGGACGATGCTCTTAACCTCGTTGTGTCCAAGCAGGACGAATCGGGCAGATGGAGACTTGAAAATACCTATGCCAGTGACCGACTTCTCATACCAATCGGACATAAGGACGAACAAAGCAAATGGCTTACCCTTAGAGCAATGAGGATTGTAAAGCGGTTGGCGAATTAAGACCGCCCGCGCCCGTCCTATTGTTCCCGACCCACTCACTCGTCCGGCTCGATCCGTTCGATATTCTGAAGGATGCTCTGCGCCACAAACACCGAGACGTTATTCACAAGACCAAGGCAGATCATCTGACCCTTATGTTCAAGGATCGCGATCGTGCCCTGACGGTCGTGATAGAACTGCGCAAGAACGGGGAGCCGCTGTTTTTTGGAAGAGACCGGCATCTCCATCGTCGTCATGGGGATCCCCCGTTTGACCATATAGCATTTTATCGGGGAGAACTTCGCCATTTTCTTATCTTTCACGACGACATACACCGGGATCCGCTTGGCGGCTTCCTTGATGTCGTCAAAATATCTCTGCAGGATCCGCTCATCGAAACAGAGGATAAGGACCTCCTTGCAGGAACGCCTGAGTTCCATCCGGATCTGCGTATCTATCGCAAGATCGGTCTGGAATTCATGCACGCCGACGATTTTACCACCCAGAGGATAGCAGACGTCCTGAAGTTCGTTGAGACAGGTGGTCATGTGTTCCAGATTTGCCAGTGTATCCTTCACCAGACGAAGAGAAACCTTCTCCACCGGTTCGGCAGTATAATAGACCGGTTTCTCCCACGAACGGGAGATGAAACCCTTCTGCTCGAGAATCGTCAGGACATCGTACACCCTCCCGCGGGGGACCCCGCTGAACTGATGGATCTCATACGCGGTCAGAATCCCACGGCTGAAGATGGTCACATAGATTTTCGCTTCATACTCCCGCTTCATACTCCCGCATTCCGCAGGAGATCAGTTTCTGCTGGATCGACAGAAGGGGATCTTCAGACATGCCCGCGTCCGTCATAACTGCCTGTCTCTTTCATTATATCTCATAAACACATTGTTTCAAGATAAAGTTTCTGAATTCGCTTCCAGGCCCCCTGAGCAGGTCAGGCATTTTTCTTGTTTCCTGCCGCTGTTTTCCATTTTGTCCCATTTTTATCCGGAAAAATGCTTCAGGTATTCTGCACAGAAAAACCCTGCGTATTCCGGTTTTTGAGTGGCATTTTCTTTATTATTCCAAACGGATAAGTATCAGCTTGACAGAAAATGATTAACTATTGTGATTTGACAGGAAAAGTGGCGGTTGTCGCCGGAGCTTCCAGCGGTCTTGGCGCCGACGCGGCAAGAGCATACGCAGAAGCCGGAGCAAAAGTCGCCATGCTTGCACGCAGAACAGACAAACTGGAAGTAGTCGCAAAAGAAATCGCCGGTAAAGGCGGAGACGTTTTCACCTACCCGTGCGATGTAACCAACGAACAGAGCGTAAAAGAGGCGGTTGATGCGATCGTCAAACATTACGGAACGATCCACATCCTCTTCAACAACGCCGGCATTGCCCAGCGCGGAACTGTCGAGACCCTCACCGTAGAAGAGTGGGACAGATCGATGGACACGAACGTCAAAGGCATCTACCTCATGAGCAAATATGTCGTGCCGCACATGAAAGCCCAGAACTACGGAAAGATCATCAACACCGCCTCGATCAACGCCATCATCGGCGACAAGGGAGACATGTTCGTCCGCCACGTGTACAACACGTCGAAGGCCGCCGTCCTTGGTCTGACTATGGGTATGGCAACCTCATACGGACAGAACAACATCACCGTCAATGCGGTCGGCCCCGGTCTCTTTGAATCGGATATGACGGAAGGCACATTATTCAAATCATCCGAGTTCCTCACTCAGTACAGCAGAGTCTGCCCGCTGAACCTGCCGGCAAAACGCGGCGAACTGAAAGGAACCATCCTCTACTTCTCAAGCGACATGTCGAGTTACGTCACCGGCCAGTTCGTGGTCGTGGCCGGCGGAACCGAGCTCGTATAAATCCAAAAAATATTTTTTTCTTTTTTTAGCGCATATGGGGGTGATGGGTCTCGCGGTACAACGCCGAAACGGCGTTCAGCGTTTTGAATCCTTTATCCGTTATTACGTAATCCCCCCGTTCATGGCTCTGCAGGATCATCCCTGATTCGGTGAGTTTTTTGATATGAAACAGCAGGTTCCCGCCGCGAAGCCCGGTCAGGGCAGAGATCTCGGAAAAGGTCCGGGTCTGGGCCGCAAGCGATTTCAAAATCTGGAACCGCAGGACGTTTGCGATCGGCTCCAACAGATCTCTGACCGCCGTTTCTTCCGGGATATCGGTAATGATCTCCTGTTCCCGGCTGCTGTCTTCATAAATGCCGAGAGACTGCATGAGATCGACCTGTTTTTCAAAGAGCCGGTAGACCTGCGAAAAACAGGTGTCGCACCGGTCGAAAGGCCCCGCTTCCCGCATGTTTTTCAGCTGGTCACGGTAGGACTGGATGATCTCTTCGGACACCCGGCCGTCTTTGATATGCTTAGATGTGTTCTGCAGAAACTCCAGAAACACGCCGTAGCATTTGTCCCGCATTCCGCAGTCTGCGACCATCTTCGAAGAAAGCTCGGATTTTGCCGTTTCCACCTGATCGTTTGCTAAAAACCCGGCATAATTCTGTTTGAGATCGGTGAGGGCAGTCATCGCATGCTGCTGGTTTGCATGCTCGATAAAGCGCTTTAAATTCATACGCAGCTCGGTGACCTCCTTTTTCAGTTCACGAATCTCGGTCAGTGATGAACTCAGTGTTGTTGCCACGATCCCTCCTTTGCTAATAGATATATTGGTAATGCACACTCATTAACCCGCAGGGTTATTATTCTGTATCAAATTGCATTGTACAGTATAATGACCATTTTGTATATAAATGTAACACGACAACAGGTATCTGGTGAAACAAGATGCCAACATGGAGTTACACAGGTAAAGACGTCTCGCAGACAAAGGCCGAAGAGTCCCTCAAAGCAATCAAGGGAGCATGCTTCGGATGCGAAACCCACAGCGCCGACTGCCCGATCGCAAAAGCCGCGGGAGAGGTCGCCGGGATGCCCGGATTTGTTCCCCTTACCGTAAAAGAGCAGATCCATGCCCAGATCAGCGGGGCACTCTCGGGAGCATCGTTTCCGATCGACACCCCCGCCGCTCTCATCGCCGCGTTTCCAGACGGTGCAGACACGACCTGTCAGGTCGGCGATCTGAAAATGACCGCAGGCGAAGCAGGCACCCTTCTTACGGCCGCAGATTTCCCGTTCACGAGCGAGAAATCGGTAGCCGATGTTATCGTCGAGCGGGCCGGCCTCTAAAAATACAGAACATTCATCCGATCCCTTCGGCATCCCGCCGAACCGATCCGCTTTTTTCTTTTTTTCCCTTTCATCGGATCCGGCAAAAAAAACCGCAATGCACATATATCAGGAAGAAGGATGTTACTTTATTTATCAGAGGGGATTATCATTATTTTTAAACCGGTTACAGCACTGATTCTCGGATTATTCTGTATAATCCTGGTGTCGGGATGTATTACGGCGTCCTATGATCAGACGCCGGCGGCAGGAGATCTCGACAAAACGATTCCTGCGTTCGATCTCTACACGGAAGAGCTCTTCAACAAAAGCGGCGTCCCGGGGATGGCGGTCGCGATTATTCAAAACGACACGGTGGTCTACGAGAAATGCTTCGGTGTGATCAACGTCACCTCACAGGTACCGGTGAATGCCGATACAAGGTTCCAGCTCGCTTCCATCTCGAAGTCCTTTACGACCGCAACGATCGCGTCGATGGTCGGGACCGGCGATCTTTCGTGGGATGAACGTGTTGCCGGGATCAATCCGGCCCTCCAGTTTTCGGATCCCTGGATCACGGAACACGTTACCATTCGCGATCTTCTTTCGCACAAAACGGGACTTCCCGAGTATGCCGGCGACGAACTTCTCGAGTTTGGCTACAACCGTTCTGACCTCATCTATAAAATTAGATATCTCGCACTGACGGGCGAGTTCCGTTCAGGTTACGCCTACTCGAATCTCGGGATCACCACAGCCGCCGAGACGGCGGCAATCAAAGCCGGAATGCCCTGGGAGGAGCTGATCGGTGAACGAATCTTCATCCCGGCAGGTATGACGAACACGAGCTCGGTCTTTGCCGACTTTGCCGAGGCCGGGAACCATGCCGACACCTATGTCGTAACAAACGGCGTTGCGGAACAAACCTCCGTTCTTTACAACGATGATGTGAACAGTCCTGCCGGCGGGGTCAGTTCTACGCTGAACGATATGATCCGGTACCTCACTCTTCAGTTGAACGACGGGAAGATCGACGGGGTGCAGATAATTGATCCCGCTGCACTGAGCGAGACCCACAAAGCCCAGAACATCCGGCTCTCCGACTATGTCAGCATCGAGGCATACGGCCTTGGGTGGGACGTGTTATCTGCGGACGGCAGGGTCAAAATCGAACACGGCGGCGACTTAACTAGCGGAGTCTCCACACTGATCACGTTCTATCCGGAAGAGGGGATGGGCATCGTCGTTTTAACGAACGGCTTCCCGGGCGGACATCTCCTGAAAAAGGCCGTCGTGCGGGGATGGGAGGATCTCTACTTCACGGGTTCCGTCCGGAATGACTGGTACACGGAGTTGGAGGAGCAGATGAATGCCGCGATGCAGCCCGGAGCCTCAATCCTGAATCCATATACGACATTGCCGGAAGCTCCCGGAAAATGCATCATCGCCCCGTGCTCTTGAAAACTACTGCGGATCGTAATATCAGGATTATTACGGCACCATTACGATCGAACAGGGAGACGGCGGCCTCAGAGAAGTATGCCCTTACGCCGTATGACGGAGACACCTTTTACGAGCCGTTGAGCGGCACCGGGGTCTACTTCACCTTCGGCAGCGACGGAAAAGTTCAGAGCGTCAAAGTTACGATGCTCGATCTTCCGGGAAGAACGGGCGTGTTTACCCGGGTCTAGACCGGGGCATTCTTTTTTTCAAGAGAGAAAAATAAAACCAACAACCATGCTGCAGAAAATACGCCGTTTCTTCGCCGACCCGCCTCATCCGGCAGATGCCGACACCGATGCCCCGCAGGGCAGAACTTTAGAGCCGGTCATCTCACGGCTGGAAAGAGAAGCGGGTGAAGGAAACGTTGAGGCAATGTTTCGGCTTGGTTCGATTTTTATCTCAGGCGACGGCGCAGAAAGAGACCCGGCTCTTGCAAAAGAGTGGTTTGAAAAGGTGGCGGCCGAAGGAAACACCGTGGCGATGCGGCGGCTTGCCGGGATGTATGCCGCAGGCGACGGCGTGGATAAAGACCCGGCCAAAGAAAAAGAATGGCTGAGAAAAGCAGAAGAGATCGAGATCATGCTCAAAGCCATGGGTCTTGTCTGGGGCGTCGCAGAATAATCACAACATTTGAAAATTATTATATACAAATATTTGAATATAATCACCTATGTCATCAATGTGTCTTTACGAAGCAAAAGACCCGGATACGACCCACCCCGAGTACATCAGGATAACCGAACTTATCGAGAAGCTCAAACCCAAAGGGATCCTGATCGAGCGGGCGAGATATGACACCAACCCAAACGTCGCCCGTCTCATATCCCTGAACGGTGAAAAGATCCTGCCGGCCGTCGTCGTCAACAACTTCGTGATGATCACCGGCAGATATCCGAGCAATGAAGAGGTCAGACAGATCCTCCACGTCTCCGACAGTCTTATCGAACGAAAAACGCATTGCGGCTGCTGCTGCATTCCCGGATTCGAATGCGATGAGTGATCCGGAAACGATCTTCAAGGCATGCGGCGACACGACCAGACTCCGGATCCTTGCCCTTCTGCAGGGCAACGAGTTATGCGTCTGCGAGATTGAAGCGGCGCTCTCCCTCTCCCAGCCCAACGCCTCCCGCAGCCTGACGATCCTGAAAAACGCCGGCATCATCCAGAGCAGAAAACAAGCCCAGTGGGCCTACTACAAAATCAGCGATGAGTTTGCGGCTTGGAACCCTGAACTTTCCCGAGCTCTGGAAAAAATCTGCGCCGGCCTTTCGACCACGAACACCGACAAAGCCCTTTTGCACAAACTTAGAGAAATGCACGCTAAAACAAAATGTGATGAATCATGACCGAAGAAAAAAAAGACCTCCATATTTGGAAAGATGAAGAAAGCAATCACCGCAGAAAACTGTTCCTGCTGCTGTAATATCAAAATCGTGCCGGAAAAATCCTGCTGTGACGAAAAAGACGAATCGAACGGTACATGCAAAGATACCTGCTGCTCTGGAAAATCTGAATGAGCTTTGCTGAAACGCTCCTAAGCGCCGGACAGTATTTTCTGGTCATAGCTCTGGAGCTTACGGCACTTTTCATCGTCGTCTGCCTGATCGTTGGGGCGCTCAACGTCTATGTCCCAAAAGAGAAGATGCAGAAAGTCCTCGGGCACTCCGGCTCGGTCCGCGGAAGCGTGATTGGGGCCGCGTTCGGCGCGATCACGCCGTTCTGTTCCTGCTCGACGATCCCGGTGACGCTTGGATTTCTGAAGTCGGGCGTGGCGTTTTCAAGCGCCATGTCTTTTCTGTTCGCGTCGCCCCTTCTCAACCCGGTGATTCTTGCGATGATGCTCGTCGTGTTTGGCCCAGAGATCACCGTCGTGTATGCCGTGATGATGTTTACGGCCGCCGTCGTTATCGGTCTCGTCCTTGAGCAGCTCGGGTTCAAAAAATACGTCAAACCCGTCGCCGTCGAAGGAATGACCGAAGAGACCGGATCGAAACGGAAACGGATCATTATGTTTGCCTGGACGACGTTTCGGCAGATGATCCCCTACCTGCTGCTTGGAGCCGCGATCGGGGCATTCATCTACGGATTTCTGCCGGCCGACTGGATCCTTGCCGTCGCGGGACCCAAGAATCTGTTTGCGATTCCCGTCGCCGCGATCATCGGAATCCCGCTCTACATCAGAGCGGAGACGATCCTCCCGATCAGCGCCGCCCTCTTAAGCAAAGGGATGGGTGTTGGGACCGTTCCCGCCCTTCTGATCGGCGGGGCAGGCATGAGTATTCCGGAGATCACCATGCTTTCAGCGATATTCAAAAAACAGTTCGTGATGGTTTTTGTTGCGACGATCTTTCTTGCGGCCGTGCTGACGGGACTTGCCGTCCAGGTGATCGTATGAAAAGGATCGCCTTTCTCTGCATCAAAAACTCCTGCAGATCCCAGATCGCAGAGGCGCTCTGCCGGCATTTCGCAGGCGACATCTTCACCTGCTACTCGGCAGGCAGCGATCCGGGAGACAGGGTCGATCCGACAGCCGTCCGTCTGATGCAGGAGATCTACGGGATCGATCTCTCGACAATGCGGCCGAAACATATCTCCGATCTGCCGGATATCAACATCATCGTCACGATGGGATGCGGGGTCGCCTGCCCCGTGATTCCCGGAACAAAGCGTATCGCCTGGCAGATCGACGACCCGGTCGGAAAAGGAGATGAGGCGTATCTCCGGGCGATCGCCGAAATCAAAGCAAATGTACAATCATTGAAAGAGTGATGCTATGACAAAAAACAATTCTGCAGGCCTTGGGATGTTCGGCAAATACCTCACCCTCTGGGTGATCATCTGCATGATCGTCGGTGTTCTGATCGGCAGGTTCCTGCCGTCCATCCCGGCATTTCTGGGCACGTTCGAGTATGCGAACGTCTCCATCCCGATTGCGATACTCATCTGGGTCATGATCTACCCGATGATGCTGAAAGTGGATTTCAAGAGCGTAAAATACGTCGGAAAAAATCCCAAAGGACTCGTCCTTACCTGGATCGTCAACTGGCTGATCAAACCGTTCACGATGTTTGCGATCTCAGCATTCTTCTTCTACATCGTGTTCAGCGCCCTCATTCCTCCGGAGCTCGCCCAGGATTATCTGATCGGCGCAGTTCTTTTAGGCGCCGCCCCATGTACGGCGATGGTGTTTGTATGGAGTTATCTAACAAAAGGAAACGCCGCCTACACGGTCGTTCAGGTCGCAACCAATGATCTGATCATTCTCGTCGCTTTCGTTCCAATCGTCGCATTCCTGCTCGGAATCTCCGGCGTCACCATTCCATGGGCCACGCTGTTTCTTTCGGTCGTCCTGTTCGTCGTGATCCCCCTTGTGGGTGGTGTCCTCACAAGAGTGTATCTCATCAGGAAAAAAGGCGAGGAGTATTTTACCGGGACGTTCATCCCGAAGTTCGACCACATAACCATCGTCGGTCTGCTGCTCACGCTTGTGATCATCTTCTCGTTCCAGGGGACGCTTATTCTGGAAAATCCGCAGCACATCGTTTTGATCGCCGTGCCCCTGATTATTCAGACCGTGCTGATCTTCTTCCTCACCTACGGGGCGGGAAGAGTGCTGAACCTTCCCCACAGCATAGCCGCACCGGCAGGCATGATCGGCGCCTCGAACTTCTTCGAACTTGCCGTCGCCGTCTCCATTGCGCTGTATGGAACCAACAGTCCGGTCGCTCTGGTGACGATCGTCGGGGTCTTGGTCGAAGTGCCGGTGATGCTGATGCTTGTTAAAATCGCAAACGCCACGAAAGACCGGTTCCCGAATCGGGAACTGGACTGACCTACATTCGTACCGGTTCTTCGGCGAAGATGCCGCCCTTTGCCGTGATCCGGTAGATGATCCAGTTTCCCTGCTGGTCGGCCGTTATCAGGCCGTTCTCTTTTAAAATATTCAGATGGTAGGAGAGTTTCGAACCGGAAATCCCTATGCATTCCCGGATCACGCAGACGCAAAGCGGCTGTATGGCAAGGAGATGCAGAATCGAGACACGGACTGGATCGGAAAGCGCGTGATGCGTCGCGCTGATCTCGCCGATACGTTCCGGAGAGGGGAGACGGGTCTTCAGTCCCGGAATGCCGCCGATCTGAACTAAATCCGACCGGATAACGTCCGGAATCTCGCACCGGACCCGGCACTCTTCATCTGCAGCTTCGCTTGAAACGGGTAATGGCATATCGGTCATCTATTTCAAAATATTATGAAATGTATAACTATATATCTTTTGTCCGTCAATAATTAATTCAACAAAAATTGAAATGATGATCCATGAGGTTAAGAAACGATGATTGACATAATACTCGGTTCGCTCCTTCTCGGATGGGACACTCTGATCGGCTATCTTTCACAGCACGTTATTACGTGCCTCGTTCCGGCGTTTTTCATCGCCGGCGCGATCGCAACCTTCGTGAAAAAAGATGCCATTCTGAAATATTTCAGCCCTGAAACGAAAAAAACGGTATCCTACGGGATCGCGTCCGTATCGGGCACGGTGCTTGCCGTCTGCAGCTGCACGATCCTGCCGATGTTTGCCGGCATCCTGAAAAAAGGAAGCGGGCTTGGCCCGGCAATAACGTTCCTGGTTGCAGGACCGGCGATCAACATTCTGGCGATCGTCTATACGGCGCAGGTTCTCGGTCTGGATATCGGCGTCGCCCGGGCGGTTGCCGCGGTCGGCATATCGATCCTGATCGGTCTGATCATGATGAAACTGTTTCCCGCCCACGACGCCGAGACGAAGAAAACCTTCGGCGCCGCACGAAAAGCCGTCATGGCCCAGGAGGCGACCCGCCTCAAATGGGTGGTCCCGCTCTTCTTCGTCATGCTCGTTGCGATCCTTCTGGTCGGGACATCGGCCCTTGATGCCTTCATCCGTCTGGGTATCGTGTATGCCCTTTCGATCGGGATCGCCCTTCTGCTGATCTACTACTTCACCAGAGACGAGGTCACCGACTGGGGAATGGAGATCTGGGATCTGACCAAGAAGATCTTCCCGATCCTGATCATTGGTACGTTCGCGCTCGGTGTTCTTTCGTTCTTCCTGCCGGCAGAGTTCTTCAGTCCGTACTTCGGCGAGACCTCGCTTGCCTCGACGTTTTTAGCGTCCGTGGTGGGAATGATCCTGTACATCCCGACGCTTTTGGAAGTGCCGGTGATTGGAACAACGCTCGGATACCTGTCCGGAGCCATGGCAAAAGGCCCTGCCCTTTCCCTGCTTCTGACCGGGCCGACGATCAGTCTGCCGAGCCTGCTGGTTATCTACCGGCTGATCGGCGCGAAGAAAACCCTCGTATATACCGCCCTCGTGGTCGGTTTTGCGACGATCGCAGGATTCCTGTTTGGGATATTCTTCCCGTAGGTTTCCCGATCACAAACATCTAATACAAAAAAAGTTGAATATCCATTGGAGCTATCATGACAACAATCGAAGTACTTGGAACCAGGTGTACGAAATGCAAACGGCTTTTCGCCAACACCGAACAGGCAATTAAAGAACTGAATATCGCGGTCGATCTGGTCAAGATCGAGACGCTCTACCAGATCTCCGAACGTGGCGTGATGATGACGCCGGCATTAATCATCAATGACGAGATCGTGGCCGAGGGCCGGGTCCCGGATGTAAAAGAGATCAAAGCATTATTATCGGAGTGAAAAAATCATGACGGAACAACCAACCTGCTCATGCGGGCAGAACGAAACACAACGACTTATCTTTCCGTGTGCCGGTAGTCAAACGCCGGTCAGATCACAAACCTCGCAGCGATTCAGCTCACGGAAGAGGGCTACGGGAAGATAGTCTGCACAGCGCTTCTTGCAACAGGTAGTGAAGGACTGGTAAAATCTGCAAAGAATGCCGAGGAAGTAGTCGTCCTTGACGGCTGTCCTATGTCCTGTGCAGCAAAGATTGCTGAGGGGCATGACGTTCCTGTCGGACAAAATATTATTGTGACGGAACTTGGAATCAAAAAAGGGCCGTCAAAATCCTACACGGAAGATGATATCGAGAAGATCGTTGCCGCCTGCTGGGCAGGAGAGGGACGGAAGAGCGAGCCGGTGAAAACAGACTCGGCCAATAAAAAATCCACGTGCGGCTGCGGATGCGGCGGATCCTGCGATTGAACGGACGGGGTCGAGCGTGCCGATTACATTGATTACCTGTTCCGGGATTTCAAACACCGGCAAACTGACCACACAGGCCGCCCTCGCTCTCCTGCAGAGAAGACCCGGCGGTTATGTGTGGGTCCGTGCCCAGCAGGGCCCGGAAACGCTTGCCGATGAAATGGAAGATGCGGACGAAGTGATCGTGCTCGACGGATGCACGGACTGCTGTGCGGAAAAAAAGCTTGCCGAAGCCGGATTCAGGCCTGACCATCATGTGGTCGCAACCGAGATCGGGATCACGAAAAACGGCATGGCCGACGTGCAGTTCGCCGAGATCGAGACGGTCATAAACAGCGTTCTGCAGATAAAGCGCTGATCGTCTCAATAATACACAATACTTTTTTGAATGTCTCAACCTTTTTTTCTGATTTTCAGCTGCCGAAGCACCTCAGCTTAAAACCCGGCAGATGAAATCAGAACACATTTCAAAACTCCGTCAACCCGTAAATTCCATTATCTCAAAGCGATAATGTATAGACAACGAGTTGAAAATGTCGGATTATCGAGTGACGCTGGAGGCAGGATGGACGGTTAAGGATGTTGAGTCCGTTCAGGATGCCATTGGTATAGCCGTGAGTGAAGCAGGAAAACGTCTTCACCCGTCAGCAAAATTTGTTGACGTGGACGTGATGAACATGCCCTGTCCATACTGCGGAAAAGAGATCAATACTGCTCTGGTGATCGCAAGAACGGGCCTCGTTGGCCTTCTTCTTTCCATGAAGGTCTTCAAAGCCGAAAACTCCGAGCGCGCAGTGCACATTGCCAAATCAGTGATTGGCAGAGCACTGCGTGACGTGTCTCTTTCGACCTATTCGGTAGAACTGATCGAAGGTGATGAAGTTGCCGAGTGACACTATCTCGATTTCCGGTCATCTCTGCGTAGATTACATCATCACCGTAGACGAGTATCCGCCGATCGGCGAATCGCGGCGGGTCTCGGAACGCCGAATATACTTCGGTGGCGGGGCGGCAAACATCGCAGCCGACATCGCCAGACTCGGCGGTCAGGCCGAACTCATCTGTGCGGTCGGGTGTGATTTCCCGGGCAGCGAATATGAAAAATATCTGGACGAACTCGGCGTGAAAACGACGGTGTTCAAAAGTGAAAAAAACAGTTCGACTGCGTTCATGGTGAACAATGCCGCGGGAGATCAGGTGACCTACTTCGAGTGGGGTGCCGGCGAGGCGTTCGCCCGGTCAACCCCTCCGAAATGCGAGTTTGTCCATATGGCGACAGGAGACGCCGCCTTTAATATCAATATCGCAAAAAAGGCGGAGTTTGCCTCGCTCGATCCGGGCCAGGACGTAAAATACTATACCGCCGACGATCTTACGACCCTGCTTGGAGAGATCGACATGCTCATCTGCAACAATTATGAGATAGATATCATAAAAGAGACCCTTTCCTGCAGCGAAAAAGACATTCTCGACTCGGTACCGTTTACCATCATCACCCATGGAAAAGCAGGCAGCAGTCTCTACTTCGACGGAAAAACCGAACAGATACCTGCGGTTTTTGTCGAAGCAAAGGATCCGACCGGTGCGGGAGATGCATACCGGGCAGGATTTTTCACCGCATGGAAAAAGGGATATGACCCGGTCACCTGCGCAAAGATCGGGGCGGTCACCTCGTCGTTCGCTGTGGAAATGATCGGGACGCAAACCAACCTTCCCGACTGGGAACGGATGGCAAAGCGCTACAAAACCGCATTTGGTAAACTGGAGCCGTAATGAGCTGGGTAGCACTGACTTCGGGAGGAAAGGACTCGATCCTTGCGGTACAAAAAGCGATCGACGCCGGCATGCAGGTCACGCATCTGGTCACGGTCGTACCGGAAAATACCGAGTCGTACATGTTCCACTCGGCAAATCTCAAGGCGGTCTCCGTAATGGCGAAACGCTGCGGGGCCGAGTATGTGGAAATCAAATCGAAAGGCGTGAAGGAACAGGAGGTCGAAGACCTCGAAAAGGGTCTTGTAACTCTCGGCGTCGAGGGGATCATTGTCGGGGCGATCGAGTCCGAGTATCAGAGGTCGAGAGTCGCCGCGGTCTGTGACCGGCTCGGCCTGAAACTTTTTGCTCCGCTCTGGAAAATGGATCCTCTCACCCTTATGCATGAGGTGGTTTCCCGTCTCGATGCCGTAATCGTCGTCTGCGCCGCTGACGGGCTCGGCGACAACGTGCTCGGGAAAAAGATCGATGAAAAACTGATCGACGTCCTGCTTTCCGTCCATAAATCCAGACGGATCCATCTCGCCGGAGAGGGCGGGGAGTATGAATCGCTCGTGCTGAATGCGCCCTGCTTTTCAGAGCCGATACACTGTTCTGAGCTGAAGTTCAGCTATCAAGGCCTTCGTGGCGAAGTCATGATCGACAGGTTCTGGTAACATGAAACGCGAAGTAAAAACCGAGTCATTGACCAAATATCTCTTCGACGCTCCGAAATGGGGAGTATCTCTTGGATTGATAATCCTGCTCGGCCTAATCGCCGACGGGGTAGGGTTCCTCTTCACCGGCAAGATCTGGTGGTTCGGATTTGCCTTCTCGATCCCGGGCGTCGTTGCCCTGATTCTCACCAAACCATTCGTAAGTGCGACCGCCCGGCAGGAATTCACCTGGAACCGGTCCAGCCTTCTGGCACTCGCGTCTGAAGTGTTTATGCTTCTATGGATGGTCACCGCTCTGTTCCTTGGCGTAGGATTTGCCTATGTCTTTGGCGTCGGGTTCATCCTCGCGATCAGACTGGTGGTTCTCGCAGCAGTCGCCGACTACCGGTTCGGGCGGATGTATGCGCCGGCCGCCATCCAGACGTTTGCCGGAGCAGTCGTCGGTGTCTGGTACTTCGGCCCAGGATTCATCATTCCGGTCGTCGTTTCGATCGCGGTATTCTCGGTCGGAGTCATCGTATTTTTACTGCTGTTTGATCTGCCGATGAAAAGGACGAGCGGGGTCGGTGCAATGCACTTCGTCAATGCGTTCCTTGCCCATCTGACGAACGGATCGAACGACATGGAAGAGTATTTCCATCACATCAGCGAGTATGTCTCGGTCCCTGAAACGACGTTCTTCTTCAAGCGTGCAGGCAAACCCGATGTCTGGTTCATCATCCCGAACCTGCACCCGGGTCCGATGGCAGAGATCGGCGGCAGTAATTTCCCGAAGATCCTGCACGACGTGTTTGCCGACGATGCGGTCGTTCTCGTATCCCACGGATGCGCAAGTCATGATCTGAACCTGATCTCCAACCGGGAGACTAAAAGCATCACAAAAGCGATCCGCGAAAGTCTGGATTCGGTCAAATATACGGGACTTGCAAGCCGCCCGGTGAGAACGAGTTTTGGCACGGTCTCGATCCTCTCGCAGAGATTCGGTGACTCTCTTCTGATGATCACAACACGGTCTCCCGAGATGACGGAGGACATGGACTACTCGATCGGCCGGATCGTCATGGGAGAGAGTAAAGGGAGATACGAGAACATCGGATTCGTTGATGCCCACAACTGTATGACAGCGGTCACCAACATTATCTACCCCTCGACAAAAACCGGAAACGAGTTCATCTCCGGAGCGGACGAGGCGATGAACAATATGCTGGATGCCGAGATGCTGCCTTTCTCCGTTGGAGCCGCACAGGTCATCCCGCCTTTTGGACGAGGCGAAGGATTCGCCGACATGGGAATCATCGCGATGGTGACCGAGGTCGCCGGAATAAAAACGGCCTATGTCCTGTTTGACGGGAACAACGTGCAGATCGGTGTCAGAGAGATCCTGCAGAACGCGGTTCTCGGACTCGGGATTGATGAGGTCGAGATCCTGACCACCGATTCGCATGTGGTGAACTCGGTCTCCGGCAGAAACCCGATCGGCGATGCAGTCTCGCCAAGCGAAATCATCCCTTACGTCTCGGAAGCGGTCTTAAAAGCGGTCGAAGATCTCTCGCCTGCGTCTGGCGGCGCCACCACCAACATGTGCGAGGAGGTCGAGGTGTTTGGTCCGTCGAGGATCGTTCAGTTGACGTCGACGGTGAATGCCATCGTCACAAACCTGCTTCCCCTCTCAACACTACTGCTGACCACGGCATTTCTGCTGATCATGGTCGTCTGCATGATCGTGCTGTAAAGAAAAAAAGAAAAAAAATTATTTTTCTGCAGGTTCGACATCGATCGCACAGGAACTTCTTCTGATCCTCGGCATCGATGCGAGCTTGTTTTCATATTTATCGCAGGTGAATCCTGACTTCGGCATGGGATCGGGTAAAACGACACCCTGTTTGCAGGTGAGGCGGTAGTTGTAAAAATCCCGCTCTTTGTCGTAGGTGTACTCATGAGAATCCAGATGCAGACAGGTTAAACAAGGAACGACCATATGATTAAAGATACATTCACCCCCATACATTAACCTGCCGAAAATGCCCCCCTTCGATCTTGCCGACATACCCCATTCGCCGGGCTGCTATTTATACAAAAACAGCGAAGGGACAATTATCTACGTCGGAAAAGCAAAAGATCTCCGAAAACGCGTCTCATCCTATTTTCAGAAAAAGGATCATGATCCAAAAACCAAAAAACTGGTGGCGGCGATTCGTTCGGTCGAATATATTATCACTGCGACCGATGAAGAGGCATATCTTCTGGAAAATACGCTCATCAAACATCACCAACCGAAGTACAACATCGACCTCAAGGACGCAAAATCCTACGCATACATCGAACTCACCAATGAGCCGTATCCGCGTATCACCATTGCGAGAAACACCCGCGGGAACGGGCAGTTTTTCGGGCCGTTCGTCTCGGCAAAGGAGCGGGACTATATGCTCTCAGTCGTGAAGAAAACCTTCAGACTCAGGTCCTGTAAAAATATGCCGAAGAACAGACCCTGCCTTCGCTATCATATAGGAAACTGCACCGGGCCGTGCGGGGAACACGTCACCGTCGTTGATTACGCAAAACAGTGTTCCTACGCCGCAGACGTGCTGAAAGGGAGCACGAAGGAGATCACTGCCAAACTTGAAGAGGAGATGGCCGAGTATTCAAAGGACATGGAGTTCGAAGCGGCCCTTCTCTGCCGGGACATGATCACCGCGGTCGAAAATCTCTCTTCGCGTCAGTATGTGGCCCGAAAAACCGATCATGACGAGGATGTCATCGCCTACCGCGTTGTTGACGGAACGGTGTATCTGATGGTCTTCCATGTCTACAAAGGAACACTCGGCGGCAGGGACGAGTTTATTTTCGATGCCTCCGACGGCTTTTTCGAAGAGTTCGTCGCCCGATACTACACCGAAAACCCTGCTCCAAAAGAAATAATCGTCGAAGAGGAGCTGGACGAAGCGCTCGCCGCGTATCTTGGAAATCTCGCAGGACATGTGGTCAAAATCACCGTCCCGAAACAGGGAGCTAAGAAAAAACTGCTCGAACTAGCGGGAAAAAATATCGAGACGATCCACTTCGGCGACGAAATAAAAGTAATGGAACTCCAGACGGCCCTTCATCTCAAGACACCGCCAAACGTCATCGAGTGTTTCGATATCTCGCACCTTTCGGGAACGGACACGGTCGCTTCCATGGTCCAGTTTCGAGCCGGCAGACCGGATAAGAGAAACTACCGGCGGTTCAAAATTAAAACGGTCGAGGGAATAGACGACTTCGCTTCGATGGCCGAGGTCGTCCGCCGAAGATACAGCCGCCTGATCGAAGAGGAAAAACCTCTGCCCGATCTGATCGTGATCGACGGAGGGAAAGGGCAGCTCTCGTCAGCCAAGCGGATCCTTGACGAACTGGATGCCGACATCCCCCTGATCTCCCTTGCGAAAGCGGAAGAAGAAGTATTCGTATCAGGGGTTCCCTTCCCGCTGCCGTTCGGCAAAAAAACAAAGGCAAATATGTATCTTCAGGAGATACGGGACGAGGCCCACAGATTTGCAGTTACGTACAACAGGCTGTTTAGAAAAAAGCGGCTGGTAAAATAATATTCACGCTTTTTTTATCCAGGTCAGCAGGACACCGTCATCGATCCGCTCGATATCTTTGAGCGTGAGACGGGTGAAATCGTCGGGATTCGTGAACCCCTGTCCGTCGGCAAAGGTCGGAGCATCTTTCCCGCCGATGATCAGCGCTCCGATGTATATGCGTATTTCATCGAAGAGACCGCTGCTCATAAAGGACCACAAAAGGGTCGATCCCCCTTCGACCATGAGTTTTTCGACGCCGAGTTTTGAAAGCTCATCCAAAACTATTTCCAGATCGACAGTGTCGCGGCCGGCAGAAATCACGGTCGCTTTTTCTCTTAGAGCGTCGCATTTTTCCTTTGGAGCCTTTTCTGAGACGAAAATAACCACGCGGCCCAGTCCTTTTTTGAACATGTCGCCGTCTGCGGGCATTTTTGCCGTGCTGTCGATAACTACCCGCATCGGATGCGGATCTTTTCCGTTCGCTTTGCGCATCCCGGCATGCTCCTCGCTTTTGAGGCGAAGAGAGGGGTCGTCAGAAAGAACGGTGCCTATTCCCACCATCACCGCGTCTGAATCGACACGAAGA
The DNA here is from genome assembly GCF_963667985.1 of uncultured Methanocorpusculum sp. NCBI lineage: Archaea > Methanobacteriati > Methanobacteriota > Methanomicrobia > Methanomicrobiales > Methanocorpusculaceae > Methanocorpusculum > uncultured Methanocorpusculum sp. The sequence goes on along the minus strand of NZ_OY764081.1, from coordinate 1,368,627 downwards.
CGGTCCACCCGCAAAAAGTCATCATGACCGGATATTTTGGTCTGTTTCCTTTCCCGGGTGGCGAGTTTTCCGTCAGCGCTCATGGCTGCGTTGATTATCACATATGGCCGCATATATTTACCTCACAGACACGCAGACGTAGACGGATCATTGAAAAGAGAATTGATCAGAACGTCTTAGATCTTTTTATAAACGTTTACACCAACACGGACATCGGGGTGCTTGCGGTCAATGGGTTTGTTTCCCATGGTGGATCCAATGATGATGGTCTTGCCTGAGGATGACGGTCCGACTTCCTGGGAAAGATCGATCTTAATTGTAAGAATATCTCCATCAACTGACGTTTTCACATTTTTCATATCTGATAATGTGCATGATGAAGAGATAAATGTTGTGGGATTTTTACCGGAAATTCGGTTTTTTTGGGTCGAGTGTACTGAGTGAGAAGGGCATGCGGAGGATAAAACCCATAAATATAATGATGCGAAAACACCAATGAGTATAACCATGCCGAACTTAACCGTCGCCGTTCTGGCTCCTAACGGATATGCCCGTGATCTCGGGAAAAAAGGAACCAGTACTGATATCACCTTCTACAATCTGAAAAAAGGTCACGATACCGTTACATTTCTGGAGCCGACCAGATATCCGGACAGACTTGCTCCGCTGTTCTATGCAGTTTCTATGGCCCATGAGGCGATCGTCGTTGTCTCGGAGATCACGCCGATGCTTGCCGAGTGGATCCTGATGCTGGACTGCGCAGGTGTCAAAAACGGAACGATCGTTCTCAAAAATTATATCCAGCCCAATCAGATCGCGCCTTTGACCAAAGGAACGGTGCTTGAATCCTACAAGATCATGGAAGAGGATTTCATCGGACTTTCAGCCGAACTTCTTGAACGTGCGGCAAACCAGCCCGATATCGAGCCAAAGGAAGGGGCAGTCGGATCGGTCCCGATCGACCACCACTTCAACGTGCGGGGTATTGGAACCGTGATCCTTGGATGCGTTGCAGACGGATGGATCAAAAAACACGACAAGATGCGGGTCGAGCCGCTGGGCAAAACCGCACAGATCAGATCTGTCCAGAAGCATGACGATGACTTCGCCTGGGCGTATGCGGGCGACCGTGTCGGTTGTGCCTTAAAAGATATCGATGCAGAAGAGCTTGATCGGGGTTTCGTTCTTACGACCGACCCGAAAGTGACCAACTCCACGTCAGTCACCGGCGATGCCCGTCTGGTAAAATACTGGCCGTCAGAGATCAAAGAGCAGATGGTCGTATCCGTTGGACACTGGATGCAGTTCTTGTCTGCACGTATCACGAAAGTCGAGAACGGATCTGACTGGCATGCCCCGAAACTGACTCTGGAAATGGAGACGCCGCTTGTCTACAAACCCGGCGACACTGCAGTGATCAATTACCTGGACGGCGGCAAACTCCGGATCGTTGGAACAATCACACTGCCGTAATTATTTTCTGAATTTTTTTGAAAAAATAATTTTTTTGAAAGCCGTTTTTGGGATGGGCCTTTTAGAGAAGCACCGCACGGATCCGATCCTCAAGTTTCCTCTTCAGATCTTTTTCATCCTGCCACAAAATCAGATTGTCGCGTTCCATATCGAAGTAGAGCTGGTTTACCCGCTTCCCGTCTTTTTCCTCTTCAAACCATGTCTTTCTGCAGGTTTTGATTACATCGCGTCCAAGTCCTTTGGCATATCCGACTTCATAATAGACGCAAAGAGCATTATTGGTGAAGTCTGCAATAACAAAACGGCTGGTTTTAATTCCTGCAATAACTTTATCCGCAATACTTTCCTCGTTATCTGAAGTGTTGATGATCAATGCTGAAAGACCGAACACATCGCACGCGGCTTTGACCCCCTTTTCATACACCGGTTTGAGATCGTCAGTGCATTGTACGGCGACAAACACGGTAGTGGACCGGGTATTGCCCGAAAGAAGAGATTCGGCATATTTCATTCCCTCAATGGTGATAAAATACCCGCAGTCGTATTCGCCGAAACGGGCCTGACGTTCCTGGAGATATCCTATATCATTCAGTGTGGAAACCATGAGATTGAACTCGGCAGCATCTTCCGCATAACCGACTGCCGGAGGATATTTGGCCAGTTTCGAAACATGGTTCTTGAATCCTGATCCGAGATCATAAATCGAGAGAATAAGTTTATCCAGTTTCTGCAGGGGAGTTTTCGGGATACGCGAATCCGATAGTATAATAGGAAGAGTACCTGCACTGATGCGGATCGAATGGGATCTGCCGCGTGTTTCAAACAGATATCCGGCAAGAATCACCTTATGCTTCTGGGCCAGAGGGATATCCTCATCTGCAAGTTCATAGGCAAAACAGAAATCACATTTGTATGTGGGAACATTACTCCCGGCTCTTGAATGTATATAACAATGTTGTCCACATATAGGGCATTTCCCTTCTTCCATAATATTCTCCATTCTATTATCGAAATGTTGGTTCCTGATAATATTTCATCCGAAGATATGGAGAATTCATAGTAATATAACCATTGAATTTGCTCCGATGGTAAAACGGCCAACGTATAATGTCTGTTTTCCATATAATTCGATATGAAAACAGTTGATTCTGCCGATGTTTTGATCGGTTTAACCCATTTTCATGCATTATTCGGATATGACGATAACCGTCATCAAAATGAGAAATAGAGACGAAATTGAAGCATTTCTTACCAGCCACGCATGAAGAATTAGGAATAAACAAACAATTGGGTCCTAGTAAACCAATAACAGTAACCCAAAAAAAGCAGCGGGGAAGATCCCCCGAAAGATCCGTATTTTAATGTCTGAAGTGCCGGACTCCGGTGAACACCATCGCGACGCCGAGTTCATCGGCCTTTGCGAGCACTTCATCGTCACGGATCGAGCCGCCCGGCTGGATAAGCGCCGTCGCTCCTGCGGCAGCCGCCACTTCCAGCGTGTCTGCAAACGGCAGGAACGCATCGGAGGCGATCACGGTTCCCTGCATCGTTCTGCCGAACTCGGCAGCTTTCTGGATGGCCAGCTTTGCCGAATCGACACGGTTCATCTGACCTACACCAATACCGACCGTCTCGGTTTTGTTCGCGTAGATGATGGCGTTACTCTTTGTGTACTCAACCACCTTCCAGGCGAGTTTGAGTGCCTCGACTTCATCAGGGGTCGGAGCACGTTTGGAAACGACCTTCCAGTCCTCGGCGTACTCAGGGGTCCTCTGAACGAGAATACCACCGTCGATCGTGCGGATCTCATCGGCAGGCTCTGCTGGCGGGAGAATCAGAAGACGCATGTTCTCCTTCTTCTTCATCATTTCACGCGCCTCGTCGCTGAACGACGGAGCGATCAGGACCTCGACGAAGGTAGAACAGATCTCCTTGGCGATATCGGTATCGACAGGCGTGCTCATTGCAACGATGGAACCATAGGCTGAGACCGGGTCGACATCCCGTGCCTTGATATACGACTCGAGCTGGTTTTTCCCAATAGCGACACCGCACGGATTGTTGTGTTTTACGATTACGGTCGCAAAACCCGGGAGTTCTCTGCAGAGACTGACCGCGGCGTGAACATCAAGGTAGTTGTTGTAGGACATTTCTTTGCCCTGAAGAGCGACCTGACCGGCGATGCCGGATGTACCGTAGACGGCGGCTTTCTGATGCGGGTTTTCTCCGTATCTGAGTTTTCTGCCGTTGCCAAACTGCATGGTATAGGCATCCGGGAACTCCTTGTCGATTCCGTTGAGATAATTGGAGATCGCGGCATCATATGCGGCCGTTCGGGTGAATGCCTTGGTCGCAAGACGAAGTTTCTGCTCCGGAGTGAAGCCGCCGGTTTTGATCGCTTCGATCGCCATTGGATAATCGGAAGGATCGGTCAAAACGGCAACATCCTTGTAGTTCTTGGATGCTGCACGGATCATTGCGGGGCCTCCTATATCGACGAACTCGATGAGTTCCTCCAGAGGGAGATTTTTCTTTGACATCTCCTCGAACGGATATAAGTTGACACAGAGGATGTCGATCGGTTCGATGCCGTGAGCAGCCATGATACCGTCATCGATACCTCTGCGGCCAAGAAGACCGCCGTGAACCTTCGGGTGGAGGGTCTTTACACGCCCGTCCATCATCTCGGGAAAACAGGTGTAGTCTGAAACGTCTTTTGCAGGAATGCCCGCTTCACGCAGAGCCTTTGCCGTTCCGCCTGAACTTAGGATTCCAATGTTTTTTGCAACCAGGGCACGGGCGAGATCAAGGATCCCGGTCTTGTCCCAGACTGACAGAAGTGCAAGAGTCATTATCTATTACTATGGACGCGAGGGTTAATTAAGGGTAGCACTTCCCCCTAAGAATGTGTGATAAACCCGGCAAAAAATCAGTGAGAGAACCGGGGTTGATTTGGAGTATTCGGCCCTTGCAAAGAGCCCCGGTTTTGGGGTGTTTGTGAATAGATGTTATTGCAGTAAGAATTTCACTTCGCGAGGGGAGTGCGAAGATAAATCATTACTTGGTCGCAAATCAAAGATTTGCTCCCCGCTTCGGATGGAGTGAAGGGGACCTTCACTCCGCCCTCGCTTACTTAAAGATCCCGCGTTTTTTGCGGCCTTCCTTCTCATCTTCCTTAGAAGAGGAGGAGGAATCGGTATTTCCTTCGGCCTTGAGAAGGTTTTCATACAGCTCTCTTTCAGCCGAAGAGATCTTCTTTGGCGTGGCGATCACGATTCTGACCAGCAGATTTCCGTAGTTGCCGCGTCTTCGAACACCTTCGCCGGCGATTCTGAGACGGGTTCCGTAAGCAATTCCCGCAGGGACCTTGAGCATGACCTTCGTTCTGTCGATCGTCTCGATCTCCACCTCGCAGCCGATAACCGCCTGTGCCGGAGATATCTCGTACTGCGTGATCAGATTGTCGTCCTCGCGGTTGAACTTCGGATTGGCCACGACATAGACTTCGATGTACAGATCGCCGTTTTTCGCTCCGTAATCTCCTGCCTCGCCGTATCCTTCCATGCGCAGACGCATGCCGCTGTCGATTCCTGCCGGAACATTCACCGTCACCTGACGGCGGACTTTGGTCCTTCCCGTTCCGTTGCATTTCTTACACGGCGTCTCGGGAATCTTTCCTCTGCCGCCGCAGGTCGGACAGGTAGACTGAGTGACCATCTGACCAAAGATGGAGTTTTTCACCTGTTTAATCTGACCAGTACCGCCGCATTTGCTACATGTTGTGGTCTTTTTTGTTGCACTGCCCGTTCCGTCACATTCCGGACAGCTCTCCGTATGCATGACTTCGATTTCCTTCTGCGTTCCAAACACTGCCTCTTCGAGCGTGATCTGGATACGCATCAGAATATCGTCGCCTTCACGCGGCCCGCTCTGTCTGCGTCCCCCTCCGCCGAAGAAATCGAAGATATCTCCGAATCCCGAGAAGTCCGCATTGAATCCTGCACCTCCTGCACCGGAATAGTTCCCTTTCGATGCATTCGTGAAATTATCATGTCCGAGCTGATCATACTGCTGGCGTTTCGTCTCATCTGAAAGAACGTCGTACGCCTCGTTGATCGACTTGAACTTCTCCTCAGCCCCGGGATCTTTGCAGATATCCGGGTGATACTTCTTGGCGAGGTTTCGGTAAGCTTTTTTAATGTCTGTCTCCGTAGCATTACGGGGCAAACCTAAGACATCATAGTACGATTCCGAACCCATTTTCTACATTCCTAAAAAAAGGAGGTTTAGTCCTTTTTGACTTCGTAGTCTGCGTCTACGACATTGTCGTCGGTTTTGCAGGAGTCACAGTTGCCTTCACATCCGGAACCGGCCGCATTGCCTGCCGCCTGCTGCTCTTCCTGGATCTTCTGATACATCTTGGAGGTCGCAGCAAAGACGACTTCCTGAAGGGCGTCCATCTTCTCTTTGATCTCCTCGGAGGAGGCATCCTCTTTTCCAAGAACTTCCTTAAGAGCTGTGGCGCCGGAAGAGATCTTTTCCTTGTCTTCGGCGTCGATCTTGTCGGCGATCTCTTTGTCGTTGACGAGCTTTTCAGCAGCGTAAACGGCGTTGTCGGCGTTGTTGCGGAGTTCGATCTCCTCGCGGCGCTTCTTGTCCTCTTCCTCGAACTGTTTTGCGTCCTTGACCATCTTTTCGATCTCATCATCCTTGAGGTCTTTTCTGCCGGTGATGGTCATCGACTGCTCATGACAGGTTCCAAGATCCTTGGCAGAGACATGAACGATACCGTTTGCATCGATATCGAAGGTGACTTCGATCTGCGGCATTCCACGGGGGGCCGACGGGATACCGGTGAGCTGGAATCTGCCGAGGCTGAAGTTGTCGCGGGCGAACTGACGCTCTCCCTGCACAACATGGATCTCTACAGAGGTCTGGTTGTCTGCAGCGGTCGAGAAGATCTGACTCTTTCTGGTCGGGATTGTGGTGTTTCTCTCGATGAGTTTGGTGGCGATACCGCCAAGGGTCTCGATACCAAGCGTCAGCGGGGTGACATCAAGAAGGACAACGTCCTTTGCTTCGCCGGTGAGGACTGCCCCCTGAACGGCTGCACCGAGTGCGACACACTCATCCGGGTTGAGGGTCTTATCGGGCTCTTTGCCGAGGAGGTTTCTAACCGTCTCAATGACGACAGGTACACGGGTCGATCCGCCGACAAGGAGGACGTGGTTGATATCGGAGGCGCTGAGGCCTGCATCCTTTAATGCCTGCTTGACGGGCTCGACGGTCTTCTGGACAAGGTCGCTGATGAGCTGCTCGAACTTTGCACGGGTTAGGTCGACATCAAGGTGTTTGGGTCCGTCGGAGGTCGCGGTGATGTACGGGAGGTTGATGTTTGCCTTCTGGAGGGAGGAAAGTTCGATCTTTGCCTTCTCTGCGGCATCCTTCAGTCTCTGGTGGGCTACCGGGTCCTTTCTCAGGTCGACGCCTTCCTTCTTCTTGAACTCGTCTGCAAGGAAGTCGACGATGCGTGCATCGAAATCGTCTCCACCAAGGCGGTTGTTACCTGCGGTCGATTTGACTTCGAAGAGTCCGTCATCAAGGGTAAGGATAGATACATCGAAGGTTCCTCCGCCGAGATCGTAGACAAGGACGGTGACTTCGTTTTCTTTGTCGAGACCGTATGCAAGCGCCGAGGCCGTCGGCTCGTTGATGATACGAAGGACTTCAAGTCCGGCGATCTTGCCTGCATCTTTGGTTGCCTGACGCTGGGCGTCGTTGAAGTAGGCAGGAACGGTAATGACGGCTTTGTCGACTTTATCTCCAAGGTATGCCTCTGCATCCATCTTGAGTTTCTGCAGGATCATTGCAGAGATCTCCTGAGGAGAGTATTTCTTACCGTCGATCTCGGTCGGGTGGTCGGTACCCATGTACCGTTTGATCGAGCTTACGGTTCTCGTGGGGTTGATGATTGCCTGACGTTTTGCAACGTTTCCAACAAGTCTCTCGCCTTCTTTGGAAAATCCAACGACGGACGGGGTTGTTCTGAATCCTTCTGCATTAGCGATGACGATTGGGCTTCCGCCTTCCATAATCGCAAGGCAGGAGTTGGTGGTTCCAAGGTCAATTCCGATTACTTTGTTTGATGCCATTTTTAGTACCTTTTATTATTCTTTTTTCTTCGCTACGGCCACTTTTGCGTGACGAAGCACCTTGTCGCGGATCATGTATCCGGGAACGGCGATGTCGATGATCGCACCCTCGGGAGCGTCTGCGGGGATGCAGGCGACCGCTTCATGGAATGCGGGGTCGAACGTTGTTCCCGTGATGTTCATTGGTTCGATGCCGTTTCTCGAAAGGATGGAGAGATACAGTTTGTGGATCTGCTCTAATCCGTCACGAAGATTTTCGTCATCGCTTTTCAGAGCACGTTCGAAGTTGTCGAGGACGTCGATGATGTCAAGCGCAAACTTCTCGTTTGCATATCTGACAGCACTTTCCTGATCGCGTTTGGCACGCTTCTTGTAATTTTCGAATTCGGCTGCGAGACGAAGATGTTTGTCATTGAGTTCATCGTATTTTTTTGTGAGTTCGTCAACAACAGTGGTTTCAGGAACGGGATTCTCATCCGGGTTTTGGGTTTCTGCCTTCGAAGCGTCAGCATTTTTGACCTCCGCAGGCTCGGTTTGTGTGTCCATGGCTTTTCCTGTTTCGCTTGTTGCATATATTTGTTGTATTGCAGTTCTATATATTTGTTTTGTTTATGTGCCAGCATATCGGCTGATGTACTCATCATATGATAGAATGAGAAAGATTTGTGAAAAAAAGCGCGGTGGCACGCAAAAAAGTAATGGGAAAAGGTATTATCTATTTTCTTCCAGATATTGGAGCCAGAGCATATTGTTCTCTTTGCAGAGTTCATATCCTTTTAGCATACCATAGATCCACAAAGCAAGGGGAACTAGGATCGTCCAAAATAAGAGGATGGATAGCACAAGATGAAAGATCCCAAGACCCACTCGACCAGCATACATGAGTCCGGCCCCAATGATGAAGAATCCCAGAATAACGGCGAGAACCTCACTTTTTTCACCAGTGACCAGATCGCCGTGTGCATTACGCGGGAGCTCGGTATGCGGTTTTTTTAGCCGTGTTCCACACGATGGGCAGATTTCCGCGGAGGCATAAACTTCAGCACCGCATTCAGGACAGTAGGGCATTAGCAAATACTCCGTATTGGCAGATCATATTTCATTCAACGATGAGTACTGTGACTTCGCGAATGATAAGGATTCCCAAATACTATACAAACTATTTTTGAAAAAAGTAGAGATCTGTTCTTACTCGAACAGATTTGCGAGATACTTCGATCCCCAGCAGTACAAGTAGGGCATGATGAAGATCAGAAGGATCCAGCCGAGAATCGGGATCATCAAGCAAACGAGAATGATAGCACCAAAAATGAACCAGAAGAGGATAAGCGAGACGATGTACTTGAGCCATCCTGCTTTGCTGATCATTCTGAATATTTCCCCAAACCTGAACGCAGCACCGAATCCGTTTCGCGCAAAGTTCACGACGGCCGGTTTTGCAAACAGAGCGAACAGGAATGCCACGATGATGAAGAGAATAATCAGGCCGAACATAAGGGCAAAACCCGCACCAGTCGTAACCACTGGCATGACCTGAGACATAGGGGACATCGAAGACATCGGCGTTACAGCAGTGGTAGTAACCGACCCGACGGTAAACATGCCGACAGAGACGAGAACGATCAAAATGATCGGAATGATCATGTAAATGAGACCGATGATCAGTGCAAGAAGTCCGTCAACGAAGGACTTACCCATATTTTCAAGATCCGGGTCATCGCCCCGCAGTACTTTGACGTACACACCATAGACTATCCAGTTGACGATCGGGATGATGTTCAGGATCGAGAGGATCAGCCATGTCCCGATATTGCCTCCCAGTTTTTCCTTTGAAAACTGGAAAGACGCTGTTAAATTATCTCCAATTCCTATTGACATAATATTTCCCTCTCATGAATGAGACAGATACATGAATGAGACAGATACATGAAGGATGCGGGGATATAAAACAATTCGCCTCCACATCGAGGCACACCAATAAAAGAAAAAAAAAATGTTTGGTATCTTACTCAAACAGGTTAGCCCAGAACTTGCTGGCCCAAACGATGAGGAAGGGGAAGAGAATGATCATGATGATCCAGCCGACGAACGGGATGGCGAAAAGAAGACTAATGATACCAAAGATGATACCAAGGACGATGTTGGATAAGATGTACTTAAGCCAGCCGGCCTTGCCGATCATTGCAAAGAGCTGACCGAATTTGAATGCATCTCCAAATCCGCCGCGGGCAAAGCTGACAATTGCCGGAGTCATAATCAGACCGAACAGGATGTAGAGGATGATACAGAGGATAAGAACGCCGATTCCAAGACCTGCCATAACAGCTTGGGGTCCGCCTAAACCGGCTGCAAAGATTGCGCCTCCTCCGAGGATCAGTAAGATGACGGTCGGGATATGCATGTAGAGGAATGCGATGATCAACATAAGAAGACCGTCAACAAACGATTTGCCGATGTTTTCGACTTTCGGATCCTCGCCGCGGTAGACCTTCAGATAGGTACCCATTGCGATCCAGTTAACGATCGGGATAATAGTCAGGATCATCAGAAGGATCCAGTTACCAATACTACCCACAAGTTTGTCTTTTGCATAACCAAAAGATCCGGTTAAATTTTCTCCAATTCCAATTGACATAATTATACCATCTCCTTTTTTGAGATAGTTTATAGAAGAACTTTCTACTATATAAAATCATTCTTGACGTATCTAAAATGTTAAACAATATGCCTGGATTTTTCAACGGGAAACGCTAAAATGAGCCTGAAATGAGAGATTCTCACCTGAGAATGCCGGCAATATTAGGGTGGTTTACGACGGAGGCACAAAACGCGCTCTTCCATAGACGGATGAACTGAGCAAAAACCCGGCAGAATGCCCATTTTTATCCCACGCACGTAGGAATCAATTAGATTGACATACCGAATCACACCTAGCGAAAACGAAAAATCATGCTGAAAAAGTATTAAACAGTATGAAGGGATCTCCTACAACTGTTTTTATGAAAGAGTAAGGGATAAATCCCTTAGCTGGTCAGATGCTGGGCCCAGAGTTCGTTGTTCTCTTTGATTGCCTTGTAGGTCAGATAGAGAGCGACAATCCAGACGATGTTCGCAATGATAGCGGGGATGATAAAAACTGCTAAGAATGCACAGATGATCTCAATGATGAAGAGAGCGATTCCAAGTCCTACGCGTCCCGCATAGGCAAGTCCGATGCCTCCAAGGAAGAACCAGAGGACAATTCCCAGAATCATACTTTTTTCGCCGGTGACAACTTTCCCGTAGGAGGTGGTCGGCAGTCCGTTTTCGTTAACCATAATTAGTAACTCCTTGCCGTTCAATCAAATCGAATGATTTTCAGACACCCGTATATTACGCATACTGAGAAATAAATATATCCGAAATAGCACTAAGAAGAGGTAAAATTCCGGCAGTATCTCCCCTATTCGCAAAAGTATAGTGATTCCCGGTTCTTTGTTTCGGAAAAATCGCGGCGCAGGGTATAAATTACTGATACACTTATTAATATAGATGCAGGCATCATCCACGACGTATGAGTCTGTACAAAATCATGTGTGGAGATAAAGTGATAATTTATCATGAGAAATAAGAGCAAACTCAGGGGTGCAGCGTGAGTAACGTTTTTCCCGCAATACTCGCAGGTGTTGCTGTATTCATCATATATCTGGTACTTTCAGCAGGCTCGGCGACGCCGGGCGACGGGATACTTATCTGGTCATCTGCCGAACTCGTCATTGGACTAATTCTTTCGATTATAACCGGGTTGATATGCCGGAAACTCTGGAATGGAAAAAGTTATAGGATGGCAAACCCGCTTCGCTGGCTCCTTTTAATCGTCTATATCATTCCGTTTCTAATCGAACTTATTATTGCAAACCTGACCGTGGCTTCCAAGATTATCACCGGCAGAAATATCAGACCGGGAATCGTGAAACTCACGCCCAGTATGAAAACCGACGGTGGAGCACTGCTTCTTTCGGCATCCATCACCTACCAGCCGGGAACGGCCACGGTGGACGTGAACGACGAGACCCGGGAGCTCTATGTTCACTGTCTCGATGCCGGCGAGGACGCAAAAGGCGTCATGCCTGCCGACAAGATATTTGCAAAGATCAACCTCGCCAAATGGATCAGGAGGATCACTGAATGAATGATATATTCATGGTCGCAGCGATCATCTTCGTGCTTCTGATCTTTGCCTGCGGGGTTCGGATCTGGCGCGGCCCAACAAATGCCGATCGTATGCTCGCCCTTGAAGTGATCAACATTCTCGTCGTCACTATTATGATCACCCTCTCGTTGTGGTTCGAGCAGCCGGTGTTCATCGATGTGGCTATCGTCTATGCTCTTCTCTCCTTTGTTGGAACACTCTACGTCGCAAAACTCATCATGGGGGAACTCAGATGATCGATATAATCGTAACCGTGTGTGTGGTGATCTCGCTCATATTCTGTATTCTTGGGGTTATCGGCCTTTTCAGGTTCCCTGATTTTTATACACGCATCCATGCCGCAGGACTGGTCAGTAGTCTTGGCTTCCTCTTCATGGGGGCCGCTGTCCTTACCTACGCCGTAGGTCTCCTGCTTGCAGGCGATGAGGCGTGGCTTAACTTCAGCACGCATCTCGTTCTGGCATTACTCGTCGTGGTGATCACGGGGACTACAGCCACCCACGCGATCGCCCGAAGTGCATACAGATCCGGAAATATGCCGATCTCAAAAACCGATGCTCTCAAAGCGGATGAACCGAAAATGAAACGCCGGGAGGAAAGAAAATGATCGAACTGTTTCCGGAAAGCTATGTGGTTTTACACCTTCTCTTCCTCGCTGCAATCTTCTTCTGCGCAGTGACGGTGTTTTTCCTGAAGGATCTGATTGCGGCGGCTATCGCTTTTTCAGCATTCAGCTTCCTTCTCGCTCTCGAGTTCTTCCTTCTGCAGGCGCCGGATGTGGCGATCGCAGAAGCAAGTATCGGAGCAGGAATCTCGACGGCGATCATGATGATCGCCATACGCGGAACGAAACGTAAGGAGGGTGATGAGGAATGAAAGACACAGGCGCAATCTTCCAGCCGAAATTTGCGATCGTTCTGATCGTTCTTGTAACGATCATCTTCCTTCTGCCGGCATTCGGTCTGACCTTCGGTGCACCGGCGGCCACGATGACGGATCAGTATTATATCGACAACTCGCAGACGGAGACCGGAGCGAACAACGTCGTCGCCGCGGTCGTCTTCGACTTCCGTGGATTCGATACGCTCGGCGAAGCGACCGTGCTCTTCATCGCGGTTCTTGGAGTCGCGATGATTTTCAGGAGGCTGCACAAATGACGATCGGTCTTATTGTCAGGACAGCAGGCCGCCTGATCGTTCCCTTTATCCTCATCTTCGGTTTCTACATCGTGGCCCATGGTCACCTGACACCGGGAGGAGGGTTCCAGGGAGGGGCGGTGATCGCAACAGGCGTGGCACTGATCCTCGTCTGTTATTACTACCGTGAGTGCATGGAGAAGTTCATCCCGGTGACGAGCTTCAAACTCGTCGAATCGGCGGGTCTTATACTCTTCATCTGTACGGCCCTTGCCGGACTCGTGGTCGCATCGGGATTCCTCTTCAACTGGCTGAACGCCACAGGAGGACTCTTCGGGGATGCAGTTGTCTACGGAATAAATCCGGGCAATATCTACACCGCAGGTATCATCCCGGTGCTGAACTTTGCGATCGGCATCGAGGTGTTCGGCGCACTTTCAGCCGTGCTGATGTTCATGTTCGCCGGTCTGAAGGAGACGACCAAGGAAGAGGACGATGCGGAAACATCGCCCCATCATCTGAATATGGGCAAAAAAGTAGGGAGAAAATGATAGCAAATCTGCCGTTTATTGCGGTTGCGTTACTTATAGGCATCGCGCTTGCCACCATTCTTCTCAAGAAGAATATGATAAAAATGGTGATGGGACTTGCGATGCTGGAAGGAGCGGTCAATCTTTTCCTGGTAACGCTCGGTTACCGGGAAAACGGGATCGCCCCGATCTTCACGAATGCACCGGAAGGCGCCGATATGGTTCTCCCGACGGTCCAGGCACTCACGCTCACGAACATCGTTATCGGCGTGGCAACGACCGCCCTCATGCTTGTTCTCGTGATGGTCATCTATAAAAAATACGGTACGGTCAATTCGGATAAGATGCGGAGGCTCAAGGAATGAACGTTCTCTTCGATAATCTGCCGGCATTGCTGATCGCAGTCCCACTGTTCTGTGCATTCCTCGTCCCGCTTATTGGAAGATTCGTGCCGAAGATCCGGGATGCCTGGATCGTTCTTGCCTCGTTTGCGTCAAGTCTTCTCGCCGTTATTACGGCGATAACAGTCTACACGAAAGGAACGATCGTCTATGTCTTCGGAGCGGCGGCGGGAACGCCTGCAGCCCCTGTCGACTCGGGAGGAATCCCGTTCAGGATCATCTTCACGATCGACGGATTCGGCGCATTCATGCTGCTTTCAGCGGCGATCGTTTCGTTTGCGGTCGTTCTCTACCTCATTTCTTCGCAGAAGGAACGAAGCGGTAAATCCGAGTTCTATGCCCTGTATCTCCTATTGACCGCAGGTGTCTTCGGCATGGTCTCAACAGGGGACATGTTCAACTTTTTCGTGTTCTTGGAGATCAACTCGCTCGCCGGCGCAGCACTCGTCTCCTACCACAGGAGAGGCGGAATCGCCGTCGAAGGAGCGCTCAAATACCTGATCGTCAACACCGTCGGAGGACTAATGGTCCTGTTCGCGATCGGTCTGCTGTATGCTCAGTACAACTCGCTGAACATGGCAGTGATCGCGTCGCAGATGACGCTTTCGACCCTGAACATCATTGCACTCGTTCTCTTCCTCACGGCCCTTGCCATGAAAGCAGGATCGGTGCCTTTCCACTTCGCGACCCCCGACGCTTACTCGGTCGCTCCTTCCGGAGTCACCGCGGCAATGATCGTGGCAAGCCAGGCTGGTCTGTATGGTATGTTCAGGATCCTGTTTACCCTCTACGGCGACACGTTCAACACCGTTACGATCGGCTGGGTAGTCATCATCCTTGGTGTTCTTTCAATGGTCATCGGTGTTACGATGGCAATACCCCAGAAGGATGTTAAACGTCTGCTGGCATACCATGCCGTTTCGCAGACAGGATACATGCTTCTCGGCGTGGGCGTGGCCTTGGCCGTTTTGGGAGATCCGCTCGCAATGGCCTCCTATGGTCAGACGGCCATGGAAGGAGGTCTTTTCCATATCATCAACCACGCGATGTACAAGGGTCTCCTGTTCCTCGCAGTCGGCGCCGTGATTTACCGGACCGGTGTGTGGAGTCTGAACAAAATGGGAGGTCTCGGCCACAACATGAAATGGACGATGATCTTCTTTTTGATCGGAGCACTGGCAATTGCCGGAATCCCGCCCTTCAACGGATTTTCCTCGAAGCTGATGATCTACGAATCGGTCTTCGCGTTCAACCCGGCCCTCTCGATCATCGCGATGGTCGTCTCCATCCTAACGCTCGCCTCATTTATGAAGGTGTTCCACTCGATGTTCATGGGACCTCAGCTCCCCGAGTATGCTGAAGTGAAGGAAGTTCCGAAGCTCATGATCGCCGGAATGGTCATTCTGACGATCTTCGTGATCGGATTCGGTCTCGTGCCGGATCTTTTGGTGAACAATCTCATTGCCCCGGCGGCCAACGCTTTGATTGATAAAGGCGCGTATATCACCGCCGTTTTAGGAGGCGGATTATGATCGGAGATCTCTTAAATGGATACGGATTCTGGAATCCGCTCGTCTGGATCGTCGTTATGGCCACGGGACTGCTGGTCGCCTGGCTTATCTGGCGCTGCGGCGAGTCGGACTATGACAAAGGAACCGAACAGACCAAACCCTACCTCTCCGGAAACGACGAGCCCGAAAAAGGCGCGGTCCACATCAGAGGCGGGAACATGTACTGGGGATTCACCCAGGCCCTCAAAGGATACTACGACAAACTCGTTCCGCTCCATTCCGGCGTGGTGAACGACTACCTCGCATGGTTCCTGATAGGAGTCATCGTGATCTTCGTGGTGGTGATTGTTCTATGAAACTTACACCATCCTTAAACAGATCCCTCTGGGTCTTCCACTTCAATGCGGGTTCCTGCAACGGCTGCGATATCGAGATCGTAGCGACCCTGACCCCCAGATATGATCCGGAACGTTTCGGCGTGAAACTCGTGGGCTCCCCACGGCACGCGGACGTTTTACTCGTAACGGGCCCCGTCACGAATCAGATGGCCGACAGACTCCGCCGGGTCTATGCCCAGATGGCAGGGCCCAAAGTGGTGATGGTTGTTGGAACATGCGGTCAGTCGGGCGGCGTGTTTTCAACATCATACAATCTGGCAGGTCCGGTCGATCAGATCATCCCGGTGGACGTGTATGTCCTGGGATGTGCCCCGAGACCCGAGGCAATTATAAACGGCGTGGTTACGGCGATCGCGAAACTCGAACGACTTGAAGGAGGAAAATAATGGACGAAATATATACCCCCGCAGAAGTGGTGGAGAAACTCAAAGCCGCACTCGGCGACGCCATGCTGGAATCCTCCATCAGGGTCAGAGCCGAAGGCGTGAAGAAACGGGAAAACAGTAATATCTGGATCACGATCCAAAAGGAAGCGATCCATTTCGCAGTCGAAGAACTGATGAAGATCAGATATCCTCACCTGTCCTGCATTTCCGGATACGACAAAGGAGCAAAAGATCCAAACCTTCGCGTCCAGTACATCTTCTCTCTCTACGGCGGGATCGAAAACATAGAATGCATGGTCATCTTTTCAACCGACATCCCAAAAGCCGATCCGCATATCCCGACGATCACCGATCTGATGGAAGGAGCGGCCTTCACCGAACAGGAGAAGCGGGAGTATCTCGGCATCATCGTCGACGGCCTGCCGGAAGCAAAACACAAATTCTTCCTGCCGCAGGATTTCCCGTCAAACGTCTATCCGCTGCGAAAAGACGAGAAGAAGATCCCCGACTCGATGGTCAAGGATCTCTGGGCATGCGGCAGACCGGAAAACCGGCCGCCTGCACCTCTGGAGGATGAGTAAATGGCCGGAAAAGCACCCTACATAGTGCCGGTCGGTCCGATCCACCCGGCATTAAAAGAGCCGGTCCACATCGAACTGACCGTAGTCGGTGAAGAGGTCATCTCGGCCGACTTCACGCCCGGACAGACCCACCGCGGCATCGAGTGGATGGGTCTTTCCCGAAACCCGGTCCAGATCGTGCATCTCATGGACAGGATCTGCGGTATCTGCGGCGTGACCCACTCGCTGGCATTTGCAAGAGCCGTCGAACAGATCGCCGACATCACTGTCCCCGAACGGGGCGATTACGTCAGAACGATCATCGCCGAGTTCGAGCGTATCCAGTCCCACCTGCTTTGGGCAGGAGTCGCCGCTCATGAACTCGGATTCGACACGCTGTTCTATCTTGCGTGGAGAGTCCGCGAAGAGGCAATGGACGCGATCGAAGTGATCACTGGAAACCGGGTGAACTACGACATCATCCAGATCGGCGGCACCCGCCGGGACATCACCGAGGATCAGTACGACAAAATCCGCAAATGTCTGAACACCTACAAGGACCTGTTCGGCAAACTCAAAAAACTCTTCCTCGAAGACGCGGTAATCAAATCCCGCTGCGTTGGAACCGGCCTGCTCTCATTCGAGACCGCGATGGCATATTCAGCCGTCGGTCCGACGTCCAGAGCGTCCGGCGTGACAGCCGATCTCCGCGTGGATTATCCCTACTGTGCCTACGGGGATCTCGACATCAAACCGGTCATGCCGACCATTTACGGAAGCGACGTGAACGGAGATACCTATGACCGGATCGTGGTCCGCATCTTCGAGATCGCCCAGTCGATCGAGATCGTTGAGACATGTCTCGACAACATGCCGCCGGGCCCCGTCATCTGGGAAGAGAAGGTCGCAAAGATCCTCTCGACCTGCAAGAAGGCATCGGGCGAAGCGGTCGGACGGCACGAAGCACCGAGAGGGGAGGCGGTCCATTATGTCGCCATGGACGGAGCGGAAGCGCCGATCTCCTGGAAGGTCAAAGCCTCCTCATACAGTAATCTGCATGTCTGGCCGATCATCCTGAAAGGCGCCCAGCTTGCCGATATCCCGGTCATCGTGGCCTCAGTCGATCCGTGTCTTTCCTGCACGGACCGGGTCGCCGTCACCGATAACGGATCCACGAAGATCTTCACGAAAGAACAACTCGCAAAGATGTCCTACGAGAAGTCCCGGAGGATGATGCAATGAACATCCTCCTCTCAGCTTTCGGAGGGACAATAGTCCTCGCGATCATTTCGATCTTCGTCGGCCTGTTCCTTGCCGGAATCGACCGGAGGATCGTCGCCCACATGCAGGCACGCATGGGCCCGCCCCTTTCCCAACCTTTCACCGATGTGAAAAAACTGTTCGCCAAACAGAGCATCGTGCCGGCAAACGCGATCCCCTGGCTCTTCAATCTGATGCCGATCGTGGCTCTCGCCTCCTCGATCGCGGTACTTCTGTACCTGCCGTTTGGAAGCCTTGCCCCGATCCTCGGCGATGCGGGCGATATGATCCTCGTCCTCTATCTCCTGATCGTTCCGTCGCTTGCTCTTGTGATCGGCGGATTTGCCTCGGGCTCGCCGTATGCAACGGTTGGTGCCCAGCGTGAAATGGTCTCGATGATCGCCTACGAACTGCCGCTCGCGGTATCCGTGATCATCATCGCCTGGAGACTGATGGCCGCGAACATCGCAAACCCGTTCTCCTTTACAACGTTGATGCAGACATCCGTCTGGGACGTTGTCGGACCTCTTGGAATCATCGGTCTTCTTATCCTTCTGATCCTCTTTGCCTGGATCACGCCCGGAGAGCTGTCGAAAATCCCGTTCGATACACCCGAAGCCGAAACGGAACTTGCGGGAGGTATTCTGGTCGAGTATTCGGGGAGAAACCTTGGTGTCTTCTCCCTTGCCCAGGCCGTGAAAACGGTCGCGATGATCGCGTTCGGCGTTATCATCCTCTTACCCTGGAATCTGTCGCCGGTCTTCGGCCTCACGGGGGCCGGAGCCGCGGCGGTCGATCTGGTCTTTTTCTTTATTAAAGTGGTCATCGTCTCGATCCTTTCGGTGACGGTGATCAGAACGATGATGGCAAGATTCCGTATCACGCAGGTCGTGAAGGTCTACTGGTTCGTCTTCGGCGGTCTTGGAATCGTGGCGATCATTCTTCTGATGCTGGACGCTTTTCTGATGGGAGGTCTCTGAGATGTTTCCCATGTTAAAAGAGATCCTGGCCCAGTCGGTAAAAAAGCCGGTCACAAATCTCTTCCCGGCAGCACGCCTCCCAAAAACCATCACCGGATTTTTAGGGCAGGTCGGCGAAGGAAAAGCTACCCTGATCCCTCCCGTGGAGACACCAGACGCAATGCGGGGAAAACTGCTCTACGACAGAAACCTCTGCAACGGATGCGGCCTGTGTATGAAAGTCTGTCCGGCCCATGCGATCGAACAGGTCGTGTACCCGGTCCCTCCCGCAAAGGATGCCGAGGATAAGCCGCGTGCCCAGAAAAGGGTCCGGATCTATGTCGGAAACTGTATTTTCTGCGGTCAATGCATCGATATCTGCCCGAAGGGAGCGATCTCCCAGTCGCCGGATTTCCTGCTTGCCACGGAAGACCGGTTCGCCGAGAGCCAGATCATAGAGTGAGATCTTTGCAGATCGACCTTCGACTCTGGGAGGAGCGGGACGCCCCTTCCCTTGCTTTTTTTGCCAACGAACCATTAATAGCAAAGAATCTGCGGGCAGGGTTTCCTTCGCCGTACAACCTCGAGGATGCGAAAGCCTACATCGCGTTTTGTCATCAGCTGGACCCGGCCGAAAATCTCTGCCTTGCGATAACCAATGACGATTGTGCGGTCGGCTGCATCGGCGTGTTCTGCCGGGGCGAGAGGAGGGCAGAGTTAGGATACTGGCTCGGCAAACCCTACTGGGGCAAAGGGATCATGACGAAGATGATCACGGAGATCTGCGGTACGGCATTTCAGATCTTCCCCATCGACGAGATCTTCGCCGAGCCGAATGAGTGGAACGCGGCATCGCAAAGGGTTTTGGAAAAGTCGGGCTTCGTGTATACGGGAGAGAAGGAGAAGTCCCGGGTGTATACGCTCGGGCGTGGACACGGGTAAATTTCGGGAATCGGGAAAAGATCCCAGTAATTACTTTTGTGCGTCGGCTTTTTTGGGGTGTACTTCGATTTCGTGTACGGGAGTTTTGGATTTGTATAGATCAGCACACGAAATACACAAAAAAATACGAAAACACGAAACTTTCGAAAACGCAAATCAAAGATTTGCTTAGCTGAGGTCGGCCGCTTCGCGTCCAACCCGCAAATCAACGAAATGCACGAAAAGGAGACTGGGACGGAAGAATCTGTTTTCTTCTATTTTCAAAAGAAGACTGCGAATATTTTTTTTGATTTCGGGGTGCGGGGACGCGACTCCGGCGCGGAGCGTCCCGCGGTGGAAATATCTTAATTTATTCATTCAGAAAAAGTTATCCTCTTTTTTGCAGGAGTGCCGGAAAATCCGATTATCGTCCAAATGGCACATATAGAGATAGAGAATCAATGGAGCATCATGACCATGATTTTCTTTAATACCAATATTTTTCAGGATTATCTTAGAATATTCATGAAGATTACTCTCATCTAATTCACATTCCGAGATAAGTATAACATATAGTAGATGAATCTATACTTAAATGACTGAAAAAAAAAATTGTCTCGTTTATTTGCTGCAAAGGATATCTCATATTATTTAGAAGAAGCACGTGAATATCTGCCATATTCGAATGCTTCCAAAGATTATGGAAATCTAACCACAGAAAAGGATACTCGGACTATTTTTCATCATGATTGTGATTGTGTGCTATATTCCCGTACGTTTCGGAGGCTTATGCACAAGACTCAAGTTACATACCCTGGAGTTGAGCAAAATGAACATACCAGAACCAGACTTACGCACACACTTGAAGTCAGTGAAATAGCACGTGCTATTTCGCGTACTTTGGGCCTGAATGAACATTTGACAGAGGCAATTGCCCTTGGTCATGATGTAGGTCATACGCCATTTGGTCATGAAGGTGAGGATTTTTTGAATAGTGTCCTACAGGGTAAAGAGAGTGAAGGTTCTACGACCACTCCAATTTTAAATAAATTTAAAATTCCAAGTCCTGGTTTCGATTTTAAACATAATTATCAAAGTGTAAGGATGTTATTTTCGTGGGAGGGAGAGCATTTTGATGGAAGCAAACACCAGTATGAGCGTGGTATGAATGTAAGTTATAAAACTCTTGAAGGCATCCTAAAACACTCCAGTATAAGATATAATTATGGAGATAAAAAAAAGGGAAATTATACTCATATCCCGAGATTATCGACAATCTAGGTAAACAATTACATATAGATACTACTGACCACTCTGATAATGATCATGATTTTGCCGTCTTGTCGCTAGAGGGCCAAATAGTTGCGATTGCAGATGAAATAGCACAAGTATCTCATGATCTTGATGATGCAGTCGAAGCGGATTATACGGTCCAGCCAATTCTTCTCGATGTCATCACAATATTTCTTAACGATGAAAAAAACACAGAGATTTACAATGTGTTGAAGGATAAGAAATTCATATCACTGAATGATAAAAAACACACAAATCCCAAGGTAAAATGTCAATTAGAGCGTCCACCTATATATATTAAATTAGATCATTTCCATGAGTTTATTAGCTGGTCAATAGGCTATCTGATATTAATATCCTGTCAAAAAATCAGGAAAGAAATGGAAGAATATGCAAAAGGCAAGAAATCATCTGACATATTCCCATTAACAAAAGCACTCGCAAGCGAAGAGGGAACACTCAAAAGTGATGCTTTATTCACGTTCCTGAAGTATTTGCAAAAGACCTACATTATCAATAATGTGAGGATAAATCGGGAAAACGGGAAAGCAGATTTCTTGCTAAACTCGATCATAGAAGCATATCTCAATAAATCAAAACAACTGCCAGATTCAGTTCTCATTAGATATACGAGTGTATGCCGCAATAACTTCTTACAGAATAAATTAAAGGAATTAGGCCAAAGAGATGGGGACACAGGAAAAAATATTCGTTATGTGTTTGATAAGAAAAATCCAGAAACAGAACTTGAATTGACTCGAATGATACGTGAAGATCATGATTTCTTACGAATTTTATGGGATTATCTGGCATCAATGACAGATCAATACGCACAAAATGAGTATAAAATGCTGTATTTAAGTGACCCGGCTTATAGAACATCAATATAATTACATTTAATTTCACGAATTTCGAATGAAAGATACGATCAACAAAAACTCTGATTAAGGTTGCCTGAAAGGCGAGGCTACGTCCACTCCCAAGAAAAAGAGAATCTCTGCAACCACATGTACAAATAAGATATTTCCACCGCGGGCCGCTCCGCGCCGAAGTCGCGGCCCCGCACCCCCAAATATAACAGAATACAGAATAATAATCCTGAAAATGAAAAACCGGCACGCCGATTTTTCCTAAAGCATTTGTCCAAGAGCCAAAGGCTCTTGAGACGTCTCACGAGTTTACAACTCGTGGACTTTTCCAGACGGCGTGCGATTCCTGCGCAGGCGAAGCCCAAACAGGCAAAGCCTGTTTGAGGCGGCACGCAAATCTTCGATTTGCACGCATAAGCCGGAGCAGAGCACGACGACGCAAGAAAAATGCGATTCGCGAAAATTCGCGGAGATTCGCGGTTAAATAATCTTATATGTCCGCACTCACCCAAACTCCTTTCTTTACAGAGCTACCTACTCTCTATCAATCTCCTTTATCCCCCTTTTCGTGAATTTCGTTGAGTTTAGGAAATTTCGTGTGGAGGGACTAGGGGTACTGTAAATATCTTCACTGATTTTTTTTATTTTCGTGTTTTCGTAGTTCTTTCGTGCATTTCGTGTGATGGCCAGCTTCCCTTAAACGCATCCACCCAGGCCAACCACATGACCTATCCGTTCGAAAAACTCATAATATCTAGACACTTAGATTAAGAATGTATATTACTGAGAATGTAAAATCATTATAGATATCAATATCCGGCCGATAGGCCGGCATATACCAAGGAAAATATGAAAAGTATAACCGGCTCGGCACGATGCAGCACGTATGAAAGAGAACAGGTACGTGAAGCCGTGGAAAAAGCGATAAAAGCTTCCGGCGGCCTGCCGCGGGTCGACGGCAGAAAGGTTCTGCTGAAGCCAAATCTTCTCTCCGACGCCGGAATCGACCGTGCGATCACCACGCATCCGGAAATCGTCTACGCGGTCGGGAAAATGATCATCGAAGCCGGCGGGATCTTAACGATCGCCGACAGTCCGGGGGCCGGGATCATCTACTCGCCAAGGGTCCTCAAACGCGTTTACCACAAATGCGGGATCGAGAAGGTCGCCGACGAACTCGGCATCAAACTCTCCTACGACACCGGATATCAGGAACGTTCCTGCCCTGCCGGAAACGTCATGAAACGATTCACCGTCATCAACCAGGCATGCGAGGCGGACGTCATCATCTCGGTCTGCAAACTCAAAACCCACATGTTCACCCATTTTTCCGGCGCCGTCAAAAACACCTTCGGCGTCGTCCCGGGACTCGACAAACCCGTTTTCCACTCAAGATTCCCTGACGCGATCGATTTTTCCGAGATGCTTGTTGACCTGAACGAACTCATCGAGCCGGACTTCGTCGTCATGGACGCGGTCGTCGGGATGGAAGGAAACGGACCGATGGGCGGCCAGCCCAGGGAAGTCGGCTACATCCTTGCTTCCCACTCTGTGTACGGCCTGGACATCTCCGCTCAGACACTCGTCAACATGCGGCCGGAATGCATCGGGACAACGATGGCCGCCCTTCGCCGCGGACTCGTCGACGAGGTCGAGGTCGAAGGAGACGAGATCATACCGATAAAAGATTACGTCCACCCGTCCACCTACAGCGGCCGCCAGAAAGAGTCCTGGCACAAAAAAAACATCTACCGGAAACTCCAAAGAGTCGGCAAAAGATACGAACCCTCTCCCGTCATCAACAACAAAAAATGCATCGGCTGCGGGCAGTGTGCACGGATCTGCCCGGTGAAAGCCGTTGAAATCATACACGACAAGGCGATCTTCGATCTGACCAACTGTATTCGGTGTTACTGCTGTCATGAGATGTGCCAGTATCACGCGATCGAAATGAAACGCTCGATGAGCGGAAAAGTCATCCACAAAGTCATCCACTGACGGCCTCTTTTCGGCGCCCGTTCACCCTCCTTTTTCCATGATCAGGGACGGACGTATTCATCTTATTATTGTTCAGCCCCAAATATATACTCGTGAAATGGGCAATTTTAGGCGGAGGTCTGACCGGGGTCACTCTCGCCCGTCTTCTCAAGGAAAAAGGACATGAAGTCACGGTCCTCGAAAAGGAACCGAAAATCGGCGGTCTGTGCAAATCCGAAGTGCGAAACGGATTTACCTTCGACTGCGGCGGATCGCATATCATCTTCTCCCGCGATACAGAAGTTCTCGCATTCATGCAGAACGCTCTGGCAGACAACCGGGAATTTCGAAACAGAAACACCAAAATATTCTATAAAGGTCAGTATGTAAAATACCCGTTCGAAAACGGACTCTACGCCCTTCCAAAGGAAGACCTGTTCTTCTGCATAAACGAATACGTCAAGAATCTGGTCGCCGTCGAAAAAGGCGAGGTTGCAGAGCCGAAAAGCTTCAAGGACTGGATCTACTACACATTTGGCAAAGGAATCGCCGAGTGTTATCTCGTTCCCTACAACGAAAAGATCTGGAACTACCCGACCGAGAAAATGTCGAAACACTGGATGGACGGCCGTGTTCCCCGCCCGCCGGTGGAAGACATCATCAAATCGGCGATTGGCATCGAGACCGAAGGATACACCCATCAGGCGGTCTTTTCCTATCCTATTGAGGGCGGTATCGAAGCCCTGATCCACGCCATCGCAAAACCAATTACGGATTCGATCAAGACGAACTACACCGTCACCTCAGTCGTAAACACCGGCGACGGATGGGCGGTCTCAAACGGAAAAGAGACTATTTTGGCCGACCGGGTCATCTCAACCTTGCCTCTCCAGACCCTTCTTCCGATGCTGGACGTCCCTGCCCCAATCAAGGAGGCATGCGATGCCCTTCGATACAACTCGATTGCCTGCATCTCCGTTGGATTCAAAGGGACACTCCCCGACATCTCCTGGATTTACGTGCCGGAAGAACAATGGGGCGCCTTCAACCGTCTTTCCTTCCCGTCCAACTTCTCGAGCAAAGTGGCGCCCGAAGGCTGCTCTGCGGTCCTTGCCGAGATCACCTACAATGAAGGCGACGACATCTCGAAGATGAACGACGAGGAGATCATTATGCACACCGTCGACGGCCTTGTCAGAATGGGAATCATCCCGTCGGCCGACGATGTCGTTCATACCGCGGTCGATCACTTCAAATTCGCCTACGTCGTGTATGATCTCGATTACCTGAAAAATATCAAGATCGTCAGGGAATATCTCGAAGGAGCTCTCGGCATCGATCTCGTCGGCAGATTCTCCGAGTTCGAATATATCAATATGGACGGCTGCATCCGAAGCGCCATGAACTTCGTGGAGAAAAATACATGCGAGTAAATATCCGGGTGGAAAATTTCTCGGTATTCAAATACGTCGGCTGTGCAACGGTCGCGATGATGCTCTACGAAGGTCTGCAGAAGACCCCGGGCGTCGATGTCGAGCTGAACAGCAAAAAACACGACCACGACATAACCCACTGTCATACTCTTGGTCCCGGTGCGGTCTGGTCGATGCTTCGGGCAAAACACGTCAAGATCATCACGGCCCACTCGACCCCGAGCCTGAACGTCAACAACCTCGCCGGTGCTTCGCTGATCAATAAGATCTACAAGCCGATGTACAAAAGGTACGATCACATCATCACCATCACGAAAGACAACGAACGGGAAATCAAAGAGATGCTCCCGGACATGCCGACGACCCGGATCCCAAGCTGCGTAAATATGGATAAATTCAAGCCGGACGCAGAAAAACGCCGGATCTTCCGCGAAACCTACGGCTTTTCGGATGACGACAAGGTGATCCTGCAGGTCGCCCAGCAGACCCCGAGAAAAGGCATCTACGATTTCCTTGACCTCGCAGACAAACATCCTGAATACAAGTTCATGTGGGTCGGCGGATTTCCCTACGGACCGATCTCGGATGATAAGAAAAAGGTCGAGGCACGGAAAGCCAAAGCCGGCGACAACGTGATCTTCCCGGGATTCGTCCCGGACATCACCGGCGTATATGCCGGAGCCGACGTCTTTTTGTTCCCGTCTTACGGGGATCTGATGTCGATTTCCATCATGGAAGCGCTCTCGAGCGGCCTTCCGGTCATCTCCCGCGACCTGCCCGAATACCGGGAACTTTTCACCGGGATCGCCGGATTCTTTACCAAAAACGAAGAGATCGCCCCCCTGCTCGCAGACGATGCTCTTCTCAGAAACGCCACGTCTCATGCCCGGGCATCGGTCGAGCAGTATGATATTTATAAGGTAGCACAGATGCATGCCGATCTGTATGCGGAGTTATTAGCATGATTTCAGTCGTAGTTCCATCATTCAATGAAGAGGCATGCATCGAAGCCTTCCTGAAAAGTCTCTGTGACCAGACTCTTCCAAGAGACCAGTATGAGATCATCGTGGTCGACGGAAATTCCAAGGACAAGACCCGCGAGATCGCGGAAAAATACGCGGACAAGGTCTTCATCCAGACGAGCAAAAAGGTCGGCGGGGCACGAAACGACGGCGTTCTTGCAAGCAAATATGACCTGATCGTCACCACGGATGCGGACTGTTTTCTGCCGAGGCCCTGGCTTGAGACGATCGTAAAAGACTTCGAGAAGTATCCGGACGCATCGATCATCTACGGCCCGATCTATCCGCTGGAACCCGGATTCAAACACAAGTTCGAGGTGTTCCTGTATAATATCGTCGTTCGGATCGGCGGGAGAACGGGAATTTTCTACGCGACGCTTGGTGCAAACACGGCGTTTCGGAAAAACCTCTTCATCGAGGCCGGGATGTACAAGGTCTGCGATGCCGGAGACGACTGGGAACTCCCAAAACGCATGAAAAACTATGGACGGGTCGTCCTCGATATGAAGATGATCATCGGCTTTTCGATGCGGCGCTACATCAACTTCGGTCTCTTCCGCTCGGCGTTCCAGTGGTTCTACGTGGTCGCGAAAGGCGGGTTCTCGGATAAACACCAGTATATGGGCAAGGAATATACGAAAAAATAATGGTCACGCTGTATCTCCCCGACGATTTGGTCCTGACGACCCATGCCGGAACGCTTGAGGAGATCCTTCTCCGTCTGGATCTGAATCCGTACGAGATCCTTGTCACAAGGGACGGCGAACTTTTGCTTGCCGACGACGAGGTTCATGAGGATGATGTCCTTAGGGCGACCTCAATCGTGCACGGTGGATAGATGACGATCATGTGCGGTCACTGCGAAAAAAAGGCGGTGTACGTCGATCCGGTGACAAAGCAGCGGTTCTGCGGGGAGCATTTTTCGGCATGGTTCGAGGCGGGAGTCTCTGCCGCGATCGAAAAATACCGGATGATCGAGCCCGGGGACCGGATCGCAGTCGGCCTTTCCGGCGGGAAGGACTCGACGGTTCTTTTGACGGTGCTTGCAAAACTGGATCTGGACGCGGAGCTGATACCCATCACAGTTGACGAGGGAATCGGCGGCTACCGGGATGATACGATCCTTGCGGCGACCCGGCTCTGCGATAAAATCGGCCTCGCCGACAAACTGGTCTCTTTTACGGATATCTGCGGGAAGACGCTGGACGAACTGCTGGCAAACGACCCCAGACAGGCGTGCTCGGTCTGCGGGACGCTCAGGCGGCGTGCCCTGAATCAGGCGGCCCGCGAGGTTGGGGCAACCAAGATCGCGACGGGTCACTGCCTGGATGACGAGGCACAGTCGGTTCTGATGAATTATCTGCGGGGCGATGTAACCAGGGTTACGGGGTCGTATCGGACGAACGCGGATACGCTGTTTCTGCCGAGAATCAAACCGCTCTGCCGGGCGACGGAACGGGAGACGGTTGCCTACGGGATCGTGAACCGCTTGCTTACCGATCTGCCGGAGTGCCCGTACACGAAGTATGCTCTGCGTGCGGATGTTCGAAAAGGACTGGGAAAACTCGAGTACAAAACTCCCGGGACGATGATGAACATCGTGACCGGTCAGGAGAAGCTTCTCGCAAAACTCGGACCGCGGGAGGGCGAGGTCACCATGATGGGCCGCTGCGAACTCTGCGGGGAACCGACGAGTCACCGTCTGTGTGCTGCGTGTGCTCTGCTCGAAAAGCTGGAGTAACGTTTTTTGGTGAACTTTCCAGGAGCGGCACATGAATCTCGATCTCTTCAAATATATCCTCGCCTTGCTGATATTTGGTTCAAACGGCATCGTGGCGAGCTTTATCGCGTTAACCAGCTACGAGATCGTGTTTTTCCGAACAATGATCGGCGCCCTGTTTCTCATTCTGCTCTGCATCTCGAAGGCGAGCCGGCGGATCGGAACTGGATGGGGCTTGACTGGTGCGAGCCGTTTCCAGTCGGGGAAGAGTGGTTTAGATTCGGCGAGGCGGGTTTTTTCAAGGTGATTCTGGACGGCGAAGTGACACATATTTCGCAAAGACGGTATCTTTCCGGGACGCTGGTTCCGTGTACCCCGGATGGATACGGAGAGGGGGCTATGATCTCAGTGGCTCTTCGCGATCCGAAAATGCCCGCGTATCAGGCGGAAGAGATGCTGAGCGATCTTATGGGCGGGTATTATGCTGAAAAAAGAAGTGTGCCGGAAACACAGTTTCGAACAATGTCGTATCAAAAAATACGGCAGCAGACGTTTGCCGAGGAATATGTGTGTCAGGGGTGACGGGCATTTGTGTGCCCGCACCCTCCAAAACATGAAATCAACGACAGCTTCCCGGTCAAATCCCTTCCCTCCCCAAAAACAAAACCTGATTACCCAATCCTCCCAATATACTACCATGGATCCGATACCTCAGGCATCATACAATCACCGCCTCACCATGAAAGAGGAGGACTACCTCGAAGCGATCCTCAACGTCTCCCTCACCAAAGGATACGCCAAAAGCCGCGACGTAGCCGCCGAACTTGACGTTGGACCCTCGTCCGTTGGGGAAATGTTTGCGAAACTCGATAAAAAAGGCCTGGTCGTGTATCGGAAATATGAAGGCGTTACACTGACTGAATCCGGCAGGATCATCGCCGAACAGGTCAAATTCCGCCACGACGTCTTAGTCGAGTTCCTGGAAATAGTCGGGGTCCCCGGTGACATCGCCAACAAAGATGCCTGCTTTATGGAACACGAACTCAGCACCGTCACGATCCAGAAGATCCGGGAGTTCGTCGCGGCAAAAAAACAAAAATAAATCAGAAATACTTCTTTTACCGCTGCCTGTTCCTGCACGAACTGCAGTTTTTACACGCATTCCCCTTGCAGCCGCATGCTTCGCCCCGGAGATTCTTCTTTACCGCCCACAGGAACAGAAAAACAATTCCCGCGGCAATAAGAAGAAAGAGGAGCGTCCAGAGTCCCTCAGCCAAAACCAAGAACGACACCCCCCTGATACACGACAAAGGCCGCGACCCAGGCGACGGCACACATCCCGACCGCCGCAAGACCCGTCATCTTCCACGATCTGGTCTCCTGCCGGATCGTAAACATCGCCGCAAGACAGGGCATATAGAGCAGGATGAACACCATGAACGAGTAGGCCGAAAGCGGCGTAAACACGTTCATCAGCACATCGCCAAGGCCCTCTTCGCCCACGCCGTAGAGCGTCCCGAATGCCCCGACAACCACCTCTTTTGCCAGAAGACCCATCAGGATAGCGACGCCGGCCTCGGCAAATCCGAACCCGAGCGGTGCAAAGATCGGGGCGATCGTTGACCCGGCGATCCCTATCAGAGAATCCGATGAGGCATACTCGACGCCGAACGGCAGAGAAGCAAGAAGCCACATCATCAGAACCGCCGGGAAGATGATCACGCCGGCTTTGCGCAGGAACTCCCAGGAACGTTCGCCTGCATGGATCAGCACGCCTTTGATCGTCGGGATCCGGTAAGGCGGCATCTCCAGAACGAAGGCCGACGACCCGCCCTTAAAGAGCGTCTTTCGAAGCAGAAGGCCGCAGATCAGCGCAACCAGGATTCCCAGCAGATACAGGGAAAACATCACGAGTCCCTGGACTTCCGCCGCGAAGAAGATCCCAACCAGCAGAAGATACACGGGCAGCCGTGCCCCGCAGGACATATACGGCGTGATCAGGATCGTTAAGAACCGTTCGCGGTTTGTCTCCAGTGTTCTGGTCGCCATGATCGCCGGCACGCTGCACCCGAATCCGAGGATCATCGGGATGAAGGATTTTCCGTGCAGACCGAGTTTGTGCATGACCCGGTCCATGATCACGGCAACCCGTGCGAGGTATCCCGAATCCTCGAGGATCGCGAGAAGCAGGAACAGGAGGAAGATATTCGGCAGGAATATCACGACCGACCCCACCCCGCCGATGATTCCGTCGCAGATCAGCGAAGCGACCCAGTCGGGTGCGGCGATATCGGCAAGGCCCGCCGAGGCGAACTCGGCGAGCAGTGCAAAGCCTTCGTCGATCAGGTCCATGATCGGAGCGCCGACGGCGAACACGATCTGGAAGATCAGATACATCACGGCAAGAAAGATCGGGAACCCGACCCATCTGCTGGTAACGATTCTGTCGATCCGCTCCGACTGGTTTTTGCCGCCGGCATCCAAATGATCCACGGCCTCGTGCAGGACCCCGGCGATGAACCCGTACCACTGGTCCGCAAACATCTCTCCGGGCTTCGTCCCGTAGATTCCCGAAAGGTGGGTCCTGATTGGTTCGATCCCGGACGCTGTCGAGCCGTGAATGAGGGCCTGGATCGCAGACCAGCGAGATCCGGTGATTTTGGTGGCGTCTAAGATATGCTCCTCGAGTTCATGGTCATACCGGATGGTTTTTTCCGGCGGTGCGGGGAGGGAAAGGATCGCCTTTATCAGGTCGTCTTTTCCGGTCTCGTCGATCGCCTCGATTTGAACGACCGGGATGCCGAGCATTTCGCAGAGGAGTTTTTTGTTGATGACGACTCCTTCGGCGTCCGCATACCGGTTCATATTCAAAACGAGGATCATGGGAACACCGAGTTCTATCAGCTGGAGCGTGACGTACAGATTCCTCTCCAGATGTGCGGCGTCGGCGATGTTGACGACGACATCAGGCGTTTCGTTCAGAAGATAACCGACGGCGATCTCCTCCTCGAGTGAGCGTCCGTTCAGACTGTAGGTTCCGGGAAGGTCCACGATCTCGAGCGTCGTATCGTCGTAAACGATCCGTCCCTCCTTTTTTTCGACCGTGACGGTCTTTCCCGGCCAGTTCCCCACATGGTGACGCATCCCAGTGAGGTTATTGAAAAGGGTCGTCTTCCCGCAGTTCGGGTTTCCGGCCAATACAACGGTGATTTTTTTTTCATACGGCGGCCACGCAGATATCTGCGGCGTCATCTTTTCGTATGGCGAGCTGACATCCTCTGACCGATATCATCATGGGGTCTCCAAGCGGGGCGACGCCGGTGACCCGCACGCGGCAGCCGCGGGTAAGTCCGAGTTCAAGAAGCCTGCTCTGGAAGCCGAGATTTGTTCCATCGATAAATCCAAGGACCGATGCGGATTTTCCGTTTGGAATATCCGATAACCGTACTGATTCAGTTTGCATACAACTTACTCTCTTTTTCGGGACGTATATCGGAGAGCCGAAGGAGTTTGGGAGCCGATTTTCCGCCCTGAAAAATTACGGCAAATCGGGCACAAAACCGAAATTATGCGCAGGATCAATGGCCTTTGGTGGGCTTTATATCCCCGCAGATCAACCTAGTACTACTCTATGACCGAGGTCATCACCGATCCGCTGCGCCAGAAACTTTTGCTCTTAGCCGTGGGCATTGCGGTGTTCGTGGACGCTCTCGACGGCTCGGTCGTAAATATCGCTCTTCCCGTGATCGCGGCGGAGTTCGGGGAGGACACTGGCACGATCTCCTGGGTGAGTCTGGCTTATCTCCTGACGCTTGCGGGTCTCATTCTGATCTTCGGCAAACTTGCCGACCGCGGGCATGTGAAAATCCTCTTCATCGCAGGCTTCGTTCTCTTTACGCTCTGCTCGATCGTCTGCGGCCTCTCACCCGATCTGTCGTTTCTGATTGTCGCCCGGATCTTCCAGGGGGCAGGGGGCGCGATGATCGCCACGTCCACGCCGATGATCTGCGTCAAGTATCTCCCGGCAAAGATGCTCGGGGTCTCGATGGGCGTTTTGACGGCAGCAAGTTCCATCGGTTTTGCCATCGGCCCGGCGGTCGGCGGCGTGATCACCCATCTTCTCTCCTGGCACTGGATCTTTTTCATCAACATCCCGATCGGGATATTCGCCGTGCTGTTTGCGGCGAAGATCATCCCGCGTGCCGTTGTCCCGGAGCGTTCCTCCTTCGACTTCGCCGGAGCGGCCGCTCTCTTCTGTCTGATGGTCGCAGGCGTTTTCGCGCTGGAACGTCTGCCCCACCTTGGGATCTCCGATCCGCTGATCATCGCCGCTATCTCTGTATGTTTCGTCTCGGTCCTTCTCTTCTGCTTTGCGGAACTGAGAAGCAGTCAGCCAATCCTGAACATCCAGATCTTCAAAAAGCGGCCGCTGACGTTTGTCGTGACGGCGTTTCTGATAAGTCAGATCACCAGTGCCGGCTTTTTCTATCTCCTGCCGTTTTATATCTCGGCAGGGATGAACTTTGATCCGGCAGTCAGCGGGCTGGTGCTTTTCATCCCGCCCGCGGTCACCGCAGCGCTGAGTATCCCGCTTGGTCACTGCTCGGATGTTACCGAACGCCGCATCTTCGCGGTCGCCGCGTTCGGTGTTCTTGCCGTGACCAGTTTGATCTATGCGTTCATCGTTCCCGAATGGGGCATCATCCCGCTTGCGGGGAGTCTCATTTTGATGGGTCTTGCCTGGGGTATCGGTGGCGGGCCGGCATCCAGCCGGGTCGTCGAGCTGATGCCGAAAGGCGAAGAGGGGACCGGGTCTTCTCTGATGATCACGACGATGTACTTCGGCAGCGTTATCGGGATCGCCCTGTATACCTCTTTGTTCACCGCTCTGACATCAACGGCCGGCGGGATCGTTTCGTTCGCCGATCTGGATTACGCGACGTTTATGTACGGATTCCATATCACGAACGCGGTCGGCGTCCTGATCGCGGCCGCGGCGCTGATCCTCTCGGCCGTCGTACAGGATCCGCCACGGGCAAAATGAAAAAGGCTGGCTGTTTTCCGGCCGGCAAAACCGCAACTTAATAAAGAGAGGAGAGCCAATATTAATGGAGCAAGGGGCCGTAGGGTAGCCTGGAATCCTAGGAGACTGGGGGTCTTCTGACTCGCGTTCAAATCGCGGCGGCCCCATACCTGTTTTGGAGAGTTTTTTTTATGAAGTTGGCACCGGAATGCAGGACCTGTCTTCTGACAAAAGTCCGTTCGCAGTCAGAGCTCGTTACAAACGACGAGGAGGTTTTAGCGAAGGTTACGTCTGAATGCACGGACGTGTACGACCGCTATCTGGAAAATGATCCGCGTGCAACCGTCGCAGCAGGCGAGGTTCACCGGACCTGTTATGCGCTGATAGGGTCCGACGATCCGTACACCGAGATGAAACTTCAGGACAACGCAGCGGCGGCACAAGTTGCGGCCGCGGTCCGTCCGAACCTTCACACCCTTCACGACTACATGACCGCCGCGATCATCGGAAACACCATCGATTACGGCGTGACCGGGCACGAGATCTCAACCGACCTCGTGGCATTTTTCGAGAAGATGCTTGCAAAAGGCCTCGCGCTCGACGACTCGGAGGAGTTTTTCAAACTCGCCGACCGTGTGGTCTACTTCACCGACAACTGCGGTGAGGTCATCTTCGACAAACTGTTCTCTGAAGAGCTGAGAAAGAACGGTTCGCACGTGACCATCGTCGTGAAGGAAAAACCGATGTTAAACGACGTGACGGTACAAGAGGCGGCTGATATCCGGCTCGAGGACGCGGCGGACGTCGTGCTTCATGGAGGCGGCGGGGCGCAGCTTGGGTCGCATCCCCCCTACTTCCCGCCCGAAGTCAAGGACGCGGTCGATCACGCGACGCTGATCATTTCAAAAGGTCTTGCAAACTACGAAAGCCTCACCGAGTATGAGGTCCGGCCGCCGGTCGCTTATCTGATGATGGTGAAATGCGACGCGGTCGGCAGGGACATCGGGGCAAAAAAAGGCGATATGATCGCTGTTCTCAAACGTCAGTAGATTTCCTGGACCCGGCCGACCGACCCGTCGGTGAGTCTGACTTTTATCCCGTGCGGGTGGGTCTGTGAGTTGGTTAAAATCTCCGCGACCCGCCCGAACGTCAGCGCACCCGTCGGCTGATCTTTTTTCAGGATTATTGCCACCGCATCCCCACGATGAATATTACTGCGCAGATTTCCCTTTTTCATGATACACATTACTAGTTGGAAGCCTTGGTAAAAGTAATGTCTCTATCTTCTCTCCTGAGAATTTCGGCATTTTGCAGCATATCAACATGTTCTGTTATTTGAGAGAAGAGTTCGTATCGGTCGAAGCAAGCTGACTGAGATAGGATGTGTTTTCTACCGTTTCGATCGTGTCTTTTTGGACATTTTCCAGCACGTACCGTCTGAATGCATCATATCCTTCCTCTTCGATCTGGGTGCGGAAGCGTTTATCTTCGGAGGCGAACCGGCGGACCCAGTCGAGAATCCCTTCTACCACCAGCAGTGCGGATTCTTCTGTTGAGACCGTGGCAAGGTAGCGTGCAAGATGCGGGAAGCGCCCGTGACTTCCGCCCACCATTATCTGATAGCCCAGTGGTTTTCCGGTTATCACGTTGAACTGGCAGGTATGGATGCAGTTGCCGCAGGTCGTACACTTTCCTTCATCGAGGATGACCGCCCCGCGCTTTACATACAGCGCCTTTTCTTTACAGTAGTCCACGCACGTTCCGCATCCCGAACACAGGGTCGGGTTTCGGATAGGTTTTTGGACGCCGATGATGCCGATATCGCTGACCCAACTGGAAACGCAGGAGTTCGGGCAGGAAGATACCGCAATACGCATGCGAAGCGGGAGTTCCATGCGGAAATAGCGTTTGTCGATCTCTTTGGCAAGCGTGATGCTGTCGATATTTGCAAGTTTGCACCGGTCCGTTCCCGGGCAGGCGACCACATTCACCACTTCGGTAAATTCCGCTCCGACCGGTGTCCCGTTTTCTTCCAGCAAACACGCCATCTCTTCGAGATCATGAGGGTCGACATGGGGGATCTCTATTGACTGACGGTTCGTCAGATGGAGAGACCCGTTGCCGAATTTCTTTGCGACCGCGACGAGCCCTGCCATCCGTTCAACGGTTATGTCCCCTGCCGGAATCCGTATCCTTACTGTACAAAGATCGGCATTTTTCTGGGTGATCACACCCCCGAGAGTGTGAACCTGCTGACCGTGGCGTTCAAAATGTATGCTCATAAGAAATCAGATACCTGTTTAATTAATCCAAAAAAAGAAAGGATTTGGACAACATCACTTCTTCAGATACAGCTTTGCGTAGATCGGCTGACCTTTGCGTGTCGGGTGGCGTTCTCCGTGATCTCCTTCAAAGACGGAGAATACGGCCGTTGTGCCGGCAACGGTAAGCTCGGTTTCGCCGGCCGGAGCGTATCCGGGCATCATCACATCGACGGTTCCGAAAAGATAGATCTCTCCTCTCGATGCCTGTCCGCCTAATCTGCTCTTTGCATTGCCGTGGATGATGACCTTTCCGCCGTCGGCGTGGGTCATTACATGGACATCGACATTGCCGCCGATCTCAATCTCACCGCCGGTCATGAACGTTCCGCAGTCACTGCCGACATCGCCCTTTACGGTGATCTTTCCATTGCTCATTCCCCGCCAGTCGCCGCGGTAGGAGGCGCCGAGATAGTTTCCGGCGTTCCCGGTGATGGTCAGTTCGCCGCCGCTCATCGCGGTCGCGGCAAAGTGACCTACGCTTCCGTTTACGGTGATTTTTCCGCCGCTCATCCAGGAACCGACGTACATATCGGGATTGCCGTTGATGACGACCTCGCCGGCCGTCATTTTTGCACCGATATATTTCACTTTGGTGAGATCGCCGTTGAAGACAAGATGCGTTTCAGCTGCGGTTGGTCCTGCTTCTCCGGAAACGGTGAAATAGTCTCCTATCTTCTCCACCGTTTTACCGATGAAGACATGGAGGTCTGCTATCTCATTCGCTTTTTTTCCGGCAAGTGCGTCCGGCGTGAAACAATCTGCTTCCAGATAGAGATCCGGCTGCTTTTTGATGGTAATTGTTACTGTATTCATACGTGTATCTCCTTATTGTATCGCATCGATTTTCACGGCGCACGGATTTTTCATGAATTCATGTTCAGTGACTTCGTAGTTGTTCTTCGTAACGGTGTAATACTTAACAAACGTCCGATCAATGTCGCGCTCAACCTGCCGGTTGGGTTTGGTCGTCACATCGACCCAGTAGGTCTTCTTATTACCGTTGCTTACCAGCTCTCCGTCGTTGAGAATGACTTCACCCGATTTTATCAGGTATTTTGCATGGGAGAATGCCCATTCGATCATTTCCGGATCGGATTCGGTCTCCGGGTTGTAGGGATACACGACAACATCGGCCTGCATTCCGGGAGCTAAACCGCCAATAGACGAGCTGAGACCCAGCGCCTTTGCCGTTCCCGCTCTGGTCATCTGTGCGATT
This sequence comes from uncultured Methanocorpusculum sp., assembly GCF_963667985.1. Lineage (NCBI taxonomy): Archaea > Methanobacteriati > Methanobacteriota > Methanomicrobia > Methanomicrobiales > Methanocorpusculaceae > Methanocorpusculum > uncultured Methanocorpusculum sp. Next base: position 1,331,871 of record NZ_OY764081.1, on the reverse strand, counting down.
TCGTAGAGCGTCAGTTCGCGGTCGATCGAACCGAGCGTTGACCGGTCGCGGACCTTGTCTTCGTTCTTCATCGAGGCGAAGACATCGTTTCTCGCTTTCTCGCTCATGAGCCATTTCATAACTCTCGGGTATCTCCAGAAGGGTCCTGCATTCGGGTGGTCCGTCGTCAGGTGGCAGCGCATGTGATCTTTTGCAAGCAGAGCCATCTCGAGACCGATCGACCACTGGACACCGCAGACATACACGTCTTTACTGTACACATACGGGACAATACCTGATCCGCATTCCAGTTCGACATCGGTGTTTGCCCACTTCAGGTGGTTGAGTTTGTTCAGGTGGTACTCGAACGGACCGTCGCCGGTCATGGTTGTCGTCTCATCCAAAGTAACGAATCCGATATCGCAGGTGACGGCGGGGTTGTTGTTGATATAGTCCATGACTTCTTTGCCTTTCGACTCGAAGTCGGCCCAGGTCGTTCCGCCGTAGGAGTGGAACTGGATATGGGTGTGGTGCAGTACCTGGTCTCTGTTGAAGTTGTTGTTCGGTTTGATGCCTTCACTGAGCTTCAGTGTGTCGAGCGTGGTTGTGTAGTTGCCAGGATTTCCGAGATTGTTGGAATGGAGATGCAGTGAGTGGGGAAGATGCAGATACTCGTTGACTTCCATAAGGCCCCTGACGATCTGTTTGGGCGTGATGTCGAAGTACGGGACCGGGTCATCGATAGTGAGGCAGTTTAATCCCCATGCCCAGGCTTCCGTTCCTCCGGGGTTCACGCATTTAATACCGTAACCCTTGGTCGAATGAAGAAGCCAGGCAGCGTAGGCGGCTGCGTTTTCGATCTCGCCACGTTTGAGATAATCGAGAATGAACCAGTTGTTTCCAAACATTGGAAGGGCTGCTTCATCGAGAATCGGGGTGTCGCGGAGTTCTTCATGGGTGTGACGTGCATAAAGTGGCGGCATTGCCGCTTCAATTACGGTCGTATATCCCATGTCGGCATATGCGTAGGCTGTTTTGAAGACGGTCGGCACCGATGTTCCGCCGGACATGTGACGAATGCCGCGGTACGGTTCGTAGGCCGACTGCATTTTGTCTTCCGGACGGAAGTTCCTGCCGACGTTGACTTTGGCTCCGGCTACGTGTGAGTGGATATCGACACCGCCGGCCATAACCACCATGCCGGATGCATCGATGGTTTTTTCAGCCTTCGAAAGACTTTTGACGATTTTTCCGTCCTCAATGAAGACATCCTTTTTTTCTCCGTGGATGCCCTGTGTCGGGTCAACGACGAATCCGTTTTTGATGTGTATCGAGGTCATTAGGAAGCTCCCTTAATCTGGTTTACTTCTTTGAGAACGAGATCGAGGAATTCGGCATCCGTAAGCATTCCTGCCGGCGGATCGACAACTTTGCGGGAGTCGATCGGCACGTTGTCCATACGGTAACAGGATCCGCCGACTTCGATACCGACTAATGCGACCGGAACATGACACTTGGAGACCGCAGCGGTCGGTGTCATGTGGGGGTCAATACATACGGTTGGCATGGCGTGGATCTTTTTCACCGATCCGATCGGGAAATGCGATCCCGGATCACTGCCGATAACGAGGCATCCGTCAACTTCGCCGCGCATCAGAAGATCGTTGGAACTTGTTTCTCCCGGATTATATCTGGCGAAACCGCGTGAAAGGTCGACACAGAACGGGAACCCGAACTGCCAGCCGAGAACCTGACCGGATCCGGTGACATTATAGTGTCCACGCATGGCAATGATGCTTGCTTTCGTATAGTTGTTCAGATCTGCGGTCAGGGTAATGGCGATATCGATGTTATGGTTTTTCCCAAGTGAGTGGGTAACGCCCATACCGAAGAAAATAACGACGAATCTTCCTTTCTTCAGCATTTCGACGGTCTCATAGATTTTATCTCTGGAGACTCCGGCGATCATTTCCGGCAGGGGGGCACCTTTGAGTGCTGCACGGAACGCATCGAGAAGTTCGTAGTCGCGTCCCTGTTCAACCTGGATATACTCATCGGCAAGGGATGCACTGTCGGTCGGACGGGGGTCCACGACGACAATTTTTCTGCTCTTCGAACCTTTTCCGGTGAAATATCCACGTGAATAGATCGAATACCGGGACATGTGGCGCGGGTGGGCGTGTGCCGGGTTGCATCCCCAGAAGATGATTCTGTCAGCACGGTTTTTCACTTCACCAAGCGTACAGGAGGGAATACCGACATCCTGCATTGCGATGAGTGTCGATCCGTGACAGACGGTTGCCGTGTTGTCGAGGACACCGCCGACCTGTTCTGCAATCATGTGCCCGGTCGACTGGGCTTCGCAGGACGTGGACGACCAGCCGTACATCAGCGGTTTTTTTGCATCGCACAGAATCTTTGCGGTATACTTTGCTGCTTCATCATAGGAGATGTCTTTCCAGGAGCCGTCTTCCTGCTTCATACGCGGGCTGGTGATCCGGTCAGGCGACTGGACATGAAGGAATTTCTCGGTTCCAATTGCACATGCATTGTACACTTCAAGAATCTGTTTGCCGTCATCGCTGACGTCAATTTGAATATCGTCACAAAGAGTACCGCAGAATGGGCAGATAATATCAGTTAATCTTTTACTCATTTTATCCCTCTAGGCGTCATTGCAGGATTGCAATACAAGATCGATCGAACTCAGAACCTGCTCTTTTTCAGCTGGTTCAACGGTTACTGCTGTACCTTTGAAAGTCGGGGTTCCGGTTGAGTAGGTATTCTCATCCACGAGCATGTTCGCCCACGGACCCATCGGGATCCATCCAAGACCCGGGTGTGGGCCCTGTGTTGCGAGTATGGCCTTAACAACAACACTACCGAATTTACTGGTGACACGGACATTGGTATTTCTCATAATACCCAGTTTAAGTAAGTCGGCCTGGTCAAGTTCGATTAACCCGCAGGATGTCATGTAGTCCTCTTTCTCTTTTCCGGCTTCCATCGAGACTCCTTGTTGGATCGTCCGGCCAGAAATTAAATTAATGTTGATTTTAGTCAAGTTTCAGTTCTCCCGAAAATTCACTCGTTAGATGAAAGACATTGGATGTGGTCTGCCGGCCAAATTACTGTGAAAAAGCAGTTAGAATTATTAACCCTGGAAAAATGAGATGAATGTTCCGGATACCGCCGAGGGCAGGCTGGTAATGAAGATTTACCGTTGATGCTGCCGGTTATGCGTTATTGGAACTTATTTGGCAATTCTTTTCAGAAATTTTTCGAACATCGCAGGTCACGACACAAATTTTAAGTATGTAACATTACTTCGTCCTGAAGACAACAGGGACTCATGTGCCGGGCACGATAGTTGCATAGCCAATACCTCATCCAGATTGGTCATTAATTTAATGCAAGAAGTAATTCTGACCGTATAACCAATGCATCATGTGAGCAAATAGTTACAAATCTATGTTCAATTCTGGGCGTATTAATATATTGTGTTCTCAAGAAATAAATTAATTTATGTTTATATTTTGTTGTTGTAAATATATTTAGATTAATCTATTTTGGAGTTGTTTAGGCCCTTATCTAACTCAGATTAACCTGGCCGAACACGAAAGAAAACTCGGATTTCTTCGTTTTTTGGCCGAACGCGCATTTCGTTGATTTTTGTATGTTGTAAATGTGATAAAATTAACCTTTCGAAAAAATATGCGGTTTCCCATCGACAGGATTGCCGAAAGTACATTACTTGAAAAAATCCGGCTGAGGCGGGTATTTGCCGGATTTTGCTGCCGTGCGCCAATGTCGCGATCTGGAATATCTGCCGGACGTTGATGAAAAAATATCATCCGCGTATTTTTTTGGAGACGAGATGTTTTCGGATTCGGATTTGTGTGAGGAAATGCCGTGAATTTCAGGACAATCCCGACATATTTTCCGGGAAAATAGGCTCCTCCCGGGTACCCCATCCAAACACTATTAATGGAAGAACTCCTAATGCATGGTTAACGGAGTTGTTTCAATCATGGCCTCGGGTAAATCAAAAAACGACAAAAAAGCTAGCAAGGAAGCTTCCAAGAAACTCGTGAAGAAGACGAAGACGGCAAAGAAGACATTAAAGCAGCTCAAGAAAGAGAAAGAGGCGGCCGAGAGTCTCCTTAACTACTGCCGGTCGATGAGCAATTATTTTGCCGAACAGGCAGCTCTCGAAGGCATGCTGGAAGAGTCGGCTGAGCAGGGAGTCGGCGAAACGATCTGCGAAACCAGAGACAGTTTCCTCAAAGGCTTCCACGAATCCGACGAGTACGCAGAAGCTCTTGCCGCCTACCGGACCAGATTCCACGAAGAGCCGGTCGCATCCGAAGAGATCCCGGAGCTTCAGGCCGAAGACACTCTTCCGGAAAGCGAATCCGAAACTCAGGAATACTGATTTCAACAGTATCTCCAACTATTTTTTAATATCTCTTTACCGCCGCAAAACAGCCGAAACAATAATCCGGGTTACGTTTTGAACCGGATCGGGCGGATATTTTCATTCGGTTTTGAAAATTTGTCGTCAGAACATGCGCGCATCTTCGACAAACGTTGAAATCTTATGCAGACGATCGCAGAACAAATACTTCAAACCACAGAGTATATATCAAATCTACATGATAAATAATGTATAATTCGGATTTGCGGGGTTAGCCTCGCAAACGAGATACCTACTGGAGTACCGACATGACAGTCAAAGCTACCACAATGCTCTCTGAAGCAGACGGATATGATCTTCTGCGTCAGTTTAATGTACCTGCTCCGGCCTTTGAGATCGTCCAGACTCCGGACGATGCTGCAAAAGCCGCAACAAAAATCGGTTATCCCGTAGTAATGAAAATCGTCTCCCCCCAGATCATCCACAAAAGTGATGCGGGCGGAGTGGTTGTCGGGATCAAAACGGATGCTGAAGCAAAAGAAGCATTCAATAAAATCGTAACCTCTGCAAAAGCCTACGATGCATCGGCAGAGATCAAAGGCGTCATCGTTGAAGAGATGGCAAAATCCGGTCTCGAGCTGATCATCGGCGGTAAAATCGACCCGGCATTCGGCCGTGTTCTTACCTTCGGTCTCGGCGGCACCTTAGTCGAGTTCTATAAAGATGTCGGGATCCGTCTCCTGCCCTGCAGCGACGAGGACATCAGAAGCCTGATCCACCAGATCAAAGCATATACGCTCATCAGAGGATACCGCGGTCAGGCCCCCCTGGATGAGGAGTTCCTCTTCCAGACGCTGAAAAACGCCTGCGACTTCTTCGAGAAAAACGAGAATGTCGTCGAGTTCGATATCAACCCCCTCAGACTCTACGAGAAGGGAGGCTGCGCAGTCGATGCACGCGTCATTGTTCAGGACGGCCCGGTCGAACTTCCGGCACACTACGATCCTGCAAAGATCGTACCGCTGGACTACTACAAGCCAAGAAGCGTCGCAGTTATCGGTGCATCCGACGACCCGACCAAGATGGGATATGCGGTGTTCCGCAACCTTCTCCAGTTCCCGGGCAAAGTCTACCCGGTAAACAACAAACGCCCCGAGATCCAGGGTGTCAAATGTTATCCGACCCTTTCCGATATTCCAGGGCCGGTCGACATGGTCGCCATCACCGTCCCTGCGCAGCTTGTTCCCGGAATCATGAGCGAGTGCGGTCTTAAAGGCGTGAAAATGGCGGTCGTTATCACCGCCGGATTCAAGGAGATGGACGAGGACGGACGTGCGCTTGAAAACCGCATGGTCGAGATCGCCAAGAACTATGGCATCCGTATCGTCGGTCCAAACTGTCTTGGTCTGATCCTGCCGCCGTACAAACTCGATACGACGTATGTGTCTACCTCGCCTCTGCCGGGAGACATCGCGTTCATTTCCCAGTCCGGAGCTATCGTCAACGCAGTAGTGGGTATTTCCCTCTCTGAAGGCTCCGAAATGGGATACTCAGAAGTCGTTTCAGTCGGTAACCAGTGCGATCTGGACTTCCTCGACTATATGAGCTACGCAGCCCGTGATCCGCACACCAAAGCGATCATTCTCTACGTAGAAGAGATCAAAAACGGTGTGGCATTCATGGAGATGGCAAAAGAGATCACCAAAACAAAGCCGATCGTTGCCATCAAAGCCGGATCCTCAAAGAGAGGTCAGGCCGCAGCCGCGTCCCACACCGGTTCCCTTTCCGGTTCGTTCGAGGTCTACATGGAAGCTTTCAGAAAGTGCGGCGTCGTTCCGGTCAAGACCCTTCCGGGCGCATTCCAGGTCGCAAAGGCTCTTGGCGATCTGAAAAAGCCGCTCACAGGCCGTCGTGCGGTCGTAATCACCAATGCCGGTGGATTTGCCGTTCTTTCCAATGACTACGCCGAGACCTGGGGCATCGAGATCGTCGATCTGCCCAAGCACATCATCGATGAGCTGAACACCTTCCTCCCGCCGTTCTGGAACAAGAACAACCCGATCGATCTCCTGGGCGATGCCACCGAGGCACGCTTTAGAGGGGTCTTCGATGTTCTGTGCAAGAACGAGGATCTCTGGGATATGGCAATTCTCGTCAACTTCCCGAACAAAGTTCTGGCACCGGACCGGGTCGCCCAGATCCTGATCGACAACGCAAAGCGCACCGACAATCTGCTTGTTGGAACCTTCGTTGGTGGAGACTGCTTAAAGCCGGGTGTTGACCTCTTGAAGAAGAACAATATCCTGGTCTTCGAGGAGCTTGAGTTCACCTACCGTGCACTCGGCCACCTCAGCTGGACTGCAGATCGCTGATCTGCACGGTCTGGTCTGCCTCTCATTTTTTCATATCGATTTTTCTGTGGTATGAATCTCTCAACCCCCCAATTGTTTTTTTTTGATTTCGTGTAAGAGATTGTGTGGATCCATGAGAAAGAACCAACCGCGAATCTCCGCGAATTAACGCGAATCGCATTTTCCTTACGTTCGGGTGCGATTCTGCGCAGGCGATAAGCCGGAGCAGAGCACGACGGAGCAAGAAAAATGCGATTCGCGTTAATTCGCGGAGATTCGCGGTTAAATAATCTCTTGTCTCCACACCCAGCCATACCCTTCCCGAATAGGATTGAGGATAACGCCGCGTAACGTCTCTTCAAAAAAATCGTTCCTTTCGAGTGTGTTCCACACTGCTTCAAACGTTCGCGTAAAAAAAAGAAGTTACTCTTTTGACTGTTCAGTCGCAGAGTGTGGTTCATCCTTTGGATGGAGATACATACCGGTGTAGGTCAGATCGAGTGCCTTCTCGGAGTTCTTCTTCGTAAGCAGACTGACGATGACCATCGCGGCGATCGAACAGAGCAGTGAATAGATCGAGAAGTGCATCGGCAGCTTATCAATGAAGTTGTAGTAAGCACCGAACGCAAGACAGGTGATAAGACCGATCAGCATACTCGCGATCGCGCCCGCTGCGGTTGCCCGTCTCCAGTAGAGACCGGCGATCATAGGAACGGCGAAAGCGCTGAGCATCAGACCGATACCGAGCCAGATCAGGAATGCGAGCATCTCCGGCGGGTTGATTGCAAGAATCAGCGAGATAACTGCCGCGAGAAGAACGCAGATCTGACTCACGAGAACGACCTGACGTTCGCTTGCCTTCGGCTTAAGCATCGTCTTGAAGATATCCCAGGAGAAGGTTGTGCCGACAGTCAGCATAAGCCTGTCAGTCGTTGACATAACTGCCGAGAGAACGATCACCGCAAACAGACCCGTGATCAGGATACTCGGACTTGCCGCCTGAATACCATACATCAGGGCAAAGTCCGCGACCCGTCCGCCTTCCGGCACAACGCCGGTGAGAAGACCGTCAGCCTGCATTGATCTGACCGCCATTCCGCAGATCTTGATCAAAAGCATGATCACGAGGTAAATCGAGAATGCCACCAGCGGCGCCCACTTGAAGTAGGACGTTTTCTTCGCAGCGAACACGTTCGAGAGAACGTGCGGTGCACAGGCGAGACCCACGATCAACAGCACGCCAAACGAGAACAGATACTCAGGCGTGCAGTAGGCATATGCTTCCGTACTTCCCGACGGGAACCATGGCATAACCAGATTCGGGTCGATCGTTGCGAGAACCGTGTTAATATGCTCGAGACCGCCTGCATACGTCAGGATAAACGGTGCTACGAGAATCACGCCGAAGATAAGAATCAGACCCTGAACAAGTCCTGTCCATGAGACGGCATACAGGCCGCCGATAACTGTATATGCGGTGATGATAATTCCTGCAATCAGGAGAGCCATCCAGTGTTCGAGCCCGAACGCCCAGATCAAAACGATACTGATGGCGGTGTACTGCCCGACGAGATATACCAGTGAAACTGCAATGCTTGCGATTGCAGAAAGTGTGCGAAGTTCCCGTGTATTTTCATATCTGAGTGCAAAATAATCCACAATGGTCATGCACCCGCTTTTTCTGCCGATCTTATTGAGTTTTGAACCAAAGAAGATGATACAAAATGCTGCTGACAGAGGAACGAAGAGCTGCTCCCATATGCCCGGCCAGCCTGACGCAAACCCAAACCCGCTGGTTCCAACAAGCGTCATACCACTGCAGATCGAACAGACGATCAGGAGGGTAAAGAGCCAGAACCCGAGGTTTCTGCCGGCCAGCATATAATCCTCTGTGCTTTTGATCTTCTTCGATGCCCAGACGCCTATACCGAGTAAAACTACAAAGTAGACAGCGATGAGCGCGATCGTAATAAATGTGCTTCCTTCAGCCAGTGCCATCTTTAGCTGTCATTCTCCTTAGGGAATGTAATGCCCCAGATTAATAGGAGAATGATACATAAAATGATGGCTCCGCCAACAGTGAAGACCGTGATATCGGGTAATCCAAGTATCATACCTATAAGCGTGCTACGTGTTGACATATAACACGATCGGTTCATCGGCGGCTGTCCTCTGGGAGAAAGTAACAAAAGCGGCCAAAAACGCTTTATTCTGCGGTTTTTCAAACCGGCTCACGAAACAGGCGGATGACCGCGCAAAAAAGAACGTTACAGAAGTTCCCGGCCTTCCGGGACTTCATACTGCTGAAGAACACTTTTCTTCAGATCGATAACTGCCTTATCGAGAGGGACGGCGAACAAGAACTTCGGTGCATCGGCAAATCCGTGCAGACCAAAGATGACGTAAAAGGGATTTCCTTCGGCTTTTGCATACGCGAGATATTTGTCGTAGATCTCCTGCGTTGTCCAGGGAAGATAGGCCTCGCCGTCTTCGCCGACAAACATCCGGCTCCGGTAGCAGGTGACCAGATCATAGCGGGTCTCGTCCGCATTTCTGAGAGCCAGAAGATCCGGTTCGCCAAGAGCTCTTTCTTCCCTGCCGGTTGCTGACCACTTACTTCCAAGCCGTTTGATCACGTAATCGCGAAACGCCAGAGCTACCAGAGGGTTGCCGTCATCGGGTTCCGTGTCCTTGTCCGGGTACCACACGCCGAGTGCCCGTTCGATATTGCCTAAAAATCCCATGTCAGATCAGTTGATGTGGAGATACTGCTCCGCACATTCCGTGAAGAGGATCTCATCCCTGCGAAGTCTTTCGGAAAGACAACTGTCATTATACGCTTTCAGTTTTGCTGCCTGGTCGTCGATGACTCCCGGTGGGAAGATATCGTTTCTTTCGAGCAGTTTTCGTTTGGAAATCAGCGCATCGGCCGATTCTGTGCAGCTGATCGGCAGGCGGCGCAGAGTCTTAAGGAACGACGTGCACTCCTCGTTGAAGATATTTCTCGATGCATAGAGTTCGTCTGCTTTGGTGAGAGAGCCGTTCATGCCGAGACCGTGGATCGCTCCGCAGATCAAACAGGCGATCGTTTCGTAAATGCAGGCCGAACCGTCGGCGACCCGGAATTCCAGCGTCTGTTTGGAGGATTTTTCAGATCTTCTCTTGAGACCGAAGTTTGCATCGGCCACCATATCGACGGAGTCGACCCACCCAAGCGGCACCCGCACAACGACCGACCGGTTCTGTTCTCCCCAGCAGATGTAGGTCGGTGCGTTCTGATTCGGCACAAGTCTCAGATAAGAAGTAGGCACGGTGTTCCCAAATCCGGTGGCCGCATCGCTGATGTCCAGAATCCCGACGATCATCCGCTTTGCCGTGTCGGAAAGTTTTCCCTCTTTGATCAGTACGTTTTCGCCGTTTTTCTCTGCGAGGAGGTGGATATGCAGACCCGAACCCGATCTGTCGATGGCGATCTTCGGCGCAAACGAGACCTCGACCCCGTACTTCAAGCTGAGTCTTCTCAAGATCCATTTTGTGATGAGGATCTGTTCGACGGCGAGGATCGGGCTTGTTGTCAGGAACTCGATCTCGTGCTGCTCGTAATAATATCCGTCTTTCGTGAAAGAACCCGCTTCGGCATGGCCGTATTTGATCTTCCCGCCGGCACGGGCGATCATAAGCATGGCTTCGGTCCGCATCTCGCAGAATCTGCAGAAGGGCCCCGATTCATGATACCCGATCCTGTTGCTTCGGTGATAGAAGGTCTCCTCTTTGGAGATGATATAGTATTCAAGTTCGCCGAGGCATTTGAACTCCATCCCGGTGTGTTTTTTGAACGATGCTTCCGCCTGGCGAAGGATGTGTTCCGGCGAGGAGGCAAGCGGCTGGCCGTAACTATTGTAATAGGAACAGAGGATGTTTAATGTCGGGGCCTCAGCAAAAGGATCCATGAACGCCGTCCCGTATCTTGGAATGACGTAGAGATCGGAACTGTCTGCCTCGATAAAAGAGAAAAGTTTGCTGCCGTCGACCCGTTCGCCTTCGGAGAGGAGCGTGTCGAGCTGCTCCTTTGACGAGACGGCGAAGTTCAGGGTTTTGAGTTTCCCGTCGCCGCCGGCATAGCGGAAGTTAACCATCTCAACATGGTTTTCTTCGCAAAAACGGAGGATGTCATCTTTTGTGAAATACTCAGGACTTTTTTTCAGAAACTGCACTAAGTCGTTTGGGTTCATCAGGACCTCCGCATCGTTCATAATAGTAATACTATGTGTTTTTTTGGTACTTAAGGAGGCTGGGTAAAGTGTATGAGGTTAATGCGCTATGCTTCTCAGTTTAACCCTGCTGAAGCAAAAAAAGAGGTGAGGTAATTATTTGAGAAGAGCGAGTGCTTCGCTCACCGGTTTGTTTTCGACGGTGATGGCATAGATCGCATTGCAGAATTTGACCGCGTCGTCAAGGGATTTCTGGTGAATGTTTCTGCCGGTCGCGTTTCCTGATGCGCCGCCGATATGGATCTGATCATAGAGTTCGCTGAGGAACTTTTCTTCCGTGTTTGTCGAGCCGCCAGCACAAACGAGTTTTGTGCGGCCTGCAGCGCGAACTGCCTCCTGAAGGAGTTCGGGCGAGGTTTTTCCGTCTTTTTTGGGTGCGTTGACTTTGACGAAGTCACTGCCGAGACATGCGGCGACACCTGCGGCGCCTGCGATAAGGTGGGGATCCTTTTCATCGCCGACAGCTTTTCCTCTGGGGTAGATCCAGAGTACGCTTAGGAGGCCGTAGAAATGTGCTTCGTTGATGATCTGTGCCGCCTCGGCAAGCATGTCTGCTTCGTTTTCGCTGCCGAGATAAATCGTATAGCCCACACCGGCGATTTTGATTCCCGACTCTTCTGCGATATTGACGATCTGCTCAACGCTCCAAAGCTGCGGGGAGACCGGGTCTTTCTGGGACACGTTCACCAGATGCGATTTGGAGTTCATCTTAACAAGATAAGGAACAGATGGGTAGTCTTCTGCGTACCGGACGATAAGTCCGAGCTGCGCTGCCAGAACGCCGACCTTCGCTTTGGATGCGATGCGGAAGAGGTGTTCGGGATCTGCATCATCTTCGGCAATCCCTGCACCGAAGAAATCGTCGTTGAGGTGTTCTATTTTCTGATCTCCGGCAAAGAGCATCAGGCGGCCTGATCCTGCAGTGATCAGGTTATAATTGGAAGTATAGACATCCCGCATGGCCAGGGGGACGTCGAGGGGGACCTTAATGTCGGACATAATCATTATAATCTCTGGTATTCGACAGTGATTAACTTTATCTTTACTTGAAATTACAAAACAGGCAGTTTCAGCAGGTTGTTTTCGGCAATCATCATTTTGATTTCGTTTAATGCCGACCAAACCGGTTCGCTCAGATTTTCCGTCCAGTCAAGACTCGCCGGCTGGATGCCGATGACGACGATTTTGCGCGAAGGTTCGGCTAAAAAATCGACCAGGTGATAGAGCGGAAGCGTATGCGTCCCAATCGAAGTGTCGCGGATTTTTTCCGGCGGGATGATCCTGACCGATCCCGGCACAAGGCCCATGTCTGCCGCGTCTGCGATGATCAGGAGGTCAGGACCAAGTTTGCGCACAACTCCGGTGAAGTTCTCCGGTGCAGTTCCGCAGTTGAATGCGAAAAGACCTGGTGTTCCTGCAAGCATATCTGCAAGCCTTGGTCCCGCTCCGTCGTCCGCGTGAAGCGGATTACCTATCCCGAGCAGAACTATCGACATACCTGATCTAAAGGAAATCTCATTTCAACTCACCAAAAACAGAATGCATCGACCGGGACTCGAACCCGAGTTTAGGCGTTGGCAACGCCTAGTGATAACCACTACACTATCGATGCTTGCACCAATTACAAGGACGTATATGCATTAAAAGGATTCGATTTGTAATTACAAGGGGCGGCCGGGCACCCCTTTTTTTGTTTATTCTGAACCGTCCCAGTATTCTCTGTCTTCCGCGTCATATGCCTGACCCGGATGCTTGAGATGCCACTCGGTTCTTCGCAGGATCCCATGCAGCGTACTTGCCTCGCGAATGGTGAGTTTAGTTCGTCCAAGGACTCTTCGGGCAAGGAGGAGCGTCGTCTCGCGTTTTTCGATTGGGTGCTGGATCCCTTCCAGGAACCTTCCAAGGTGGGCATACAGAGATTCCATCTCGATTTTGCTTGCGAGCTGATACTCTCCGCGCTGAAGATGAGCGAGTTCATAACAGACGATTCCAACCGCGTGGGAGATATTGAGGATCGGATATTCTTCATCTGTCGGTATTGTGCAGACGATATCGCAGCGTGCGATCTCTTCGTTATTGAGTCCCCAGTTTTCCCTGCCGAACAAAATTGCGACCCGTCCGTCGACGTCTTTGAGCATTTCGCGAAGCTCGGCGACCGAGTAATACGGCATCCTCATCGGATTCGTTACGGATTTTGCAAGACCGCCGGTTGTTGCGATACAGATATTGCTTCGTTCAAAGACCTCATCCAGCGTTATCCGCTCGGCGTTTGCCAATACGTCTTTGGCATGCGAAGCACGGGCTTCCGCCTTCATACTGAGTTTGGGAGGGTTGATGAGAACGAGATTATGAAAGCCGAAGTTTTTCATCACGCGTGCGGCAAATCCGATGTTTCCTTCGTACAGCGGTTCTACCAGCACGATGTCGATCTGCAGAGGATCTTTATTGGGTTTTTTGGAGGGTGACTCGGTTGTTTCGAGATGCATTATCTTTCATTTGAGGCTGCGAATATTCAGTCTTGTGTTCGGGCCGGTCTGCCCGGTGAAAAAAAGAAAAAGTCAGGGAGATTATTTTCCAAGCTTCTTGTCAATCGCGACGGCGGCTTCCTTGGCGGTTCCCATGGCGAGAATCACGGTGGCCGCTCCTGTTGCGACATCCCCACCGGCATAGACTTTGGGGATGCTCGTTTCGCCAAGACAGTTCACGGCAACACTGCCGTTTCTGTTTCTGGTAAGTTCGGGCAGCATTCTGAGGAGAAGTGGGTTTGGTCCCTGACCTATAGCCTCGATCACGACATCCGCCTCGACCACGAACTCGCTTCCGTCCACAGGATAGAAGGAGCAGCGTCCGTCGTCTCCGGGCGTGCCGAGTTCCATCTTGATGGCCTTGACGCCTGAGACGGCGTTGTTCTCGCCGAGGATTGCGATCGGGTTCGTCGCGGTCATGAAGAAAACACCTTCCTCTTTTGCGTGGCGGACTTCGTCGAGTCTTGCCGGCATGTCTGCTTCGCCCCTGCGGTACATCAGAGTTACCTCAGCACCCATACGCCGGGCGACACGCGCCGCGTCCATCGCGACGTTCCCGCCGCCGACGACTACGACTTTTTTGCCGACTTTTACCGGCGTGTCGTTTTCAGGGAACTTGTTTGCTCCCATCAGGTTCACACGGGTAAGGAACTCGTTTGCCGAGTACACGCCCGGCAGATTTTCGCCCGGGATGCACATGAAGTATGGGAGGCCCGCGCCCGTTCCAAGGAACACGGCACTGTAGGAGAGAAGCTCCTCGACCGAGACCGAACGACCAACGATATGATTCGTTTTGATCTCGACGCCGAGCTTTTTCACCTGGTCGATCTCGTACTGGACGATATCTTTTGGCATACGGAACGCCGGGATACCGTACATCAGCACGCCTCCCGCCTCATGCAGGGACTCGAAGATCGTCACCGAGTGACCGCGGCGTGCGAGCTCAGCCGCACAGGCAAGACCTGCCGGACCTGAGCCGACGACCGCCACTTTTTTATTGGTCGGCTGGGCGCACTTCGGGCACTTCGCTCCCTTCTTTCGTTCGATGTCGGCAACGTACCGCTCGAGCTGACCGATCGCGATCGGCGTACCCTTTATGCCGAGGACACAGACTCCCTGACACTGGGTCTCCTGCGGGCAGACACGTCCGCAGACGGCAGGAAGCATGTTGTCCTTTTTGATGATGTCCACGGCATCCTGGAACTTTTCGTCGGCGATCGCCTGGATGAATGCAGGAATGTCGATTCCGACCGGGCATCCGCTGATGCATTTTGGTTTTTTACACTGGATACACCGTTGTGCCTCGGCAATGACCTGTTCTTTGTTGAGTCCGAGATCCACTTCTTCGAAGTCGGCTACTCTGAGATCTGCATCGCGGTCCATTTACTCCACCTTCCTGCAGCGGCATTCATGATGTTCTTCACGGAAGTCCATTGACTGTTTCTCTTCGGCAAGGTACATTCTCTGTCTGGTCATAAGATCGTTCCAGTCAACTTCGTGCGCATCGAACTCGGGTCCGTCTACGCAGGCAAACTTCATCTCGCCACCGACGGTGACTCTGCAACTCCCGCACATGCCGGTTCCGTCAACCATCACCGGGTTGAGAGAGACGTAGGTTTTGATGCCGAAGGGACGGGTCACTTCGCTTGTGACCTTCATCATCATGCCCGGACCGATGATCCAGACTTTATCGATCTTGCGGCCCGATTCGCAGAGATCTTTTAAGGGGCCGCTTGCGAACCCTTTGATTCCGTACGAACCGTCATCCGTCGTTACATAAAGTTCGTCGCAGATCGCCCGCATATCATCTTCGAAGATGAGAAGATCCCGGTTTCGTGCACCGATGATCCCGATGACGTAGTTGCCGGCGTCCTTTGCCGCCTGGGCAAGGATCGGCGTACAGGCAACGCCGACTCCTCCCCCAACGATGATCACGGTCTCGGAGCCTTCGACGATGTCGCTTGGCATCCCAAGGGGACCCGCCACATCACGGAGTTCGTCACCCGTTTTGAGGGTTGCGAGCAGTTTCGTCGTGGTTCCAACAGCCATGAAAGCGATCCTGATATTGTCTCCGTTTGTTGCGGAGATAGTCAAAGGAACCCGTTCTCCCGCTCCATCGGCGTGGATGATACAGAACTGGCCGGCCTTGGCATGGCGTGCAACCTGAGGTGCATGAATCCACATCTCGAATACGGCTTCCGATAAGGCTCGTGCCTGAACAATCGTGTACTTTCCCATAATATGTTCCTTTGAGGTATGTGCTTGTACATTTGATCTGACAGACATTAATAATGACGCTTGGCCTGCGTTTTGGTCGCCAGATTCATCACTCTTGAGTACAAAATCATACATCAGATGAGTAACGACTTCGAGCGGGAGATGGTCGTCTGCATGAACCGGTTCTTCACCGAAAACAGGATGAAAGGGTTTGCCTACCGGCTCAAACAGTCTCACTTCAACACGCAGTATGTGGATATCATCGTCGACTCGCTGGATCCTGCCTATTATCTCGCGATCGAGTGCAAATCCCTGAACGGAAAACGGCTCTACTTTACCAGTAATTTCCATAAAGACAAGGACGGAGTGCATCAGGTCGACAACATCTCCGGATTCGTCAAATACACCGGCCGCCGCGGTTATCTCGCGGTCGAGTTCCGGGGTCAGGGTTCAAAAAACGAAGCATATCTTATGCCCTGGACGAAAGTTCTGGAGTTTTTCGAAACATCCGCCGGGATCTCTATCGAGGAGTTCAGAAAATGCACGGCACTCGAACGGGTCCCCGGAGGGTATCGTCTTTCCTGTCTCAATCCATCATAGTAATTAGGAGTGAAAACCAACTAATATAAAATTCATGACGGCAGCTACAAGATTCATATCAATAAACGGAAGGCCTGTCAAAACCCCCATCGTGATCGCGTCTATGGCCGGAATAACCGATGCGGAGTTTGTTCTCGCCCGCAGTAAACATGCCGGTGTTGCTTTTATTGGCGGATACAATACAGATGAACCGAGCAGGAAAGCCTCTGTTGCTATGGAAGCGGCGGGCCGGACCGAGTTCAATGCCGATTTCGACGAAATAGCAACCGAGATCGACATTCTGGAAGGGGTGGACATCATCATCGGTCTCAACCTTAGAGGGGCAACGCCGGAAGCGTTCGTTTCCGCCACAAAACGGTTTGGACCTTCCGTCATATACGAGATCGACGCCCACTGCCGTCAGCAGTCCATGATCGATGCAGGATGTGGCGAGTATCTTCTTCACAATCCTGAGAAACTCTGTGCCATCGTTTCTGCGCTTGCAGCCGAAGGCATGACCGTCTCCGTCAAGACCCGTGCCGGCGTTGTGGATGACCGCGAACTCGCACGGATGCTCTGGAAAGCCGGAGCTTCAATTCTGCATGTCGATCTGATGGATACCGGACACACCAAGATCAGACAGATTCGAAACAGCTGCCCCTTAATCATCATCGCAAACAACGGCGTATCCAGCCCCGACAAGATGATGGATTATTTCGCCCACGGGGCCGATCTCGTCTCGGTCGCCCGAAGTGCAAGCCTCAGCGTTCTTCAGACACTCGACCGGTATATCCGGGCGGTCGCCGAAGAGATCGGCTGGTATAATGCCCCCAAACAGCTGTGCCGGGGAGGCGATCTTCGCTCGCTTACGTTCTGCTGTATGCCGGTGAAACAGTGCCCGCTTCTTCCCTCTCTCGAGTCGCTTGGGATGAGCCGGGAGGAGTATCTAGCATTGAAAAAGGAAATGACTGCCGCGATTCCTCTTTCGATGGGGAGCCACACCTGTTTCGGCAGTCTTGCCTACTGCTGTAAATCCTCTACCCCCTGTATGTTCCGGGATATGACGCTGAAGTCGATCGATCTCCCGATGAATGAATATATGGCTCTGAAACGTACGCTTTCTGAGAAGATCGTGAAGAAAATCTTTGAAAATGTCTAAGCTGTCTCTTGCCGAAACCGCCGAACTATCGATGCTCCTTGAGGTGAGTGCCAATATCAAACCGGGAAATATCGACCGGTTCCATGATTACGAGGATACGAAGTTCCGGCATTTTTTGGCATCGGCCGTGCTCGCCAGGGATGTTTTTGAAAAAGTCCCGGAACTAACACTCGGCGAGGCGATGTATGCGGCCGTCGAGCATACGAACGGTCATGCGGGAGGGAATACGCATTTTGGAGCGTTCATTCTTCTTCTGCCGCTGATCAAAGGCAAAGGCATCGCCGGGGCGTGCGAGGCCGTTCTTCGAACAACGGTCGAGGACGCCGTTCTTTTTTATCAGGCTTTCGGCAGGACCCAGGTCAGGGTCAACAAGGAGGATGAGATGGACGTAAATAATCCTGAATCGATCGCGATGCTTCGCGAGAAGCGGATGACCATGCTCGATGTCATGAGGTATTCGAGCGGGACCGATATGGTCGCCCGCGAATGGACGAACGGATTTGCCCTGACAAGGAAAGCCGCCGATATTCTCAAAGAAAAGGACGGGGCTGACCAGATCCAGGAGATGTTCCTCCGTCTTATGGCCGCGTATCCGGATACGTTCATTGCAAAGAAGTTCGGATATGCCCGGGCGGTTACAATCATGGAACGTGCTCAGCTGGTTCGTGCCGGCGGCCTTTCACTGAGCATGTTCGACGAGGAGTGTATCCTCGGCGGCGTGAATCCGGGATCTCTTGCGGATATCTGCATCGCCGGAATTTTTACCGCACTTCTGGAGGGGTGGCAATGGGATTGTTAGGCGAAGGGATCACCGAAGTTATCGCGGTCACTAAGGATAATGCAGCACCTATCGGGATCATCGTGCGGTCCGGTCAGTCGCCGAAGATGATCCTTTTCAAAGGATCGAAGACGGCAGAGAATGTGGAGAAGTACGGCTGGGTAACGGCGAACTTCGTCAGCGATCCGTATCTCTATCCGCTGTATGCGTTTTCGGACGTGGCCAAGTCGGATCTCAGAAATGTGTTTGTCGGTGAGATGGTCATGCAACTGCTTCGCGATGCCGATGCATGGATGGCGTTTACCGCCCGGATCGTCAACGAGACGAAGGATGCGTATTTTGTGGAACTTGAACCTGTGGGATCGGAGTACTGCCGTGATGAGATGCGGCCGGTGAACCGCGGTTTTAATTCGGTGATCGATGCGACGGTCCATGCCACACGCTATGTGATGAACCATGATCCCAAACTTCGTGAACTGATCGAGTATCATCTGGGCATCGTTCGAAAGTGCGGGGGGCCAAGAGATCTGGAAGCGGCAGCACTGATCAAAGAGGTCTGCGGGTTATGAGGGTCTGTTTGGTGAAATGAGTGGTTTTCACTCGAAAATAGGGTTGTCGATTGGAATTTTGCCCTTTCGGATGCTGTTTTTGCTGTAGTTTGAGCGGGGTAAATCCGGAGTCGGATGGAAAATACGTTTGATCCTGCCGTATTTTTTGCAGAGTGAACTCATTTTATATAAATACCGCAGACGTGCGATAAAAAATCTGTATGGGGGGTAAACTTCCGTCCGTCCTTACGTAATTACGGGAAGAAAACTCTCTCATCAATCACTTTTTTTTCACACGTGTAGTCTCTTATTATTATACTTGTATTTAGTACAGAAGAGAGAGAGAGAGAGAGAGAATTGCTTTGCAAAAGAAGCGGTATATATTATTTTCCGCCCGTCCGCCCGGACTTTTCTTTCCCTTATCGTTTTTCTTTCGCACGTGTGCATGATTTATATGTGATGAGTTTAATTTTTTGCCGAATCGGCAGGAGATTGGGTATTTTAATTTTGGATGCTGGTTTCGATCGAAAAATGCAGGTGAAAACTGGTTTGGGATGAAGCAAAATGGAATCGAAAAGGTGGTTTTCGAGTGGAACGTGAGGGGGAAATCGATGGTTTGTGAGCTTGGTCAGCTCATCATATCCTTGTAAAACTGGGACGGAGACGGTGTGATCTCGACCGGGAAAAACTGACGTGATTATGAGAGGTACTTCGATTTCGTGTACGGCAGAGTGTAGAAACAAGAGAAAAAAACCAACCGCGAATAAGCGGTTAGTTTTTCTCATCCGTTCACATCATCCCATATACGAAATCAAAGAGTTGACTCGCAAGTCGGGCGACTTGCTCAGGCTTTGGTCGTCAACTTCGTCACCAACCCGCTCGCAAACCTTCGGTTTGCTCAGCTAAGGTTGTCCGCCTTCAGCATCCAACCCGCCGCCGCAAACAATATATAATCATGATTATAATAATTACGATTATATGAATCGGCAGTTCCTTGGCAGGGAAAAAGAACTTGCATGGCTGCAGGAGCGATACGACCGGCCGAAAGGTCAGCTCCTCGTTCTCTACGGCAGACGCCGGATCGGCAAAACCGAGACCCTCCGGCAGTTTGCCAAAGACAAAGAACACCTCTTCTATGCCTGCACCGAATCGACCGACCGACAGCAGCTCGATGCATTCAGCAGACGGCTCCTGGCAAAAAATATCCCGGCGGCTCAGTATCTCTCTGTCTTCTCTTCGTGGCGGGAAGCATTTTCGGGCCTGCTGGAGCTTGATTCCACAACCAAACGGCTCGTCATCATCGACGAATTTCCCTACATGGTCAAAAGCAATCCCGAGATTCCCTCCATCCTGCAGGCCCTCTGGGATGAAAAACTGCAGTATGAAGACATCATGCTCGTCTTGTCCGGCAGTTCCATGAGCTTCATCGAACAGGAAGTACTTGCGGAAAAAAATCCGCTCTACGGCAGAGCTACCGGCATTCTCCAGATGAAAGAGATGGATTTTTTCGATGCGGTACAATTCTTCCCGAATTACAGCCCGGAGGACAAAACAGCCGCCTATGCGATTCTTGGAGGCATCCCCCATTATCTCAAACAGTTCGATCCTTCCTTATCGCTTGCGGAAAATATCGTTCAAAATATCCTGCAGAAAGGCTGTGTGCTTTACAGCGAAGTTGAGTTTCTGATGCACGAAGAACTCCGGGAAACTGCCGTTTACAATACCATCATCAGCGCCGTTGCGCTTGGCAATACAAAACTTTCCGAGATCCATGCAAAAACCCTCATCGAAAAATCCAAACTCAGCTCATATCTTCGTAATCTGATCGAGCTTGGCATTATAACCCGGGAGTTTCCCGTTACCGGGAGTCTAAAGGAGTCGTCAAATGTTCAGCGTGGGCTGTATAAGATCACGGATAATTATTTCCGGTTTTACTATGCGTTTGTCTATCCGAATACGTCCGAATTGGAGTATGGCGGTGCACCGGGAATCTATACCTATGCTGTTGCTCCCTCTCTCGACGAGTATGTTTCCCGGGTCTTTGAGGATATTTCCATTCAGTATATGCGAAAACAGAACAACGCAGGCGTTCTGCCGTTTCATTTTACGAGGATCGGGAGGTGGTGGAACAAAACGGACGAGATCGATATTATGGCGCTCGATGCAGACGGATCCCGTATGCTTCTTGGCGAGTGTAAGTACAGGAATGCCAAGACGGATACCGATACGCTGTATTCGCTTATGCGCAAATTCCCTCTCTCGTCCGATGCGAAGATGTTCTACTGTCTTTTCTCGAAATCGGATTTCACGAAACGGTTACAGGATGAGGCTGGGGAAAAAGGCGTGATGCTTTTCGAACTTAAAGACATGGTCGAGTGAGGCTGATTTTCTTCAATTTTTCACCCCTCCTCATTCACTGAGCACCCCAAATATAACCAAAAAATTCCATTTATCCTTACGGGAGGCGCCGAGGCGCCGACAGGATTTGCCCGAACGTTCCCG
The DNA here is from genome assembly GCF_963667985.1 of uncultured Methanocorpusculum sp. Lineage (NCBI taxonomy): Archaea > Methanobacteriati > Methanobacteriota > Methanomicrobia > Methanomicrobiales > Methanocorpusculaceae > Methanocorpusculum > uncultured Methanocorpusculum sp. The sequence goes on along the minus strand of NZ_OY764081.1, from coordinate 1,310,545 downwards.
ATGAAGGGACGAGCCGTTGGGTCGAGCGGGGTGAGCCGATAGGCTCGCCATTAGCCAAGCAAGTCGATAGACTTGCGACTAGGCCCAACGAGCGAGAGTGAGGATCAGCAAATCCGATTCGCTTCGCCCGAAGGGCGGATTCGCGCCGATTTGCGGTTGGTTTTTTCTCTTGTGTCTACACTAAGGTCGTGAACGAAATCAAAGTACATCTCAAAGAACTTCATTTGTTGTCTTTTCGGTTGAGGTCACACCGGATAAGTCCTATTTAGTATTTTGATACCTATCTGATTGGGAGCTGAATTTTCCATTCATTATAGACACCATATCCGCACAAAATTTCCCGTCCCTCCCGCCGCCGGCAAAAGGTTAATCGAAGCTTACGCCCTAAAGAGGTTCAATGTAATCGTGTGTGGTATCATGAATGTAACAAAACTCGTAATCTCTTCGCTTGTTCTTTTTCTGATCATGATCTTTTTTGTAGGGGGTGTGTATGCCTCACCTATAATTACTGTTGGAACTGACAGAAATTCGTATTATCTCGGGGAAGAGGTGGTATTTTCCGGTGCAAACACAATCTCGGGTAATGTCTCTCTCTTTATCAAAGGTGCAAATGTCCCCCAGACCTACCTTACCAATGCAACAGTTAATGCTGATGACACCTGGACAACTACATTTGATTCGACAGTTTATCGCTCATTAGACCCCGGAACCTACACATTCTACGCAGCTTCTGATGTTGATATTTTTGGAGACGTCACGACATTTAAGAGTGATTGTGCATATGCTTCTGTGGCTGTTTCTATGAAACGGCCCTCCCTTTCCGCAACTGCAGATTCAGACACTGTTACTCAAGGTGATATACTGACGATAACCGGAGTTGCAGAATTGCCAAAAGAAAACAACGGCATTCTTTACTACATATTTGGTGAAAATTACTTCTCTACGAACATGGCATCTGTCACCGGTACATCTTACGTTTTAAACATAGATACAACAAATCTCGCGAATGGTCAGTATTTCGTTGTTGTTCAACATCCGATGTATGACAGATTATTTAATATTGGCCCGGTCGCTGCAGAAAACGGCGGATATGATATCAAAATGAATGCTCAAGGTGACTACGCCTCGGACAGCTCTATGATTCTGTTCAATACAAATGATCGTCAGAGCGCAAACGCTGCAGAAGCATTGTGTCAGGCACTTGACACACAAAACATTGATGAGAGTTATGTGTGTGTCTCATTTATCGTTGATTCAACGCAAGGAAATCTTCTCTCTATTATCAAGGGAACTCATTCTAGCTCATACACCAATGGTGATATTCTCACACTTTCCGGATTAAATACCAACTCAGATTATGTGCATATCTATATGGACTCCCCAAAAGGAAACAGAGAGCAATTATCAATTTCTCCCATTGCTGTTTCTGATAAAACATGGATATGGACGTGTTCATCATTCACCTATGCAAAAATGCCGGAGCTGGGAACATAGACGTTCTATGCCGTTGCCGGAGATGCAATTCCCCCAGATCCAGCCACAATCACTGATCATCTCTATGCCACCTGGACAATGGATGTTTGTTTGACAATGAATGAACTTATTGATGTCCCAAATCTGGAAAATATAACTATTACCGGAAATACAACGGGAACGTCGCAAATTCAGTATTATCTGTTTGGAATAAATTATTTTGAGACAGGATTTGCAAATATCAACTCAGATGGCTCATATAGAATGGATATTAACAAACTCAGTCATGATGCTGGTCAGTATACTCTGGTTCTTCAGCATCCGGGAGAGGATGCTGTATTCAACGTGTATCCTGAGTATGTGCCTGAAAGTGGATCGTATGATATAAAAATAATGGATGAAGTCAATGATGAACCGTCAAATACAATTTTGTACAACACCGGGGTTCGGACAGGTCGGAATGCTGCTGATGTATTGTGCATGGGCATTGATACACAAAACATTGATGACCAATATCTCCGAATACCTCTGGTAGTTGATCCTACAGAAGGAAGTTTTATTTCCATTACAACTAGCTATTGGTCTCACTCATTTCTGTATGGTGATACCCTTACGCTATCCGGAGTGAATACTAATTCAAGCTATGTTCATCTCTTTTTTGAATATCCAAATGGCACCAGACAATTGCTTTCCAATCTGCCTATATCCGTTTCTACCGATAAAGTTTGGACTACGAGTTTTGCCTTTCCTGAAACTCATGACCTTGGAACGTACACTATCTTTGCCGTTGCCGGAGATACACCCCCCCGGATCCAGCCATGATCACTGATTATCTCTACGCTGCCTGGACAAAAGATGTATGTTTGACCGTGGATGAGACCTCTCTCATCATAACCAGCGGGACATCGCAGCTCATCACCGGCAATGCAACTGGAACCACACAACTCCTCTATTACATTTTTGGAACGAATTATTTTAGGACAGATATGATCTCTGTTGATGATGACGGATCCTATTGGGCATATTTCAACACTGAAACCATCTCGACCGGTCAGTATTTTGCTGTTATTCAACATCCCGGCGCAGACAGCGTGTTCAATGTTGGTCCGGTAGCAGCAGACAACTGGGGATCTTATATCAATATGAATGTAAATGGGGACTACACCTCGGAGGACGCTTTTCTTCTTTTTGATACTCAAACACGCCAGAGTGCAAACGCTGCGGAAGCATTGTGTTGTGCGCTTGACAGTCAAAATATAGATGACGAATACGCGAATATCAGGGTAATAGTTACTCAGCAAATGATTTCTATGAACTCTGTTTCCGATGTTGTGCGAGGTCAACCCCTTAATATTTCTGGAACTACTAACTTCCAACCAGGAACCATTGTTACAGTTGAAGTAAGTTCAATTACATCCCCCGTAGTTGATAAGAACAACATGACCTATTCTCCCTACCCTACCCCACCCCATCTACAACCGTCGTTGCAGGTGAAAATGGTGTGAACACCTGGAATATCTCTTTTGATACTTCTGTATTAGACATTGATACATACACAATTTCCGCAAACGCTGCATATTTGCGATGCACCCAAATCTTCAAAGTGATTTCTGCAGAATTACCGCAAGTAAACTCATCATCCCTTTCTCTCACTCATGGCTGGAACTTCATCTCCGTTCCCAAAACGCTGAACGCCTCCAATAACACTGCCGGATCGCTGTTCGGCAGTGTGGAAACTAACAGCACAAACATCCTTGCCTACAACGCCCAGACACAGACCTGGGTCCTGATCCAGAATGAAAACGAGATCATCCAGCCCTTAAACGGCTACTGGATCTACGCGGCAAACCAAACAACCATTGCCCTCACCTATCCTTCAGACCCGGCTCCCCCATCTACGAAAACGCTGTATCCCGGATGGAACGCGATAGGACTTTCCTCCGCTGAACCAGCCTCCGCAAAATCTGCCCTTGCCGGAACAAGCTGGCGGACCATCATACCCTGGAACCTTGCAGATGGAAGATACGACGCCGCGATCATCAATGGCGGATCGGATGCCAATAGTCCCGACCGTCTCATGACGCTCGGAAACGGATACTGGGTGTATCTCGATGCACAAAACACGATGACAGGACTCACGGCGTGATGACCATGAAAAAACTGCTCATCACTCTCCTCCTCCTTACCGTCCTCTGTGTCGGTATAGCCGGAGCGGAAACCTCCTCCGCTCCCCTTCTTCCGGCCCAGTATTACGGAACGGCCGTCACTGAAAACGGGGTCGAAATCCCTGCAGGAACGGTGATCACTGCAGAGCTCGACGGAAACACCTATACCTACACCCTATCCTCTCCCGGGATGATCGGAGAACCCGGGACCTTCGGCAACAAATTCATCATCTCCCCTCCCGGCTCCTCGGCCGAAGGAAAAACTGTCACCTTTTGGATCGGCAGCACCCCCGCAACCCAAACCATATCATTCTCAGCAGGCAGTTCTGCAGAACTTGCATTGACATTCGGGATCGGTGTCCCTCCTCTGGACACAAGCTCGGGAAATCACCCCGCAAGCCAGTCTTCAGTCATCGTCACCAACAACTCTGTACCTGTTGGATTTCTCCTTCCGATAACTGACGTTCCGTCGGCTGAGCAGGCAACCCTCCCCCGGTCCCGACAGGCTCGACCGTATTCACCCTTGTAGATATAACGCCGGTCAATCCCCCTGCCGGTCCCTACACGATCATCATTACCTTCACACTGACCGCTGCCGATCTTGCCGGCCTTAACGCTGCAAAAGACAAAATCGTTGTGTTCCATCATAACGAAGGCACAAATATCTGGGAAACGGTTCCGACCTATATCCACTCAGAGAATCCTGACGGATCCGTGACCTATGATGCCTGGCTGAGCAGCTTTTCAGCATATATGATCGCTTCAAGTCCTGCGGGATCGACAGCGCCTTTTTCGCCCGGCGGTTCGGTTTCGAGCTCTGTTACCGGAGTTCCCACCCCTTCGGCCGTTGTCACTGTGACACCGGTCCAGACGTCTGTTGCCGTACAAACAAATGTTCCAACGACCGTTTCCACCAATCAGCCCGGCGGGAGTGAGAACGCGGCCGGTCAGCCAGATGCAGAGACGGGGGGAACGGATAACGGACTTGTTACTATTCTCTTTGTCGTGATCGGGATACTCTCAGCTGTCATTATTATCATCGGCGTAGTTTGGATCGTAAAAAGACGGAATAACCGGGATTATCTCTAAACCTTTTTTTTCCTCCATTCAGTGCAGTGAATGAGAGATCACCCGCATTTTTTTGCACCCTTTTCTCCCCTCCTCACTCACTGACCACCCCATTTTCCCTCCCTCCCGGGGCATTATCGCACCGCGCGGTTGGGGGTTTATATCATCTCACGTTGATGTGTAATTTGGCAGACCTAAACACCCCTTATTCTGTTTCAGCACACCCCTGTCTGGACAATCTGCCAAAACAAACCGACCGCTTCGGAGGATCTGGGCCCCTCCGGCTGCCGGTCCAATCGAGTGATCATTACAAGAAACACCGTCACCTTAAAAAAGAGACAGTTGGATTTGAAAACCAGTATGTTTTCCCCCTCATCCCCGCTCACACGCGTTTCGCGAACATCCGTTTTTTAATCATTAGTTACAACTATTTTTGTGGATATTTTCACTCATTATTGCAAAAAACAAACACTAATATTGGTAAAAATCCAACAATATTATGTGAAAGACAGGGCGGGAAACACCCCATTCTTCTCTCACAAAAAAAATCAAGGAAGTGAAACCCATAGGCGATACATTCACGCTCTTCATCGGCGACGCCGACAAAAAAACGTTCGAACAATTCGCCCGCAGATATCCGAACCCTCATACATCCAGGGTCATACTCGGGCTTATCAGAAAACACCTGAAAGGAGACATTTCATGAGATGCCTGACTACAAAGTCTACGTCCCCGAAGCAAAAGCCGCTGTCCTTTACCAGTATAAAGAACAGTTCGGCAAAGGCGGATCCGGCATGATCGTCGGATTCATGGAAAACGCTGTCGGCGGCGCACGCGAAGGGCCTGTTCCAATCGACGAAGTTTATCACACATACTTTGGCGACATCGAAAACGAACGGCAGTTCCTCTCGCTCTTTTCCGACCGGCAAAGCGCCGAAACCGCGATACTGAACCGCTCGGCCGACCTATTCAGCAAACACCCGGACATCTACACAGATGTCATCGCACAGTTCAAGAAAAACCATCCAAAATTTGCAAAAATCAAAGGAGTCTAACATGACCAAAGAAAAAGATGCCTGCCCTAAACCCGTGTCGAAACAGTATTTCGGAACAGGCAATACACAATTAGCAGTATTAGATGAAAAAGCATCCGCTGGATTTCAGGGGACACCCGGAGGCGACACCCATGCCTCTCTGTAGCTCCTGTCTCCACTGGCACTTCAAACGCCGGCCGGGCCTTGGCCGCTGCACAAACGCCCGACAGTTTCAGCTGTGAAAGCTATCTGGAAGGTGAACCATGACAGGAGCATGCACTTCTCCCCGATCCAAAACGCCGCCCCGGAATCCCAAAAGGCGGGGCGTTCGTCTTGCCGATTACGTAGCCGTCCTGAAAATCGAGTCGGGCGACTGGCGGATCGATACGGAAAACGGCGAGGTCTACAACCGTATCACCGGGATCCCTCTCACATTTTCCCAATGTCGGGACAAATACGAACGGCTCTATGTGCATTATAACGGATTCACTGTCACCCTCTTTAAGCACAGGATCATCTACCTTGCCGGGCACTGTGACCTTTCGCATCTCCCGTCCGATCTCAACCTCGAAGTGGACCACATCAATCACGATATCCACGATTGCCGTCTCGAAAACCTCCGCCTTATCCCGGGCGAAGAGAACCGGATCCAGTCATCCCGCAAGTTCACCGCCGAAGAGGTGATCCTGATCCGAAAACGATGTGCAGCCGGCGAGTAACGGCGAAAGATCGCCCGGGAACTTGGCGTTGCGGAATCGACGATTCGCCGGATCGTTGACCGAACGTGCTACAAGGAGATCCCATGAGCGCAGCTGCAGTAGTTCACGGCGGAGGAACAGAGTATTTCCGCCGGATAAAATTCTCGTGTCCAGTCTGCCTGTCTTCAGAGACCAGGGAAGTCTGGGTCTCTGATCTGGAGGATCTGAAAAAACTGTTCGTTCCCTGCCGGGTCTGCAGATCGCCGACTCTGAGAATCGACACGCCCGAAGATGACGTCAACTTCTTTGTGTACCGTGATGTTCGGCAGAAGCTGGATGAACGGATTGGGGAGCAGATGGAGGATCAGTATGATTACTGTTGATTCGGCTTCGGTCAGAGATGCACTGGAGACAGCGTTTCCGCTGCCGGATGATCCCTTTGCCCGCGCCTGGCATCTGCAGAAAACGGAGGCAGCTTTGGAGAAGCTTGCTAAGGACTATGGCGGAGAATCCAAAGAGATCGCCGCTGAGCTGTATGCCTCCGGGCTGACTTCGCCGGATTTTGAAGTGGATGTTCCGGTGAAGATGCAGGCCACGGTCGATATTTCGAAACTGAAGGATGAACTGCCTCAGCTGGCATCTGGTCTTCTGTATGTGAACGGTTCAAATGCCGTGAAGCTGATCGGAGAACGCCGGCTGTATGAGCTGGCGATCGAGATCGCCGGAGAGTCCCGGGTCGCTTTGGTCGAGCAGATCAGAGTAGAAGAGCTCCGCAGAGCACTCCTTGCCGAAGAGCAGGGACGGTTCATTTCCGATGAGGAAAAACAAACCGGTGTCCTGATGGTGGTTCCCCGGAGAATGAAAGCCAGAGCCGAGGATGGGGAGAAGATCCTATGAGGCACTGGTATGACTACCCTCAACTTATGTCCAGAGAGTATCTGGAGATGGCCATTCTCAAGCGCCGGAGTGCTTTCCAGATCTCCCGGGACGTGGGGTGTTCCAGGTATTCGGTGTACACGGCGGCCCGGCATCATGGGCTGAGTATGGAAGGGATCCAAAGCGGCAAAGCGCAGTTTTTGCGGCGAAAAGTTGGGTAAAACCCTCTTTTTGAGAGACTACGAAAAATTGCTGCTATAAATTTACCAGTAACTAAAGTATATATACTTAGATGACCCATTATTTCTTCAGTGAGTAAGTCCTTCCCGAAACGGATGATGGTGCTTTGAAGTACGCGGGACAAAGTACGGAAGGGTTCACTTTATTTTAGTAAGATTGCTTCGGATTATTTCATAATAGGCAGCGCCGTTTTCATCGTCGGGTCTGTTGTGATAGGTATTGAGTACTCCCGCGATGTAGTCGGCTATCTGGATGCCGGGGTTTGCCCGCGAATCAACGTGGGAAATGGAGGCGGAACCGATGACGGCTGCCAGATCGAGATTGAATTGTTCTGCCTGCCGGCCGTTGAGATACCGGTCGATATACACGCATGGCTGGGCGGGATTATCCGCAAGGACACCCTGGATGAGCTCCCCGGTAAGTGTGCAGGAGAGACTGGTGAGGTCACTCTGCGGATATGTCTTTTCGTGGGCGATGTAATAGAACAAAATGTCGTGGTTTACGATGCAGGTTAGGATTCTGCGGACGATATCCTTGGAACTGTTGTTGTATTTGAGTTCATCGAGCTTCCGGTATTCTTTTTTGAGATGGTTTTGACGAATTTTTTTGAGACATTTGGCGGCGGCATCTTGATTTGGCGGCACAACGGCAGCAAGGATGAAATATGGGTCCGGAGATCTGCCAAGTGTCCCGGATTCGTCAATATATATGTCCACAATTATAGGTTTCATTTGCAAGCATATTAACCCCTAACCGTCACGTGCGAAAATGCCTTTTCTGAAAATTTGTTGCAAAACGCCCACGAATCATACTGGATTTATCCCGTTTCCCATCCAATATGGTAGTAGAGGTTGGCACACCGCCGAAAAACTCCCGCCAAATATCGAAATACAATACCATAACGATACTATATACAGAGAGGGTGCTTTCGAACAGTGTGCCGGCTTCGATACAATCGCAAACCTTCGGTTTGGTCGCAAGGCAAAGCCTTGCTTGGCTAAGGCCGCCCCCTACGGGTCAGCCCGCCTCAGCTGATGCCGTCAACTTAGTTGCCGACCCGCTCGCAAATCAAAGATTTGCTCATCGTTTCGACCGCCTTTGGCGGCCTCGACGCAATAAAAATAGGATACAATATGACAGCAGATTTCATTCAGACAGAAATCTCGAAGTCCTCGAAGAGGATCTTCACCGCAGAGTTTACGAACGCCGCCGCGTATGATGCGATCGTCGCAGAAATTACTGGCGTGGACAATCCCCTCGGCCTTGCCGAAGTCGAACTCGGGAAGCAGACCTACAAGACCTATGTCGGCTACTTCGACCCGAACACTTCCGAGATGAACGGCAAGGTTCAGGTCACGGCATATACCCGTGCTGAGTATGCCGCGGCAATCACCGCCCTTACCGGCAGTGCGGATCTCAAGACCGCATTCGGGAACGGCAGTACGGCAGAGACCTCCGAGATCGGTACCGAAGCGACCTGGAACGTCCGCATTTCCGCGAAGCTTGGGACCGATACTTTCCAGATCAGCCTGAACCGCGATTCGATGACCGTCTCCGGCTATGCCGACGACGCCACCCTTGCAGCGGTCGATGCCTGGGCAGATACGATATCCGCCCTGAACTAACGTGAGGTGCGGAGATGCAGATCTCCCGCCGTCTTAGGAAGCTCATCATGCTTTTTGGGAAACTCGTTGATGGGTGGGTTGGACGCTGAAAGCGGACGACCTCAACTGAACAAATCTTTGATTTGTGAGTTTCTTGCAGGACAGAGGTGATTTCACCTCTTCCTGCGGGATATTTTTCTATTTTTTTTCCGCATGTATTCCATAGAAGAAATCAGATTAAAACCCCGCAAAAAAGAAAAAATCTATTACTTTCTCTCCCCATCCAGAAACTCTGCCGGGACATTATGTTCGAAGGTTGCTCTGACATCCTGTGCCCGGAGATATTTCACCATAACATTCATTGTACAATCCTTCCACTCCGCATCCCACCACTGGCAGGTTTCCCGTATGCAGGTCTCCTGAATCAAAGGACAAAATCACACATTACTCATAATCCATTACTTGTCACTGCAGGATTATAATGCCTTTCTTCTCTCCAGATACTCGGCGACGACTCCGTTTCCCGCCTCGCGAAAAGCCCGGGCAACGCCTGCCGGCCCAAGTTTGATCCCGCCGAACAGTCTGGAGACGATCAGAACATGATTCGAGAGATTATTTCTCTCTAAAATCTCGGCAAGGACCCGTCCCGGAGATCCGACCTCGCCGTCCGCCCGGCTGTCGGCATACGTTCCGCAGACGACTGCATAACAGTGATGGGCTGCTTTTTTGTAGAGTTTTTCATGGATCTCCCGAATAACAGGGACGTCTTCCACTGATTCGATCTCGTAGAGGTGGGCGTAAAACTTCGATTTTTTCTCATCTAGTCTGACGGCAGCAACCTCGCAGACGGCCATCTATCGATCCCGCATCTCTGTTAAGGCATTCCTGAACTCGTTTAGATACTCCTGCATGGAAAGGCTTCCTTCCGGGAACGGACAGTCTGCGTCATAGAGTTTGTCGATCATAGGATTTGTCGGATAGATCTCGACGGGAATGCCGGTCTGCAGAACGGCTGCCTCCATCGCTTTTCGAAACAGGCCGATACAGTAGGCTATTCTGTGTGTATAGGTATCCTTCGTTTTTTCCAGATAGCCGGCGATACGTGCCGTTTCGATTCTGAGATAGTCGTCTTTTATCTTCTGATCCTTCACGTTTCCAAGCATGTAATGATAATGTGCGAACGGATACATCAGTTCAAGTTCTGCCGGAACCGTCCCGCATGTCCCGAAAATCACCACATGATACTTTGCCTTATCCGGAAATACTTCGTCGAATAAGGCGTGAAACAGTTTGTGGCTCGGACTCGTACTGTAGGGTTTTCGTACCGCACAAGGGATAAAAACCGCGATATCCCGCGGGGCAATATAATATTCATTAATGATGTACTGATATGCTTCCTCGAACTGCGGCAAATAAAAAGGGGGATCTGTCAGATCCTCTGGATCCTCAGACGGGCGCATGATTATTCCTTTACTTTGAACTCGGCATCGACTACGTTCGGGTCAAGGGCTTTTGGACCAAGAGGAACAAAAATCCACATCAGAATATAGATCAGAATGCTCGGGACGGTCAGGTACGGGATGAACGTCAGAATAACCCAGATCAGCCTGACAAGCCACGTTGGGGCATTAATGTATTCAGCAACCCCTCCGCAGACGCCGCCGAGAAATTTGTCGGTCTGGGACCGATGAAATGTTTCGAGTACCATTGCTCTATATGTTTTTTCTGGGAGCCTATAAGGTTGCGCACATTGGGCAGCGGGGACTCTTTTTGACGGTAAAAATCTCCATCGTGTTTTCCGCTCCGTCGTAGAGCAGAAGTTTTCCGGCAAGCGTGTTGCCGGTCCCGGTGAGATACTTTACGACCTCTGCCGCCTCGATGCTCCCAATTACTCCGGCAATTGCCCCAAGCACCGGCGTTTTGGTCGTGGTTTTTGCATTCTGAAAAATACAGGAGAGACAGGGTGTTTTTCCCGGAACGACCAGGGTTGCCTGTCCGGTGAATCCGGCGACGGCTCCGTGCATCAGCGGGATATCCAAGTCCAGAGCCGCTTTGTTCAGCGTGAATCTCGCATCGAAATTATCCATACAGTCGACGATGATGTCGGCATCCCCTATCACCCGGAGAACGGAGGTTTCATCGATTCTCTCGGAGAATGCCGTGACACTGCACTCTGGATTGAGATGTTCAAGCGTTTTTTTCGCAGATTCCGCTTTGGAGGACCCGATCCTTTCTTCGGTGTGGAGGATCTGCCGGTTCATATTCGAGAGTTCGATCACATCCATATCGCAGATTCGGATTGAGCCGATCCCGGCCGCGGCAAGGTACATGGATGCGGGAGAGCCAAGTCCCCCGGCTCCGGCGATGAACACCGTAGTATCCTCAAGTTTATCCTGCCCGATTTTTCCAAGAAGGGCTTCCTGTCTGGCATATCGTTCATTCATAAGAGAGCCCTCACGGTGTTCAGACATTCAAGAGCGTCGAGCCGTTTCTGGTCAACGGCATTTTCTTTGATCCAGGACATGAGCGTCTCTTTTGTCTCTGCGGAGATGTCTGCATCCTTGATGATCCGCCGGTATGTCCGGTCAGGATAATAGATCGCTTTGCATGCTTTGAGGAGCGATTTTTCTTCCTCGCTGGTGATGATCCCCTCTTCACGTGCTTTGGAAAAACTCGCCCGGATATTCACCATCGGTTCTGAGAGGGCGATCCCCGTTTCCGTATCATATACGAGACCGACTTCGTCATCGGCGATGATCTCTCCGGATTTGTACTGGTGATAGATTTTTCCAACACCGATCATTCCTAGCGTGTCCAGTTCAGAGGCACGAAGCGCCCCCATTGAGGATGAGCCGTAGACTTTCACTCCCGATTTCATCACGCCGAGAAGTTCCCGGTGGCCAACCGCCTCATCCTGGAAAAAGACGCCGTCTATGATGACCATAATATCGGCGTTTTCTGCTGCCGCGGCGGCAGCAGCCCCGCGTTTTACCGGCGGTAAAAAAACTGCGTCAGGAAGAATCGATCCGGCGGCTGCCAGATCAAGACTGGGTCCGATGAAGACGACGACGTTCAATCTCCACACACCTCTTTCCTCTGCGTTCGTTGTCGATGGTGTAACATTCAAGACCCGGGACCACTACGCGGACGACCGGGATCTTGAGTTCCGGATCGGTCAGATCGCAGACGATAACACGGTCGAGTCCAACGTCCGCGAGATTTTTCACGATCAGCTCTATGTCGGTTTTGAAATCGTTCGATGCATTGTTCGGAATCTCGCTTCCAGACTGATATTCATCGCCTTTGAACCAGTAGGCATTCATCCGTTTGACCCGGTCGTATCCCATCATTTCGCGGAACTGGGCAAGCGTTGCATCCTCGCGTGCTCCGTGGATCTGGGTCGCTCGGCTCTGGGCGACTTCAGAGAGTGCTCTGATCATGGCGATCTCGGGATTGGTGTGGGTCCCCATTCCAATTGTTAAAAGCCGGGAGTCTTTCAGTTCGACATCATCGGAGACTGCGGCGATCGTTGGGATCCCAACATCCGAGGTGATGTTTCTAAGAGTCACTTCGACTCCGGTGGCGGTGAATTTTGCGAGCATCTCTGCCGCTCTTGGCGGGAGGTCGGTGAGTTTTGGTCCGGTATTTCTGGTCGTTTCGACCAGCGACCATGCATCCCGCTCGATCACTTCGGTAAGTGCATAGAAGAGTGCCTCTTCCAGCGTGTTTCCGGACGCGATGCCGTTGGAACTTGTCCGAAAGAGTGTCGGATAGCTGAAAGGGTTTGGGTGGATGACGGCACAGAGCGGAAGCTTGACCGATTCATTATTGGTGATGTCCCATCCGTCAACCCAGGGGACTTCGAGATTGGGATCTGTTGTGTGGGGAAGGATCAGATCAACAGGATCGACCGCGGTTTCTGTTCTTCGCAGATTGCTGTAGGAGATATTTGCAATATCCCTGGGTATTGCTTCGGCTGAGTATCGTTCGATCCCTTCCATGATCCCGGCAACTCTGGCTTCGGCCGGTGTCCCGCCTTTTCCGTTGTATACCGAGATTGCCCCGTCGGTGGCGGTTGGACGGATGCATGAATATACAGGGATCCCGATCCGGTCAAGGTCGGTGATGTCGGCAACACGGGTGATGCCCGCCTCCGGAACGAACTGTTCGATTCGCTTCAGGGTTTCGTCAGGTGTGCAGCTCCGTTCGGTCCATCCGGTGTAAACTTTGGGAGATGACTGCAGTTCTATCATTGTATGAGTATCTGGCGGGAAAGCTAAAGTATGTTGCGGGATGGAAATCCCTGCTCTCGTTTTTCTCTTCGAAAAAATGGTTGATATTGCCTGTTTATAGAGATATATATACAGACGGTGGTGAATACTCAATCATATCGGGGTGAATTATGATGATGGAAAATGACCGGAAATCCAAAGAAAATAATGAAACATCCGTGATCTATTTTGCCGGCGGCTGTTTTTGGGGACTGGAAAAACTGATGCAGTCGATTCCCGGGGTGATCAAAACAATTGTTGGTTATGCCAACGGGAAATCCGATCTGGTCCCGGATTATAGAATCGTCTCCTCAGGAAAATCTGGATACCGCGAGACCGTAAGGGTCGAGTATGATGCCAAAAAAGTCAGTCTCGACGCCCTGTTGTATTCATACTTCCGCGTGATTGACCCGACGGTAAAAAACAGACAGGGAAACGATATCGGGACCCAGTATCAGACCGGAATCTACTATGTCGATGCCTCGTCAAGAGAGATCGTTATGCGGATAGCAGAGATCGAGCGGGAACGTAATCCGGTATTCAATGTGGAGATCGGTCCGCTGACATCCTTTTACGATGCAGAGGAGTATCATCAGAAGTATCTGGATAAAAATTCCGGCGGATACTGCCATATCGGTGCGGATGAGTTTAAGGAGGCGACCGAAATTATCGTCGATCCCGGAAAATACCCTCGTCCGAAAAAGGAAACTCTCGCTGAAATGTTAGACGATACCGCATTTCGCGTGACCCAGCAAGGCGATACAGAGCGGCCATTCCAAAATGCCTTCTGGAATCATGATCAGCGGGGCATCTATGTGGATATCGTCACCGGCGAACCACTTTTCACCTCATCCGACAAGTATCAGAGTTCCTGCGGATGGCCGGCATTTTCGAAAAGTATCGATGAAAACACGATCATCCCGCGCGAAGACAACTCGTTTGGGATGAGAAGAATCGAAGTGAAAAGCAGATCCGGGAACTCTCATCTCGGGCATGTGTTTTCCGGGGATCCCGAATCCCCCAGCGGCAGACGATATTGTATAAACAGTGCGGCACTTCGCTTCATCCCCTACGCTGAGATGGAAAAAGAGGGATACGTGTATCTGAAGAGCAGGGTTAGATAAGTATATCTGCCGCGGTCTCCCTCTTTTCAGCACCTGGATTATGGCATGCTTCATTTATATGGTATGTTGAAATCTGCTTTTTGGTCTATTTCTTCTATGGATTAGGGGATAATTTACTGCATAACACATACCTTATCCGAAAAGATTACATACCAGTGGAAGGTATTCTATAGTATCAGAACATATTCTGATTAGCACGAGAGTGATTTTATGAAAAAATTTCCTATCTGTTTATTGCTCTGATCGTTCTCTTCCTCTTCGCAGGTGCTGCATCAGCAGAGACGATAGGTGGTGACAAAGGTGTCATTCAGGTTAATTGTGATGTGAATGGAGCATCTGCCTCTCTTCTCTCCATTAACAATGATCTCATTGAAACCAAGACCATTACCAATGGTATGGCAGAGTTCTACGTGTACACGACCGGCACTCCTGCAAGTCAGGTTATCGTTTCTGCAGACGGTTATTATACCGCCAGTGCTCCGGTAACGACCCCCGCATCCGGTGAGACCACTCAGGTCACCGTAACGCTTGAAGCAAAACCAGTCGGTGGCGACCGTGGTTTCCTCCAGGTCAACACCAACATCATTGGTGCAAAAGTTGATGTTATGTCAATTTCAGGATCAGTTGCTGAAACCGGTTACACCGATATTAACGGTAAGATAGAATTTGCTATCTACACGACCGGCACACCGATCAGCTCTGTTGTCGTATCTGCTCCAGGCTGGGTTACCCAGACCGTTTCCGTAACTGTTCCTGAAAAAGGTCAGACCGAAACCGTCAACATTGAGATGGTTTCCACGAACCCGATCATTGGCGGCGACCAGGGTGTTATCAGCGTTACCAGCAATGTTGAAGGCGCACAGGTTGAGTTGATCTCCATTTCCGGAGCTGTCAGCTACACCGGAAAGATCTCCAACGGTAAAGCAGACATTACTGTCTACACGACCGGAACCCCGGTCAATCAGGCACGTGTTTCCGCGACCGGCTATCAGACCGCAACGGTTGGAGTAACCATGCCTACAAAAGGCGAGACTCTTACCTTCAATGCTCCGCTGACCACCACCTCTTCTCCAATGGGCTTTGCCATAATTGGTCTTCTTGGTGTCATCGGTATCATTGCTTTATTCCGCAGGGACTAATCATATTTTTTCTTTTCTTTTGATACTATTTTCAGAGTTTCCGACAATTAGATTTAGTTTATTTAATTAACATAATTAACAACTTGTGTTAAATGTCTGTCAATATAATATGTAGACAGATATGTCTAAACAATCCCATGCATTGATCTCATATCCTGAGGCCGTAAAGGCAATACTCCATACACAAGATCCCGAAAAATCTGTGACCCTTCCTTTGATGGATGCTGTTGGAAAAATACTTGCAGAGCCGGTATACGCTCAATTTTCTGTGCCGGAAGTAGCTCTTGGAGCCGTGGACGGCTTTGCCGTTCAAAGCTGTCAAACTATCGATGCCTCACCGAATCATCCGGTAATCCTGACCGAATGGAAACGATGCAACACAGGTAACCCGATCCCTCAGGGATTTGATGCAGTTATTCGTGTTGAATCTTCGGTAATTGATCCTTCAGGCGGGCTTGTTGTTACTGCGCCGATCGCTCGAAATAAAAATATCAGACTCCCGGGAGAGGATGCTGTTTTTGGAGAACTTATTCTGCCGGCAGGAGCGGGTATTCGACCGATGGATATTGCAGCGCTTGGAACCTATGGGATAAGTGAAGTGACCGTCAGATCGGTGAAAATATGTATTATTCCTTCCGGGTCGGAAATTATCCCTCTTGGATCAAAACCAATTGGTGGACAAATTGTCGACAGCAATACTCCAATGGCAGAAGCTTATCTGAAGTTCTGCGGAGCTGATGTGTTCAGAACAAATATTGTTCCGGATGATTATCTGGAGATTGAAAAAGCGGTAAAAGCTGCGGTCAATGATGCAGATATTGTAATTATCTCTGCCGGGACCTCGGCAGGAACTGAGGATTATACGGAGAAAGTCATCAAAGATCTGGGGACACTGGTGTTCCACGGAATCGCCCTTAATCCAGGAAGACCTGGGCTATTTGGTTTGATTGAAGGAAAACTGGTCTTTGGTATGCCGGGATATCCGGCAGCAGCTCAAACGTTTCTCCGGGCAATAATTGCCCCGCTTCTTACAAAATGGGGTATCAAACCGCTAGCTTCTGAAGAGATTCTCCACGTCAGACTTGGCGATCCGTTTGATTCTTCTGAATCAATGGAAAACTACAGTCGTTTTTCTGTTGGAAAAATAGGTGATGAATATGTTGCTATTTCCCAACCTTCCTGGTCCAGTGTGCAGAAAACGACGGTCCAGTCCAATGCTTTGATCGTAAATCCTTCTGGGACAGGTACATTCCATGTCGGTGATGTTGTTCCGGCAATCATCCGGTGCAGCAGAAATGAACTCGACTCCACGATTCTGATTGCCGGAGCTTTTGAGCGGATTTTTGAGCCTCTGAGCAATATAGCAAAGAAACGGGGAATTACCCTCAGGTATGGGGATCATAAACCGTATTCAGCTTTATCTCATCTGGAAAATGCCAGCACGCATCTCAGCTGTTTTGTTGGAGCGGATACATTGCCGATGGGAGACTTTATCTCCGTTTTGCTTGCCGTATCGCCGAGTGGAGAGCCGATATACCTTGTACACAGAGCCGATCTTCCCGAAAAAGATCTGATAAAAACGCTGTTCGCTCTTACCACAGAGGATGAATTTGTAAACGGAGCCGCTGCTTTGGGGTATCATGTTAGATAATATACCAGATTATGTCCTGCTCTGGGACGATATGATCGAACGTTCCTCTGCACAAAAACGGGCTACTCGCGATAATTCCCCGAATTTTTGGGATGACCCGGTAAACGTTGAAAACTTTGTACAGAGACTCCAGTATAACGACCGTACCAGAATTGAACTTCAGTTGGCTTCGATGCATATTCCGAAGGGATCATCTGTATTGGATATCGGATCGGGACCCGGCACTCTTGCCGTCCCTCTTGCTCAGTTAGATTGCGAGGTAACGGTTGTTGAACCCTCACATCTGATGGTGAATGCGATGGAGAAATACCGGACTCTGGTAGGTGCACGGCCGATCCGCGTGATCGAAAAAGATTGGGAGTCGGCAAAACCTGCAGAAATTGGAACGCATCAATATGTGATCGCTTCTCTTTCTCTCATGATGGGAAATATTCGAGAATCATTGCTGAAGATGGATGCCGCAGCAACCCGGGAAGTACACCTTTTCTGGTTCTTGGTGCCCCCTTCCTTTTCACGCGGCAACTGCGATCTCTGGCCGCTTCTGCATGGCGAACCATACTGTTATGAACCAACAGCGGATATGCTGTGGATTGTCCTGCTCCAACTTGGCATTCATGCGAATCTTATCGTGGAGACAAAGAAAAACGGATCACATTATCGCGGTATCGATGAAGTTAAGGTGGATTATTATACACGGCTTCATGCAAAAACCGATGAACAAAAAGAGATCGTAAACACATATCTGGAGGAGCGGCTGATAAAAACGGAACAGGGGTATATCATGCCGGGGAATGCCAAGACTGCGCATATCTGGTGGGAAAAATAACTGCCTCATCAGTAATATCCATTTTTCGAACAGCTTAATACGAAACACATCTATGTTGAATATACGCTATGACTGACTCGACACACACAAATGATGCCGGCTACTGGTTTTCTGCCGGTGAACGCGAACGTGATGCGGGGAATTTCCGTCAGGCACAGTTGTGTTTTGAAAGAGTGGCGGTACTTTCTCCTACTAATGCCGTGTACTGGTCCGAGTTGGGTCTGGTGATGTATGAAAACGATGAATCAGGAACTGATGCTCTCCGCTGTATCCGCCATGCTCTTGAACTTGATCCCCGTTGTGCAGGGATCTGGTGTGCAAAAGGTGTGATCCTCTTTCGTCAGGGAGATCCCGAAGCGGCTGTCGTGGCATTTCAAAGGGCAACGACTCTCAATCCTCACGAGGCTGATTACTGGATGAATCTCGGTCTTGCCTATGCCGCTCTGGAAGAGTATAATCACGCCTGTCAGGCATTTGAAATCGGGATAGAGATCGTTCCAACCGATGTCAGTTTCTGGGAACGAAAAGGAACTGTCCTTCTCGCCCTCGGGGAAAAAGAGCGTGCAGAAAACTGTTTTACCAACGCCGCCCGTTTTTCCTGATATTTTCAGTTCAAAAATTTTCTCTTGAAAAAACTGAATGATTCTTATTGAATTATACCGGCCGTCTCAAGTTTATGATACAGATATCCGTCACGCACTCCCGATCTGCTGACGATCACTGTTTTGCTGGAATAATATCCGGCAATCGTCTGCAGAATAATCATTCCCGGGACAAGCGTATGAATTCTTTCGGGAGCAACCTTGAGTATCTGAGAGATTGCGGTTTTTCTGTTCGTCTCAGCCAACTCGATCATTTTTTGGAGATCCCGGTATGTGTACTCGGCACCTGTTGATCCTTTCCCTTTCAATATATGATTCAGGCGGCAGCTTGCCCGTATCGTGCCGCCCACTCCGCATATTACGTCGGTGGGAATAGGTTTGCAGGGAAGAGGAATGGAAGCAAGCTGCCCAGTCACTGACTTTTCGATAGCCTTTCGTTCCTCGGGCGTCGGCAGAAGGTCGGAGACAAATGATGTATAAGCGTTTAAAGAGCCGATCGGCAGTGATTCAGT
The DNA here is from genome assembly GCF_963667985.1 of uncultured Methanocorpusculum sp. NCBI lineage: Archaea > Methanobacteriati > Methanobacteriota > Methanomicrobia > Methanomicrobiales > Methanocorpusculaceae > Methanocorpusculum > uncultured Methanocorpusculum sp. Next base: position 1,291,262 of record NZ_OY764081.1, on the reverse strand, counting down.
GGTGATGATCTCATTATCTTTGTAAAAAACCAGTTCGGTGCTGCCCCCGCCGATATCCACTAAAAGACCGTCATGCATATCGATAGTCTGCGTCGCTCCGTAATAATCGAATACGGCCTCTTCTCTGCCGTTTATCACATCAACATCGAATCCTGTCTGCTTCTTGATCTCTGCCGTGACTTCCAGCGTATTCTCGATGTTTCGAAGGGAGGCGGTGGCAAATATATACAGGCGCTCGACCCTCACATTCTCAAGAATCATCTTGAAATCGTTTAGGACGTCTACAGCCCTTTGGATACCTTCCGGGGTGAGGCGCCTTTTTTTCACATAACCTACCAGTCCTGCCGTATGTTTTTTGCTGAGCTTCGGCACAATGGTATTGTCGATTACTTTGTACAACACCAGCCGCACCGTGTTGGAACCAAGATCTATTACACCGTACATCGCGGTGATTCCTCCAAAATCATACTTGGTTCTTATCTTACACGCAACGCATCTTAATAATATTCTATAGAAAAAAAGGAGTGTATGGAGTATCAGTTACCGAGTTCCCGGATAACATTGACCATTTCAATGGCGCCGACCGCCGCATCGAAACCTTTGTTTCCGACCTTCGATCCGGCACGTTCAATCGCCTGTTCGAGATTGTCCGTTGTCAGAACGCCAAACATGACCGGGATTCCTGATTTCAGCGAGACCGTTGCTATGCCTTTTGTGACTTCATTGCAGACATAATCGTAGTGGCTTGTAGATCCGCGGATCACGGCGCCAAGACAGATGACCGCATCGTATTTTTTGGATTCTGCCATCTTTTCTGCAATCAGAGGGATCTCGAATGCTCCGGGGACCCAGGCGATTTCGATATCTTCATCATGGACATCATGTCTTTTGAGGGCGTCGAGAGCTCCTCCGACTAATTTTGCTACGATAAATTCATTGAATCTTGTAGCAACGATACCTATTTTGATGTTTTTTGAAACCAGATTTCCTTCGTAAACTTTCATGATAATCTCCTTAACAGTCCATGGGACTCATCTTTTTCTGTTCAACGGCAAGAGCCGCGGCTTCCTGCTTTCTCCAGTAGGCCTGGAGGTCTTTGATGGTCACAAAGGTTAAGTTATACTGCTTGGCCATCGAAATAAGCTCCGGGGTCCGCATCATTTCACCGTTGTCCGCCATGATCTCACAGCAGAGTCCCGCCTCTTTGAGTCTAGCAAGTTTCATGAGATCGACGGTTGCTTCCGTATGACCCTCACGCTCGAAGACGCCGTTGTCTTTCGCCTGAAGCGGGAACATATGGCCCGGTCTTCGAAAATCTTCCGGCCGTGCGTTCGGGTCGATACATTTTCGTGCGGTGATGCCGCGTTCGACCGCCGAGATGCCTGTCGTTGTATCGACATGATCGATCAAGACGGTGAATGCCGTTTCGTGGTTGTCGGTGTTTTTTTTATCACCATCGGCGGGAGGCAGAGTTTTTCGACAAGGCTTCTTCCCATCGGCATGCAGATCAGTCCCCTGCCGTATTTTGCCATGAAGTTGACATTTTCCGTCGTGGCATGTTCGGCGGCACAGATCAGATCTCCTTCGTTCTCTCTGTTCTCATCATCGGTGACGATAATCATCTCTCCGTTCCTTAGAGATTCCAGGGCCTCTTCGATCGTGTTAAATGTGAACATAGCTAAAATCCTGCTTTGCTGAGGTATTCCTCGGTTATGACGCACTTCTGCGGCTCATTCTTCTGTCTTCGGTCAATGAACCGTTCGACGTATTTTCCAATAATATCGCACTCCAGATTCACTCTCTCTCTCCTTGCGATTTCGTAAGGAGGGTAGTGGATTTTTCCGTGTGGGGAATGATTGCAACGCTGAATGAATCCTGCGTTACGGCAACCACGGTCAGACTGATCCCGTCGACCGCGATTGATCCTTTCTCAACGATGTATTTGAGTATCTCCGGACCTGCAGTAAAAGTGATCCAGACGGTCCGTTCATCCCGGCGGATTTTGGAAATAATCCCCGTTCCGTCGACATGCCCGGTGACAATGTGTCCTCCGAAGCGTCCATTTGCCGACATGGCGCGTTCGAGATTCACGGAGCTTCCGGTTCTGAGAGCTCCAAGCGATGTTCGTGCGAGTGTTTCGCTCGTGGTGTCGGCATCGAAACTTTGCCGGTTCAGTCCGCTTACGGTAAGACACACACCGTTTACAGCAACGCTGTCTCCCAACTGCAGATCTTCAAAAATCCTGCTCCCCTGAATGGAAAGGACAGAGGAATTCTGACCTTTCATGATTTTGGTCACAGTTCCAATCTCCTCTACGATTCCGGTGAACATGATTATTGACTCCAGTGCAGGTTGAACCAGCCTTATTATTTATTCGACCCATACACATATAATCATTCCTCTATTTGAGTTGCCAATCAAAAATGAGTTGAACCGACCTGACAGCACCATGGATTTATAGGCGGTCACTTCCTTCATACTACTCATGACACAGAATATAGAGGACATCCTGCGTGCCGAAGAGATTGGTACAACGATCTCCTGCGGCAAAGCCCACATGATAGCCGAAAAGTATCAGATACCCTAAACCGAAATCGGCAGCTGGTGTAAAAAAACAACATCAAGATCTCTCACTGCATGCTTGGCTGTTTTAAATGATCTTTTGGATCCGCACCGGCTGCATACGTGCCCCCGCATCCAGCGACGTATTCTGGATCAGATCGCTGCTGTCTGCATCCACATAATGTGACGGCATAAAGACGGTTTTTTCCAGGATTTCATCGGTGATCCAGGCCGTACCGCAAATAACCGTATCTTTTGTCATAATCTCCACGGTATCGCCTTCCGTGATCCCAAGCTCTGCAGCATCCTTTGGATGGATCTCGATCCAGTTTGCCGTTTGGGTACTGCTTCGCGTCATCTTTCCGGTATCCCAGTGGAAAATACATCTGCCCAACGAGAGAAGAAACGGAAACTCCGGTGTCGTTGTCTCGCAGATCGGCATCCAGTCAGCATGAATGAATCTGGCTTTCCCGTTTGCCGTTGCAAACTTCTCTCTATAGAGCTGCTCACTTCCCGCTTCGCTTACTGGCCACTGCATACCTTCCGGACTTTTCAGTCCGTCATATGTCATCCCGGAATAGATCGGAGTCAGCCGCACGATCTCGGCAAAGATCTCGCCGTAGGATTTCCAGGAAAACTGCTCTGAATATCCCATTTTTTCTGCAAGGAGCGCCAAGATTTCCCAATCCTGCTTTGCCTCTCCCAATCCGTCCTGCGCTTTCTGCAGCCGCTGGACCCGACGTTCCGTATTCGTCTGGGTTCCGTCCCTTTCTGCAAAACATACTGCCGGCAAAATGACATTGGCAAACTCTGCAGTCTCATTTTGAAAAATATCCTGCACGACCACGAACTCCAGATGAGAAAATGCCTCACGTGATGTCGCAAAATCGCTGCCGGAAAGCACCGGATTTTCACCGAGAACATACATTGCTTTGATCTCGCCCGTGTCATTTTGCAGTCGCTCCATCATCTCTGTACTGTCAAGTCCCCGTCTGGGTTCAGAAATGCTGTTGGAAAATCCCCATTCACGGGAGAAAAACGCGTGGGCGGCTGGATCATCCACTCTCTGATACCCGGTGAAAAAGTCAGGCAGGATTCCCATATCGCAGGCCCCCTGAATATTGTTCTGACCTCTTAGCGGCGAAATCCCTGCTCCTTTCTTCCCGATGTTTCCGGTTAGGAGCTGAAGATTTGCAATGGCATGAATGACGTCATCCCCGTTCCCGAATTTCGTGACTCCGGTTGAATAGATGATGGAGCATGCTTTTGCCGAAGATATCCATTCAGCCGCCTGGATAATTGTTTCGGCATTGATGCCTGTGGCATTGGACACGTTGTCGAGGCTGTACAACGGACTCATGATTCGATCGTAAAATGCCTCATACCCTTCGGTCCGTGCCGCGATGAAATCGGTATCTTCCCAACTATTTTTGCAGATCACCTGCATTATCCCATTCAAAAGGGCAACATCCGAGCCGTTGAAGAGCTGCAGGTTCAGATCAGCGGTCGAACCGGTGAACGTCTTCCGCGGATCCGCACAGATATATCCGGCGCCCTTCTGCTGGGCCATAATGATCGCCCGCCCGATCAGGGGAAACTGACGGAAGACATTTGAACCGAGAACAAAGATGCAGTCTGCTTCTGCGATATCCGAGATACTATTCGTCATTGCAGGATAGCCGAACGAATCGATGAGGGGCTGGACGGTTGAGGTATGGAACAGACTTTCGCAATGGTCGATATTGTTGGTTTTTAAGACACCGCGTGCGAACTTCATCATGACGTAGTTATCTTCGTTCGAAACACGCGGCGAGGAGAGGATTCCAATCTCTGAGGGACTATACGTTTTCAGGCGGTTCGCCGTGTAGAGAAGGGCCTCGTCCCATGAGACTCTTTCAAGAATCCCATTCTTTCTTATCATGGGATGCGTGAGACGATCCGGTAAGTTGACAAATTCGGCAGCGGAAAGACCACGGGCACAGAGTTTTCCTGCGTTTACCGGTGATCTGGGATAGGCCTGGACGCCCTCTACCTTGCCTTTTGCTACGGCTAGCGAGAGGCTGCATCCCGTTCCGCAGTAGGGACAGATGGTTCGAACCAGACGAACATCCATAATTAATTATGATAATATGTGCGGAAGGTTGATATTATTCTTTATATGTCGGGACGAAAGGGGGGATCACCTGAGCTTCAGGTCGTGTATCCGGCATTCCCGTGGTCAATCATCATGACATGGGACTCATAATCCCGAGTTTTGGATCAGTTCGATCTGTTTACCTGCAGTTCATTGCGTAAATCTGCGCGAATCGATTTTTTTCGAATGTGCTATCAGAAAGGTGTTGAACAGCCAGAAAGCCGCTCCCCAGACTCCCTCAATATCTCCGTCCAAACTGCATTTTTGCTTTCTGCGTATATTTACGCACAAATGCAGTCTTACTTTCAGTATATCCATCCCGATCATGTTCATAACGTTTCCAAAGGGATACCTTCAATTTTTCATACTCTTTTGCAATCTCCGGATGTCCATTGAGATAATCCCTGAAGTATAATTCGTCATTGTCACCGTACGTTTTCAGATGTACATGAAACACCTTTTCAGCAAACCCATTCGGCGTGTATCCCTTATTAAAATGGATATGGGTTTCATCCTGCGCCATACACGTATAGCCGTTATGTTCAAGCAGATGTTTTATTTTCTCAAATTCCCTCAGGTCGGCTTCCATCAAAATATCAATGATTGGTTTTGCCCAGATACCCTCTATTGAAGTACTGCCGATATGATGTATTTTCACGGTATCCGGCAGGATACGTATGAGATGGTCTTTTTCTTCCCGATACTGGTTCGTCCAGCAGGCCTGATGCTCTGTTAACTGGATCGGAAACAGTTCCCATAATTCTTCCAGTGTCATCTCTGACATAGGTTTACTCATGGAAGCGCTTCCTTTCATATTTCTGTTTGTCTGTCAGCATAATGTGCATTTAGGTCAAGCTCATTGAGAGCGTTAAAGACTGCTGCTCCCTTTCGTTTGGTTTCGCAGCATTCCGCATTTATTCTCTGGTAAATACTCAAACTGATGCTTATGGTAGAGCTGATCAGCGGGGGCTTCATACATAAGCTGCATACTCATCTGTTATCTCCCCTATATTCCTGATTAATGATATCGATCACATTATAGATCATCGGGATGCATAAAGAAACGCATCCTGTCCTTACCCGATCCATTCATAATTCCCCATGCCCAATATATATCCGCGTGAGAGGGAGCACACGGCTGACGGTGGTCAATTCGAGACCGCTGAGGAAAGTCCTCCCACCGCTCAGGTACACAGCCGTATGCAAATACGGGTGGCGAGAGTCACAGCTCTGGAACAGAAACGACACGTCCTCTTCTGAGCAATGAAGCAGCAGAAAAAGCTGCTGAGCGTCGAGGCTGAGGGACCGATGGAACGGCGAATCTCTGTGGGTGCAAGTTGGAACAGGGTCGCTACGGGTGCCTGACCCAATGATCCGGGTACAACGCTAAGCCGAATGCCGTAAAAACAGGAGGAGGCTTATTACTCCGACTCACGCATCTTCTTCTTTTAGTTCATTTCCGGTATCACTAAATAGCTTCGGCGCCGATTAGAGGTTGATAATACATGGGAGGGAATTTTGAGTGCACCCAGTGCGGACTCTGCTGCCTTGGGATCGGCGAGGTCGTCAGAATGGACAAACAGCTATCCCAGTACGGGTTCGTCGTAAAAAACGAAGTGGTCCGCGAGATGCGTCAGGCCCTCATCACGCCCGAATACCGGGAACTCTTCGACTCTGACCACTCGGTCCAGGAGGAAAACAAATCTGCCTGCTTTTTTGTCCGGCGAAAGCCCGACGGAAAATACGTATGCACCATCCACCCGTACAGGCTTTTCATCTGTAAAGACTATCACTGCTGCGCTGCCAGGATCTGGAAAGGTGGCAAGGAAAAAGGCCGGGTCAAAGGCCACGTCTCGCTCGTCACGAAAGACGAAGATCTGCACGGAATATGGCGGGAACATGTCCAGAAACATCCCGACCCGACCCGCGAACACATCGAATCCGTGATGGGGGAACACGGTTATTCCATTCTGTTCTATGACGGTGAATGAAATCCCTGTAAAAGACGGCGTCCTCGTCTGCACCGACGGAAGGCTCGTCAGCCCGGAAAAATGCCGGATGTGCATGCATTCCCGCTACTTCGTGATCGACGGAAAACAGGAACGGTCGCCGGCTCTCGCCTTCTGTCAGGTAGAGCGGGTCACAACGGTGCCCGACATCCCCCGCTCGACGGCGGTCGGCTGTGCGGAAAAACGCGGAGACGGATTCCACAACGTCTCGAATATCTTCTCCTGAATCTAGGCGCCGGCAGGCTTGACGCCCGTGATCCTCTCGATCTCGGCGCATGCCTTATTCAGATCGTTCATATAGCAGCCGACCGACTCCTTGAATCCTGCATAGCCGTACACCGACTTCAGAGCGAACGCAAGCGCCCGGTCGCCGTCCTCTTCGGCGATCCTTTTCAGGAAATAGACGATCATCTGGTCCCCGCCGGACTGCTTGAAGATCCTGCCGTACCGCATATGGATATACATCGAGAAAAATACCTTGATCGCTTCCGGGCTCTGCTCGATGATCCCGGCCAGTTTTTCCGCAGCTTTGTTCGGGGCGATCTCTTCCCGGTACACCATTCTGGATACGAGATAGATCTTCTCGAGATCCTCCTCGCTCCACCAAAAATCCTCAGCAGCCATTTTTATCTATTTAGTGGGTGGCGCCCGATATACCTTTTGACTCTCGATTCGATATCCCTAAGTATTTCCGGGTGAGATGTGTATTCAATGCAGACCCTGCTCTCCGCTCCGTTCAAAGCCGTCCTTTTCGATATGGACAATACGCTTTTCGATTTTGTGGAGGCGATGAAAAAGGGCTGCGATGCGGCCGCCGCTTCGGTCGGGGAAGGGACCGGGGAGGAGCTTTTGAGCTATTATCTGCGGTGGAAGTATCATTTCGAGGACCACACGAATCTGCAGGATTTCATGATGGCCCACAACCGCTTTTCGGTGGAGAAGTATTTCGAGGCGGTCGGCGCTTTCGACGAGGCAAAGATGAACTGCCTGACGGCATACCCCGGGATCGAAGGGGTCCTGACCGGTCTGCGGGACGCCGGATACCGTCTCGGGGTCGTAACGGATGCGTTTTCCTACGCGGCCGAGCTGCGTCTGGATCACCTTGGTCTGAAGTCCTACTTCGACGTGATCGTAGGCTACGACACGACCGGGTACAAAAAACCGCATTTTGCTCCGTTCAAGTGCGCTCTGGATCTTCTCGGTCTTTCCGCCCACGAGGCGGCATATGTCGGCGACTCGATCCGGCGCGACATCGAACCGGTCAAGTCTCTGGGTATGACGGCCGTGTATGCGAAGTACGGGGATCGGAACTTTTTCGATCATCCGTCGCTTGCCTGCCCGCAGAAAGTTCTCGTGGCGGACACACCTTTGGATATTCTGCGGCTTTTACGACCATAAATATAGTAATGGTTCATGGCAAATATTAGTAAAACACATGATGCTTGATACAGATTTTTTAGAACGTATCGCTCCTTATATTGAACCCCTAACGGCCGAGGAACGGGCCGAATATATTGCGGAAGGCGAAGTATCGGTACAGATCCGGGAAGGCGAAGGTATCACGCCGAAGGATTATCTCCAGCTGGTGGAAAATATCGGCCTCTATCTTGGGAAGACGAGCGGCGAAGGCTTCGAGTCGAATTATCAGACGATCCAGCTTAATAACGGCAAGACCCTGCTCGTTATCCAGCTGCCGGGCGGCGGCAATCTGAATGTGTTTTTGACGCCAAAAGGCAAGATGATCCTCGATACCGGATACAGCTGCTATTATAAAGACTGCGAGCGGATGATCAAGGCTCTCGGCGCCGGCGATTTTTCCGATGTGAAGTTCGTGGTCTGCACGCACGGTGATGCGGATCACTGCGGGGCGTCGGGGTATTTCCCGGTGACGCCTGTGATGCATCCGGTGACAAAAGCCCTTCTCGAGAGCGGGACGCGGGGCTATGCGTCACCGAACGGCCGCGAGATTCTGGAGAAGTTCTACACGACGACGATTAACACCTACTCCCACATGAACGTGCCGGAGACGGTAGAATATTGTAAGACAGAGCCGGTCGGCACACGCGGGCTTTTCCCGCTCATCGATTCGTTTTCGTTTGCGGATATGCAGTTCGAGGTTTGGGCAAGTCTCGGCGGTCACATTGCGGGCCAGATCTTTTTGTACGAGCCGAACGAGGGACTGCTCTTTACAAGCGACGCTCTGCTGAACTTTGCGACGCTCTCCAAGGCGCGTGCGGATTACAGTTCGATCGCGGACTCAATGATCGGCTCGGTGAACGTGAACAGCGAGACGGCCAGAATCGAACGGCGCGAGCTGATGAGGATCGCCAAAGAGTTCGACGAGCAGCAGAAAGCCGCCGGCAAACGTCTTCTGATCTGCTGCGGCCATGGGGCGGTGTCGATCCTGGACGAAAAGGGGATGCTCTCTCCCTACAGCGAGCCGCTCTATTACTCGGCAGACTCCTGCTGATCCTTTTTCCCTTCCCTTTTTTTCGCTGTTTTCCCGGATGGTGTTTCGGCCTCCTGCGGCAGGGTCTCTTTGTTTATATATATTCATATGGTTTATCAGTTTCGCGAAAAACCCTGCTGTGATGTGAAAATTATTATGCTATTGCACCTTACTATTAGTAAGCGAGTTTAAACAAGCCCGCGAGATAGATTGCGGCAGCTTCGGTTGCCGGCACAGATCCAAGAAGGATGCGTAAAAGCGTTCTGATACCAACAGAGTTCACCACCTGTCTGGTTTACTCAGAATAAACACCACACCAACAAAATTTTTTCATACACAAGGGGGTGAATCCAACCCGCGAAAGTACCCCATGCTTTCGCCCGGCACGGCCGAACGGCTGTGCCGTTCCTCCTAAATCCTCAATTTCGCAAAAAAGTATTTTGGGTGATTGCTCTATTTTACTCGGTCTTTTCCGCAAACAGGAACGTGATCGATGCGATCGCGTCGGGTTCTCCGATCACGACTGCGGTGTCGCCTTCGTTTAAGATCGTGTCTCCGTCCGGCGAGACAATTGCATCCGCTTTGCCCGCACACCGCACGGCAATGACCGAAACGCCGTAATTCTTGCGCATCTTGACTTCGGAGATACGTTTGCCGGCGATCTCTGCTCCTTTCTCGACACGTATCTGCTCGACTCTGCTCTTGCTTTTGGATATCATATCGTTTGCCTGCTTTGCCCGAAGTCGGATGACATCCAATCTGCCGCCCTTCGGTTCGGCTTTGGCAAGGTTCGAGTTGATCGGCAGGTCGATGTATTTGTCGTAGATCTCGTTTCTGGCCTGTTTGGCATACAGATCGAAGTCCTGCACCGGCACCTGCTGGTTGGAAAGGATGCGGTGGAAGATCTGGAGGGCGGCCTCCTTTTCATCGACGATCACTTCGTCCGCTCCGAGGCGATACAGTTCGGCGGTCTCCGAGATGTATCTTGATCTTGTGATGATGCCGATCTTCGGGTTCATTCTGCGGGCGGTCGTCAAGATCGCCTTGATCGTGTCCATCTGCGGGATGGAAACCACGATCGTCTGGGCTTTTTCGATTCCGGCGAACTCCAGGACCGCTTCACGTGATGCATCACCGTAATGGATGTTTTCTCCGAGTTTTTTCTCGTTTGCCACGGTCTCCGGGTTCAGTTCGAGAATGAGATACGGAATATCCACCTTTTTCAGGGCTTTTGCGACGTAATGGCCCGTCAGCCCGTATCCGACGATGATGACGTGCCCGATCGGCAGTTCATCCTCCACGCCCTCGGCAGATCCGCTGTATCCAACGCCTGCCGGGACCGGCATCGGGAAGAACCGGTCGACGAACCGCGGCGCCATGCTGATAACGGTCGGCGTCAGGATCATCGTCATGATCGAAATCGCGAGGAATATCTGGTAGACATTATCGCTGAGGATGCCGCTGGAATGACCGGTCGCTCCAAGCACGAAGGAGAACTCTCCGATCTGGGCGAGGCCGAATGCCGAGAGGAATGCGACGCTCGTTGCTATTCCCAAGGCCTTTACAGAGACAAAGTTGATCACGAGTTTGAGCAGGATCAGGGAGGCTGCAAGGACGAGGAGGAACAGCAGATGATGCACGAGGAATCCAAGATCCAGAAGCATACCGATCGAGACGAAGAAGAAACTCGTCAGAAGATCCCGGATCGGCATTATCTGTCCGATAACTTCATGGCTGTAGTCGGATTCAGAGATCGCGACCCCGGCAAGGAACGCTCCAAGAGCCAGAGACACGCCGTTTAAGGACAGCAGCCAGGCGATACCGAGACAGATCGTCACGATCGAGATGATGAAAAGTTCATTGCTCCGGGTGAGGGCGACCTTTTGGAGGAACTTTGGGACGAGATAGATGGCGGCGATGAGAATGACGCCGAGCATCACTAAACCGAACACGAAGGTCAGGACGGTTCCAAGGAGATTGGTCTCTTCGGGGCCGGCGAGGATCGGGGCAAGCATCATCATCGGCACGACGGCGAGGTCCTGGAAGATCAGGATACCAAGTGCGATCTTACCGTGTTTGGTCGCCATCTGACCTTTGCTCTGATAGATGTTGAGAACGATGGCCGTCGAAGAGGACGAGACCATCATTCCAAGGAAGAGTGCGGTGTTGGAGGGGAGGCCCGCCATCTGGAGAGCCAGCCAGACCAGGACAGTTGTTATGACCACCTGCAGCCCGCCGCCTATCAGCACTACTTTCTTCATGGAGAGGAGGTTTTTGAGCGATAACTCAAGACCGATGGTGAACATCAAAAGAATAACGCCGAGTTCTGCGAGTACGGCCACCTGTTCTTCGGTGATTAAGTGGAGACCGAAGGGGCCGACGATGATTCCAGTGAAAAAATAGCCGATTATGAACGGGATATGGATCTTTTTCCCGATAAATAACACACCGATCGCGCAGGCGAGCACGATCACTACTGCTAAAAGCATGTCTGTCTGACTAACCATATCCGTTTCCTATTGTATCTAGCAGAATAGTGCTCTCTGATTAGTAAAAAATGTACCTATATATCGCGAGATTGATCCTTTCTGTATTCTATCAGGGACATTTCAGAATGATTCGGGATATTCGGCTGGGTTTTTCCCGACGGAAAAGCATATATGGCAAACAAGAGGGATATGTACTCCTTACTATACCGGATGCATTTCTCACCACATATCTGAACGATGCGATCAAAAAGTTGATCAAAGACGTTCTGAAAGGCACGCTTTCGAACCGGAAGGAGACGGCGTTTCTGTTATCGCAGGCACGTCAGCAGCGGGAGAATGCGAAGAAGCGGAGTGCATATCCGAATATCCCGGTTTTTCTTATCGCAAGCATCACGTCGGCCTGCAATCTCCATTGTGCGGGATGCTATGCCCGGGCCACGGGTATGTGCGGGGATGAGAAACCGGCGGGAGCAGAACCGATGAGCGTTTCCGAGTGGGAGAATATTTTCGGTCAGGCAGAGGAGCTTGGGATCTCGTTTATCCTTCTTGCCGGAGGAGAGCCTCTGCTCCGCAGTGATCTGATCGAGGCGGCCGCCCGTTACACATCGATCATCTTCCCGATTTTTACGAACGGGACGCTGATCGATGATGCATATACGATGCTTTTCGATGAGAACCGGAATCTGGTGCCGGTTATCAGCATCGAAGGGAGCATCGAAGGGGGCATCGAAGGGGGCATCGAGGAGACGGATGCCCGCCGGGGGTCCGGGACGTATACGTCGATTTTAGCATCGATGGGCCGCCTTCGGGAGGGAAAGATCCTGTTCGGTGTTTCGGTGACGATCACGACGGAGAATCTTGCCGAAGTTACGTCGGCGGCATTTCTGGATCTGCTGCGGGATCAGGGATGCCGGCTCGTGTTCTATATCGAGTATACGGCAATCGATCACGGTTCAAAGGAGATGGAACTGGACGCGGCGAGGAGTGAGGAGCTGGAGGGGAAAATGACGGCAATCAAGTCGGCGTATCCGGGGATGGTGTTTATTTCGTTCCCGGGGGACGAGAAGCATATGGGCGGCTGTCTTGCGGGCGGTAGAGGATTTTTCCATATCAATCCGTACGGTTCGGCAGAGCCGTGCCCGTTTTCGCCGTATTCGGACCGGAATCTCCGGAACGTTTCTCTGCTGGATGCGGTGAACTCGCCGTTCTTTGCAAGGCTGATCGATGTGGGTCTTGTCGGGGGGGAGCATGACGGCGGTTGTGCTTTGTTCGAGCACGAGGCGGAAGTCATCGCACTCGTCAATAAAGAATAAGGAAAAAAGAATCGGGGGTGATCCGGTTACTGGAGGCTGCAGGAGGTGCAGCTTCCGTGCAGGTTCCGCTCGGTGAGCTGGCCGACCTGGAGTTCGAGGTCGCGGACCCGTTCCAAGAGGTCGGCGTAGTCGCGTTCGAGTTCTTTGAGGCGTTTTTCGATGTTTTCCTGGGATGTCATGTATAGGAGGTTGGCGTTTTGGGGTTTATAGGTTGGTCCTGTGGAAGGGCAACGGGCGAGAAGTTCGTCGTCTCGATATTCTTTATTTGGGACGTCATCTCCTGTAGATGCATCTTCGCCCCATCAGGCTCCGTAATTGGATTCTGCCTCATATGCTTGGATATTGTCCTATATATTGTTCGTATGAAAGTATTTTTGGCGCGCTTGTGTGTGCTTGATATTGGTGAGTACAATCTCGATTTTTTGTAGTGATTTTTGGTTTATATTAATTATATTAATTAAATTCCTCTAACAATATGTATATTAACCAGGAATGTAATCTATCATATGATAGATATGAAACTTAGCGCAAGAAACCAGATTAAAGGAAAAGTTGTCAAAGTAACGAACGGTATGGTTAGCAGCGAAATTGTCATTGATATCGGCAATGGCCAGCAGATCGTATCTGTTATTACAAAAACATCTGCCGATTCCCTCAATCTCGCCGTAGGGAAAGAAGTATACGCTGTCATCAAATCAAGCGAAGTGATGGTAGCCGTTGAATAAGGTCTGTGAAAATCAGTTTGTTTTACTGACGTTCACTCCTCTTTTTTAGTAATCAAGAATCCTTAGTAAATGTTGGTTTGACTTTGTTCTGGTTATTCCCTGAACACATGCACGGAAGTTGCCTTGAAGGTGACCCAGATGGAGGTTCCAACAGTTATTCCAAGACGCTGAATGCTTTGATGAGTAAGGATCGCTGTTAGAAGAAGACCTGTATCGACAATGATCTTTGAATAAGCACCAACGTCGATAATCTGCGTAACAACACCGGAAAATGAGTTTTGCGCTGATGAAGTAAACGGCTCTGAGGATATTATCATATCCTCAGGTCTGATTCCTGCGTGTACCTGTCCGGTCAACTCCGTAACTGCCCGAATGATCGTTGTACCAATCCTGATCTCAGCAACTCCGGATGATGTCATCTCTGCATATCCGGTGAAAATATTATCCATCCCGGTGAAATTTGCAATAAAATGTGAGATTGGATGGCGTAGGATCGTATCCGGTGTTCCCTCCTGAATGATTTTCCCCTCCCTCATTACGATAACGCGATCGGCAAGGGCATAGATATCTTCAAAATGATGTGTGATATGCAGGATCGTCATTCCGGTTTCAGTATGGATAGCCTTGAGTTCATTTCTGAGTCGTTCACGCGTGATGGTATCCAGAGCTGAAAGGGGTTCGTCCAAAAGAAGAACCGACGGACGCAGCAGAAGTGACCGGGCGATCGCGGTTCGCTGCTGTTCCCCTCCTGAAAGGGTCTGTGGATGTCGGTCAAGGAGGTGTGAGATCCCAAACGTAGCTGCGATTTTTTTGACGGCAGCCTCCCGTTCTGGTTTTGCCACTCCTTGCTCCTTGAGTCCAAAATCAATGTTCTCTCCCACGGTCATATGGGGAAAGAGCATATAGTCCTGATAAACCATCCCGATCCCGCGTGATTCAGGAGGGGTATTTGTGATGTCTTTTCCGTTCAAACAGATCCTGCCGGATTTTGGATAATGAATCCCGGCGATCGTTTCGAGAAGTATCGTTTTGCCCGCGCCTGTCGGACCAAGAATTATGCAGTATTCTCCCTCTTTCACATCCAGATTCAGATCGCTAAAGGAAAATTCTCCGAGCTGAATGGAAAGGGCAGTTATTTCAAGCACAAATCTCACCTACATCTTTGCCGAAATATTCAAACAGAATGAGAGCAGCTCCGGAAATTACCAGGAGAATAAGGGCAGCCGCAATGGCCATGTCCAAATCTCCGGTGGACATGTTCAGGAACAGCGCTATCGGCAGGGTTTCCGTTTTCATAGCGATAGCACCGGCAAGCATTAAGACTGCTCCAAACTCACCCATTGCCTTTGACCAGGTGATAATGATCCCGCCGATCAGTCCGTTTTTTGCCATGGGAAGGGTGATTTTCCGGAATGCACCAAACTCAGAACAACCAAGCGTTCGTGCCACGTGTTCATATCGCGGACTAATCATCCCAAATGTGGACCGGGTGATTCTGACCATATATGGCGCATTCACAAAGACCTGAGCAACGATGATTGCCGCCGGCGTGTAGACAATGTATATTCCCATGCCGGTGAAAAACTGACCGACCGGTGAGGTGACCGGAGAGAGAAAAATCAACAGTGCCACGCCCGCTACAAGCGGCGGGAGAGATAGAGGGAGATTCAGGAGAACGTTAACCCACTGTTTCCCAAAAAAGCTGAACCGTGTCATGGAATAGGCAATCGGTACTGCGATTATCAAACAAATGAGCGTTGATATTACTGCAGTTATGATCGACAGCTGGATAGCATACCATATCTCTTTCGAGAGAAAACATGTCATCAGCGCTTCCGGTGACGAGAAGAGAATAAGACCCAAAAACACAGCAAGCAGAATGATTACTGTGGTGATTGAGATCCCTATGCAAACTGCCTGAAAAAAAGTGGGTGAACGTCTCTGTACCATAGTTCAAAGAGACTGACTTTTTTTCCGGATATTATCCAGATGCTGACTGCTCAGCCATCCGGATGATGCATCCAAAACAGCGTCAAACGCCGGGATATAGGGTTTGATGTCAAGAACCGGGGTTCCGTCAAGAAGATCCAAACCTTCGACTACGAGGCTGTTCCCTGTCACCGACAGGAGTTTCACGATCGAAAAGCCGATCCGGTTCGGTCGGCACATGTGCCGGGTCGCAAAAATTCCATGCGACATCCCGCCGTCAACCATTGGTGTTTCGACAAGCATTTCTGATGGAGCTTTGTGCAGACGGGTAATAAGGATCAGATGAGAAAATGACTCGATCTGATCCAGTCCTTCTGCAAATTCAGGGAAAATCTCTATAGTTCCCTGCCCTTTGGCGAAAACACTTTGTATCGGTGTTTGCATGGGGTCCGTATAGGGGGAATGGAGTATCCCTATCTGCTCTACGGTGAATTTTTCCGACATACTTCAGGTGTATTTCTCATCTGGATATCCTGGGAAGCCATACTTTTCAAAGATTGCCTTTCCTTCATCGGATGCAACAAAGTCAGCGAACAACTGGGCAAGTTCTGGCTGAGTGGTGAACGTAGTTACGCCTATCGGGGTAATGAGAATGGAATTGTCCGTCACTGGGATTTCGATAATGGTGAAGAGATCCTGATTGGCACTGTCGAGCGTCAAGACAGCGGCATCGGTATTTCCGGTCGAAAGGGCCGTTACAACTTCATTGATGGTCGCACCGCGAAGAACGACATTCTTTTCAACAGCATCCAGGATACCTGCTTTATTAAAAATGACGACACCGGCTTTTCCGATGGCCGTAGCATTTACATCTCCAAGAGCAACGCGAAGACCGGGTTTTGCGAGGTCTTCAACGGTTGTAATATTATACGGATTCCCTTTTGCAACGGCAATTACCGGCACATGGTAAGCTACCGGCTGGTACTCTGCACTCACGAGACCTTTTGCAACAGCATTCTGATAATCGGGTTCTCCGCCTGGAATGAAAATATCACCGAGTTGTGTGGTTGTCATCTGGGAAATCAAAACACCGGACCCACCATAGGTGAGATCAACGGTTACGTTGTATTTTTCACCGAAGACTTTTCCGATTTCAGCCATGGGACCTTTCAGCCCTGCACCGGAATACACAAGAAGGGTCTGACCATCATAATTCTGATTATCTGCGATGCAGCCCGCAGAGCATATGATTGCCAGAAGAATCGCAAACACAGCTAAGAGAGAGAGAATTGCTTTTTTCATACGTAATGGTAGGCAACCGTTTGTAAATAACTTGATTGTATTATTTTAAAAAAGTTAATTTAACATAATTAATTAAAATGGCAAAAAGTTCCTTTATGTTGCTTTAGTCGCATAGGAAAAAGAATAGTGGAGAAGTCTGCTTCTCTTTAGTTTTTAAACCGGTCATCGGAGCGTGCAGCTTCGATATCCGTCAGTTTGCCTTCAAACCATCCGTACCGTTCATTTTGATATGCGTCAAATAATGGGACGTACGGTTTGATGTCCAGGATGGGCGTACCGTCCAGGATATCGACATCTCCGATACTGAGAATATTATCTTCACGGCCAAGCAGGCGAACGACGGAAAAACCGATCGCATTCGGTCTTTTCGGCACTCTTGTTGCAAAAACACCGTGGCTTTGCGTGTCAAGAAACGGCGTCACGGTAAGGTTGCAGCCGTCACTTTTATGCAGGTGGTATATGATCATAAGTCTCGTGAACTCTTCAATATCTTTCAGCCCGTCCGAGAACTCGGTAAATATTTCTATTGTTCCGGCAAATTCTTTGGCTGCAGGGGGCTGAATCGGCATCCCTGCAAGATCCTGATGAGGGGAATGGACACGGCCTATCGGCGTGAACTGGACCATCCTCTGTTCATGCGTGTTTGTCATATTTTCTACCATTTGCTATGTGTGGCAATCATCCTGCGTTCGTATTCTCTGTTTTCAAAAAATGCACTTTTTGTCCTGCATTGTAGATCCTCTGGCTCTCTGCCCCGGTCGCTATTCTCAATACAAGTGCATTGTCCGTGATTACGAGACCGGACAGATCATCGGCTCCGAATTCGAACAATGGTGCTGCAAGCGGTGTTGCCGGACCTACAATAACGACTTTTTCTGCATTTTCGGAAAGTTCCAGAAGACGCGGCATGCTTTTATCGCCAAGTGCTGCGCAGGTCAGATACGCATAATCGCATTCCGGGAGCAGATATTCGCATGACGTATAGGGATAGTCTCCCTCTATTGGATCCCTTTCAATGATACGCAGGTCGCAGACCGGTGCGAAAAGTTTCTCTATAAAAGGAAAATGGCCTACAACGCAGACCATCTTGCCTTTCACCTGGTTCTGGGAATTGATAAACGGATCATTCAGTCTGTCCTTGATCGTTTTTCGCTCAGGAACATCGATTCCCGCACGTTTGGCTGTATCCGGGTGATTATACCATGCATTGATCGCGGCATTCCCAATAGATGCTTCTGGAAAGTTCCAGGATTTTACACACTCGGCAAGTTCTTTGAGGGGCATCTCGAGTTTATTCTTGGTTACAGACGGGGCCCGCTGAAAATACTGACGGAACGGAGCGAATCCAACCCCGCCTATATTTGATTCTACAAGTGTTGTCTCATTCCCGACAATGATATTCTTTGCAGTAATATCGTCAGGGATCTGTTCAATTAAAGCGTCATAAAGTTCCCACATGTTTTTCCTCCATTTTCGGTATCATTTCCATGGTGATCGTATCACCTTTTCTTAGATGATTTCTCAGGTTCTGCAGAATCTCGTCCATCTGCTGGATATGGTCGAGACTTTGCCGTTCGGTTTCGGTTGTTACAAGGATCTTTGCGATCCCGCCGTTCTTGATCACGATCCTTTTATCTGCCCGGAGAGCAAGAAGCGGGTCGTGGGTCGACATCAGAATGATCTTTTCGTGATTTGCAAGCAGTTTTATTGCCTCTCGTCGGTCGATACCGGCATTCTCTATCTCATCGAT
Organism: uncultured Methanocorpusculum sp.; assembly: GCF_963667985.1. Taxonomy (NCBI): domain Archaea; kingdom Methanobacteriati; phylum Methanobacteriota; class Methanomicrobia; order Methanomicrobiales; family Methanocorpusculaceae; genus Methanocorpusculum; species uncultured Methanocorpusculum sp. Next base: position 1,272,600 of record NZ_OY764081.1, on the reverse strand, counting down.
GAGAATGATCGGTGATGCACTCATGAGGGCGGTGTCTGCTATCATCAATGCCCGGGATTGGCCGCCGGAAAGCTGGGTGACTTTTGTTTCCGGAGTAAATTTTTCCCCGGCAAGAGTGTTCGCACAGACAAAACAACGTTCTGCCGTCTCGGTTGGGTTCATCGTCATCCGGCTTTTTGCATGCATCTCCAAAAATTCACGAACCGTGAGATCCATAACGAAATTCATGTTCTGGGACAGTTGTGCAACGAGTTTTCCTCCTGTCGCAAATCTTCGTTCATCAGTTGGGGCCGCACCGTTCAGAAGAATCTGTCTGTCTGTCTGTCTGTCTGTCTGTCTGTCTGTCTGTCTGTCTGTCTGTCTGTCTGTCTGTCTGTCTGTCTGTCTGTCTGTCTGTCTGTCTGTCTGTCTGTCTGTCTGTCTGTCTGTCTGTCTGTCTGTCTGTCTGTCTGTCTGTCTGTCGGGGTGTCTCTTTGAGCCAGGCATTCGATGTCTTCAAGGAGACGGCTTTTTCCTGATCCTGTCGGACCGACAACACCCACGATCTCTCCCGGCACAACGGTTATTTCGACCTGCTCCGGTCTGCCGGATTTATCCTGACCACCAAGAATGGTTATCGACGTGATATCTCCATTCAATTCCGTATCCGGGGAGAATGCTGAGAGAAATGAACAAAAATGCAGAACCACACTGTCACGCGTGAGGCCGAATTCTTCGAGAATATCTTCATCCACGTCAAGGAGTGCTTCAGGAAGAGTCAGCTCGTGATTGATTTTGCCAAGCCGGATATTTGCCAGATAATCGGATGCCAGGGGATAGCGTTTCAGCAGTTCGGAGATTTTTGTCGCTGAGACCTCGGTAAAAAATGCATCTAACTCCATCAGTCTTCAAACTCCATGTTCATCGTAACGCAGATGATCGAATGAGGTGAGCGAGTCGAATTTGACGACACCGACCTTATCATTCGGCACCTTTAACTGGGCTATGGTTTTGAGAATCACCGACGTTTTTCCTGATGAAGGCGGGCCGGCTACTGTTATGAGTTTCATAGTGTGGTGGTTCTGAGAAAAATATCCTGACTCTTTTCTCCACCGTAAGATGTAGTAAATCAAATGTGGTTAACTGAATCTGTGATATTTACTATATTTATTGATGTATTCATGATTATAATTACGTATGCTTTGGTTGGGGTGCCAAATAGTTTCAAACGATTTTCAGAATATCTCCTTTTCCCCGCGAAATGTTCGAGTGAGAGATTCTTTGCTTTGTGTCTCTCGCCGATATACAATACGTATGTGATGACAACGCGCCAGCATCACTTATCAGTCAAAAAAAGAAAAAGAGTGGACCCGAAGGGATTCGAACCCCTGACCTCCAGCATGTAAGGCTGGCGTCATAACCACCTAGACCACGAGTCCAAATTACCTTACTACATACTATTTACGTAGTTATTAATCCTGTGGAAAAAGAGTGGGAGAGATTCCCTGTTCTGATTCCTTGTCTTATGCAAGACCGAACGACTTCAGGGTTACAGCGGTGTCGACCTTTCCGACCTGATAGACTTTGCCGGTGGAGACTTCGTTGATGATAACTTCAGCCGGGGAGAAGAGGCTCTTGTCGATCTTGTAGAAGTCGTATCCTGCTTCCTTGAAGATATCATTGAACGGTTTGCCGTATCCGTTGGACGAGCAGCTCGGGATCTTCTCAAGATAGTCAACGATCTCCGGTGCATTCATCGTCAGGTTGATCTGTCCGTGGTAGATGGTTGCGTCGTTTGTAACGCCCATTGCGAGTTTTGCTCCGCGTACCGGCGGGATCGGGGCGGTACCTGCGGCTGCGATGATCTTCGTCGTGTCAAATCCGAGTTCGTTCAGTTTGTAGACTGCGGTCTCGACACAGCGTCCTGCGACCTGGATGGAACCAACCAGTGAGGAGGTCGGAGCGACAAGAGCGCAGACGTTTGCGACATCGACCTTACACTTCTCTGCGATCATCTCCATGACTGCTCCGCTTGGGAGGCGGTCGGCTTCGAGACAGATCACTGCTGCATCTGATTCATCCTCGTAGCCGATGACTTCGAAGGTGTGTTTCGGCTGAAGGGACAGGGCACGTGCCGGTCCTGAGCCCATGGCGAAGAAGTTGTCGTGTTTGACTGTCCAGCCGGCTTTCTGTGAGCCGAGGCAGGAGATTGCCGGGAAATCGGTGTTCACATCGATGAACGTCATCGGGAACTGGCCGACCATACCCTGGCGGAATGCGATATCGCCAAGGCCGCCCATACAAATACGGGTAAAGTAGTCGCCTGCTCCGTAGCCGCCAGGAACACTCACACCACAGTCGACGACACGGGAACCGTTGTCGAGTTCGTGGTATGCAACATTAAACAGATCTGCGTTCTCTACGAGTTCTTCGAAGAGATCAAGTCCAAGTTCGTTTACACTTACCAAAATAAATCACCCTAAGGAATATTAGTCAGATATGGGACCGTCAAATAGATAAGAGTTATGAGTCGGGATTTCCCAATCAGTTCTTCTTCTGAAGAAGCTTGTTGACCCGTTCTTTATCGTATCTGAGGTTCACATACCGTTTTCTTCCGCTTCCTTTGTTTGCATATCCAAGCGTAATCAACCGCAGGTGATCGAACTTTTCGATGATCTCGTTGAATCTGGTGAGTTTCGGTGCATCATCCGGCATCGCTCTTCTGATGTCCCCCGTTGTGATGAGCGTGTTGTCGTTCGTCATCTTCACCAGTTGTCTGAAAACAAGCAGCTCGTCAGATGAAAGCGATCTGAGTGTCCCCGAGAGATGCAGGTCCTGCGAGGCGGAAAAGGCTTTCTGCAGGTCTTCCTGCGTGACCTCCCTTCGTGCATCCGTTTCTGCATACATCACGGCACGTTTGATCAGATCGAGACCGACCCTGATATCCCCGCATCGCATTGTCCGATCGACGATGTAGTCCAGTTGTTCGGAAGAAAGGACGTTCGGATACAGGCCCTGGGCAACTCTCTGCGAAAGGATCCCTGCGACTTCCGAGGCACTGTACGGTGCGAAATTGATCGTTTCATACCTGAAAACGGATGCGACCCTTGCATCGAGTACGGATTCGAGGAGGATATCCGGATCACTGATGACAACGATCACTCCGATTCCTACGTTTTCGTATACTTCGTGGATACGGAGGGCCGCATAAAGGACAATGTTGAACTCTTTATTATATATGAGATAGTTCGCATCGTCCAGGCAGATAAGCGGGATCACGCCCTCTTTTTCGATGTATTTTGCCAGCATATCGATGAGGACTTTGAAGGCGGTTCCTGAGGGGGGAGGACTGTTTTTCGTCAGTTTTGTATATATCCGGGAAAAGACCGCATACTCGCTGCTGTCGATCTGACAGTTGATATGGATTGGCACGATCTTTTTCGTCGCCTCTTCGATCTCTTCGAAAAATTTTTTCACGGAGGTGGTTTTACCGGTCCCTGGAATACCCCGGCAGATGGTATTGAGGATACTTCCGCCCATCAGAGCGGGTTTGACGGCAAAGGCCAGCCGCTCAATCTGTTCATCACGGTAATCGAACTGCTCGGGGACATAGGTGATTTCAAAGACTTCTATGTCTCTGAAAAGGGTCTGGTCCCACATAAGCAGATTCTTTTTCATTTTCCCCTCATTTCATGCATTTTTTACAGAGAGTCTTCCCCATAAAAAGATTGGAGACATCTCTTTGCACTTTGGATATCGAAACACCGCATTTTTCACAGACGAACTCGCCTTCGGTCGGTGAAACTACGGGAGCCTGATCTATATTAGTATCAGGGACCTCGACCTCTTCCGCGGGCGGGACATCGATGCGCGTATCCTCCAGAACCTGCATGGGAATCTCCTCCTCTTCCTCTTCGACCGGGTGCGTAAGGGGCATCTCGTTCATCGGAGAATATCCGGCTTCCTCCTCTTCTTCCTCATCCTGCGCGTATTTGTCGAGAACACGTTCTTTATATCTCTCGACGGCCGCTCTCGCTGATGGGTCGCCTGTCCCGAATTCGTCCAGGGTCCTTCCAAGAAAATCCGCGAGGTCTCTGACTGCCGCCTCATTTTCGGCTGTATCGGATACTTCAACCCTCATGCTTTCGTAATTGCCCAGATTGATCGTCACTCCAATAGTTACTGTCTTCTTGTCGGCCATAAGCAGTATTCTTCAGTTCTCATATGTTTTGCAAAGAATTAATGATACTGATGAGTGATATAATAGTTAATCGGACAGATGATGAAAGTTACCCCCGCTGAACCGCAAGGTTGTGATGATGCGTGGTCCTGATGTCCTATCACTATTCTTCTTCATTGAAACGACAGTTTGACGTGACCTCGGTATCCGGTTTTTCTCTTGATACTCTAAATTATTTATCAGCATGGCAAAACGGGGTCTGGAAAAATATGTAACTTACCCTTCGATCGTTCCTACTGGAAAGTCGGAAATGATTCCGGTAAAAATCGCGTTCCCCTATCGCCATCTGAACTATTCGTTTACGATTGAAGTCCTTAACTCGCTCTACGAAGGCGCGAAGCTTTCGGGAAAGTCCGCCCGCGTTCCTGCCGGGATTCAGGACGCATGGCTTGCCGGCTATTACAAAGCCTTCGCTCTTGACCCTTCGCAAACCAAAGTATATCAAACGCTCTTATCGCAGTTTCGCCGAATCCGAAATGAGAGAAATCTGAACTCCGACGAGTATCTGGAACTTTTGACCGCCTATGTTCAGTCGCTTCCGTACGATGCGGACAAACTTTCATCAATAGAAATAGCTCCCCGTTTTCCAATCGAGACGATCGTTGATGGGACCGGAATATGCAGTGACAAATCCCTGCTTCTTGCTGGTCTTCTTTCCCACGAAGGATATGCAGTGTCCGTTCTCCAGTTTGGAAAAGAAAACCATCTGACCGTCGGACTGCCGGCCCCGGATGGCTATGATTTTGCCGGATGCGGCCAGACGGTTGTTGAAACCACGGCAATATCCTATATCGGCTACCCCGCGGGAGAGTATGCCGATACAACCTCCAGACCCAAGGTGTTTTCAATCGGACACGGGACAAAGAAGTATGAAAGTATCCGTGATGTCGCAAAAATTCTCGCGACTCTTTCCTCCCTCAATGAAAAAATATCCGAAGAGGGGACGCTAACTTTGGAGATCGTCCGTCTTCATGAAAAACTTCTCCGGCTTAAAGAGGAACTGACGAAATCCCGCGATGAACTTCCTGTCCTGCTGAAGGAAGATAAAATAATAGAATACGAATCACTTCGGCAGACTCACAATAAAAACGTTGAGCGGCTGAAAAAAATGCTCGACTCCTACAACAGACTCGTCGCCGAGTATCAGAAACATGCCGGCCTTGCCGAGTTCATCCAGCATAACCGGCTTGACCGTCCGGCGGTCTCCCTAAAACTCAGATCTTTCGACAATTAGATTCTCTCGGGTGTGGGAGAATTATATGGGAAGAAAAACAAAACGTACTCCACATGTTGACCGAGGAACTTCCAAAGACCTACGACTTTGCCTCTGTCGAAAAACGCTGGCTTGACCAGTGGGACGACAGCGACTTTTACTTCGAGAAAGACTCGAAAAAACCACAATACGTAATGGATACTCCCCCGCCGTATCCGACCGGAAAACTCCACATCGGACACGCTCTTAACTGGGTGTATATGGATATCATCGCCCGCTACAAGCGGATGATGGGTTTCAATGTCATGTTCCCTCAAGGTTGGGACTGTCATGGACTTCCGACCGAGGTAAAGGTCGAAGAGACCCATCATATCACCAAAAACGATGTTTCCCGTGAAGAGTTCCGTAAAATGTGCCGGGACCTCACCGTCGAAAACATCACCCGGATGCGGCAGAGCTTGAGAACTATGGGTTTCTCCGTTGATTGGAGCAACGAATACATCACGATGGAGCCGTATTACTACGCAAAGACCCAGCTGTCGTTTTTGCGCATGCTCAAAGCCGGCTACATTTATCAGGATGAGCATCCGGTCAACTTCTGTACCCGCTGCGAAACGGCGATCGCCTTTGCCGAAGTTTCGTATTATGATGGGGAGACCCTTCTGAACTTCTTCGATTTCGACGGAATCGAAATCGCAACGACCCGCCCCGAACTCCTCGCGGCCTGCGTGGGGGTCGCGGTTCACCCGGACGATGAGCGGTACAAATCTATCGTAGGAAAAACGCTCAAGGTTCCGATCTTCGGTCACGAAGTAACCATCATCGCAGACGATGCCGTTGATATGGCATTTGGTTCCGGTGCCGTGATGATCTGTACGTTTGGTGACAAGACCGATGTGTTCTGGTGGAAAAAGCACCACCTCCCGCTCCGTAAGGCTCTCACGACCAAAGGAACGATGACCGCGATCTGCGGAAAATACGAAGGCATGCCCTCCAAGGAATGTCGTGCGGCGATTCTTGCCGACATGAAAGAGCTCGGCATCTTAAAGGACCAGAAAAAGATCGATCAGAGGGTCGGCGGCTGCTGGAGATGCAAGACCCCGATCGAGATTCTCTCTGAACGTCAGTGGTTCGTGAAGGTAAACGGTGGCGATATCGTCAAGGCAGCCAGAGAAATCAAATGGTATCCCGAACACATGCTCCAGCGCCTGGAAAACTGGGCAGATCAGATGGAGTGGGACTGGTGTATCTCCAGACAGAGACTGTTTGCGACCCCGATTCCGGTCTGGTTCTGTGACAAATGCGGGGAACTTATCCTCCCCGACGAGGCAGATCTCCCGGTCGATCCGACCATCGAAAAACCCAAATACGCCTGTCCGAAATGCGGCGGAACCGAGTTCACCGGCGAAAAGGATGTTCTCGACACCTGGATGGATTCATCCATCACCGATCTCCACGTTACCGGGTGGGACGGGAGCGGCAGACCGCCGTATTTCCCGGCGCAGCTTCGCCCGCAGGGGCACGATATCATCCGGACCTGGGCGTTTTACACGATTCTCAGGAGCGTTGCCCTGCTTGGCGAGAAACCGTGGGACAATATTCTCGTCAACGGAATGGTTCTCGGAGAAGACGGATTCAAGATGTCCAAGTCCCGGGACAATGTCATCGGTCCCGAGGATGTTATGGGTCCCTACGGAGTGGATGCTCTCAGACAGTGGGCTGCCGCCGGCTCCTCGACCGGTCAGGATATCCTCTTCAATTGGAACGATGTCGTCGCTGCATCCAGATTCCAGACGAAGATGTGGAACATCGTCAGATTCTCCTTAATGCAGATCCAGAAAGAATCCCCGGTACCGGAGACGGATGCCCCGTCCACGCTTATCGACCGGTGGATGCTTGCGAACCTTTCCAAAACGGTTGCCGAGGTCACCGAATCTATGGATGCCTACCTCTTCGACAAGGGTCTGAAGATCATTCGCGAATTTGCCTGGAATATCATGGCCGATGAGTATCTCGAGTTTGTGAAAGGCAGGCTCTACAGCGAAGATCCGCTGCGTGCCGGTGCGATTTACACGCTGAAGACGACCCTTGATGCACTCTGCACGATGCTTTCACCCTACATCCCGTTCTTCGCTCAGGAGTGCTATCACCATTTATCCGGCGGCAAGCGGATCATCGATCAGCCATGGACAACCTTCTCGTATGTTGATGAGGACGCTCTTCGCGACGGTGATCTCGTCGTGAAAATCGTCAGCCTTCTCCGCAAATACAAGCACGACTCCGGTCTTGCTCTCAACTCCCCTCTTGGGAACGTCACGATCTACACGCCTTCCCACGACATCGATGACTCCGGCGATCTCGGCTGGACCATAAACGCGACGGTCGTCTGGAAAGCGGAAGAACCGTCCCTCGAAAAGAAGGTTGGGGACGTTGCGTTCAACAAAGGCGTTGTTGGAAAAACCCTCCGGAACAAAGCAGGCGCATTCATGGCTGCGGTCAATGCTCTTTCCGATGCCGACAAGATCACACCGCCGAAAACGGTCATCGTGGACGGCGAGGAGATCTCTGTTCCCGAAGGTGCCTGGACCACTTCATATATCTATTCTGTTTCCGGTGAATCGGTCGACGTCATCATGCTTGACGATGTCATGATCACCGTAAAACGTACCTGATTTTTCAGGTCCACTACGTTTATTATATTCTCCACTCTAACGTAGTAAGCACATGTCTGAAAGCTACGCATGTGGGACTTCCCAGAAACCCCTTTTGGGAAGTACCGTAGGAGATGTCTTGAACAGCATTGCGGCTAAATATCCCCGTAATGATGCTCTAGTCTCCTTTCAGCCGAATCCCTACAGCAAACGGTGTATGTCTGACGCGGCAAACTACTGCCACGAAGGGCTCGTTTCCGACGAGCCTAACTCGTACCGCGAGGCCGGACTAACTCTAACCACTGCCGGGTCTAAGGTTCTTCGCTATAATTGGACGGAGTTCCTCGCTGAAACCAATGCGGTGGCCAAAGGTCTTATGATGCTTGGCGTGGAACACGGGACGCGTGTTGCCATCTGGGCAATGAATTATGCCGAGTGGGTGCTTGTTCAGTTTGCGACCGCCAAGATCGGTGCGGTGATGGTGAACATCAATCCTGCCTACAGGACGTTCGAACTGGAGTATGCCCTCAAGCAGTCGGAAGTGGACACTCTGATCCTTCAGGGAAAGTTCAAGACCTCCGATTACGTCGGCATGTTCTACGAGGCATGCCCCGAAGCATTCGAGGCAAAACCCGGCAAGATCCGGTCGGAGAAGTTCCCGTATTTACGTAACGTCGTATTCATGGGCGAGATCATCTATAACGGGATGTACCGCTGGAGCGAACTTCTTGAGATGGGCGAGTATGTCTCCGACTTCGAACTGGAAAACCGCGAAGAGTCGGTCTCTTTCGATGATGCTCTTAACATCCAGTATACGTCCGGAACGACTGGATTTCCCAAAGGCGTCGTTTTGTCCCATCACTCGGTCTTAAACAACGGACTGTTTATCGGTGACGGGATGAGTTTTACCGAAAATGACAAACTCTGTATTCCTGTTCCGTTCTATCACTGTTTCGGGATGGTCCTTTCGAATATGGCCTGCGTGACGCACGGATCCACGATGGTTATTCCCGGTCCGTTCTTCGATGCCGAGGCCGTTCTTCAGGCTGTCGAGGCGGAAAAATGTACGGCTCTGCACGGCGTTCCAACCATGTTCATCGCTGAACTGGAACACCCGAACTTTAACCGGTATGATCTTTCCAGTCTTAGGACCGGTATCATGGCAGGATCTCCGTGCCCGATCGAGAAGATGCGGGAAGTCGCCTCGAGGATGAACATGAAAGATATCGTTATCGTTTACGGTCTGACCGAAACGGCGCCGGGTATCACCATGTCCACCACCTCCGACACACTTGAAAACCGTGTGGCGACCGTCGGGCGTGCCTTCCCGCACACCGAAATCAAGATCACCGATCCGAAGACCGGACGTATTGTCCCTCTCGGCGAGAAAGGCGAAATATGTGCCCGTGGTTACATGAAGATGAAATGTTACTATAACAATCCGAATGCAACCAAGCAGGTCATTGACAAAGACGGCTGGCTCCACTCCGGTGATCTTGGAACGATGGACGAGGAAGGCTATGTCCGGATGGCCGGCCGTCTGAAAGAGATGGTCATTCGCGGTGGCGAGAATCTCTATCCAAGAGAGATCGAGGAGTTCTTCCATCTCCACCCGAAGATCTCCGACATCTACGTCATCGGAGTCCCGGATGCGAAATACGGCGAGGAACTCTGTGCCTGGGTGAAACCGGAACCTGGGTCAACAATCACGGAAGAGGAGATCCGGGCATTTGCCGACGGAAAGATTGCCCGCCACAAGATCCCGCGTTATTACAAGTTCGTGGACTCTTTCCCCATGACCGTTACCGGGAAGATCAAGAAAGGCGATATGCAGGAGATATCCATCGCCGACCTTGGCCTCGCCGATGTTGCGAAGATAAAAACCGCGTAATCGGAAAAAGAAAGAGTGATATACTCGGGATATAGTCCCTTCTTTCTGATGATACAACAGGAATGGCAACAAAATTTGAATTTGGCTGTTTAATCTCATCAAACAATGTCGGAGTTGAAGCCTTTTTCCGTGTTGCTTCTTTTTTGCTGTTTTCACGGAAGGTCTTAATTCGATTTACACGTTCTAAAGTAAAAGGCATTTTTCGTAATTCATTAGGTGGACAATTTACAAGCCATAGACAATATCTCGGAATATTATTGATGAACTCATTACCCATCATAAAGCGTTTAATATAGGGCTTTGCTTGTGGTTCTTTCTCCAAAAATACTTCTACCTCATCTTCATCGAACAGGAAATTCCCATCATCTGTGGGCTGACTACCGCGTATCATCTTTGGTTGATTTGAGATTGATGATGTTCTTTTTTCTATGAAGATTGTAGGGGCATTAACTAAATACCCATTGATATTTTGAGCAAATGTCTTTTTCCCATCCTCTGCAAAAATAAATTTAAGACTGCGACCACCTTTCGCATCAAATCCAATAATTACACAATGAACCGCTGCCTTACCTTTTGCTTCATTATCCCATTTGAAGGTGCGGTATCCAAAATTAATTACAACACCTAACTCATTCATTAAATGTTTCCAGAGAACTGCAACCTGCTCACCCTGCGTAATAGAATTTGTTGAGACGTAAGCCACTTCAATCTTAGTTCCCTGAATATACTCTGCTGCCTTTTGATACCACGCAGTAACATAATCAAGAACACCAGAACCTTTTCTCCCTTTGAAGATGAGGTCTAAATCTTCCTTTTGCTCTTTACTTTGTTGAGTATATCCTAAAAAAGGAGGATTGCCCATAATATAGTTCAATTCTCCCTTTGGTACAACATCCGCCCAATCCAGCCGAAGCGAATTACCCTCAACAATATTCGCATACGACTTCAACGGCAGGAAATTCAAATCAGTTGCTACAATTTTCTCCGTCTCCTTCATCATCTGACTTTCAGCGATCCAAAGAGCCGTTTTTGCCACCGTCACCGCATAATCATTCAACTCAATACCATAAAACTGACCGATAGAAATCTGAATAACCCCGTCAACATCAAAAACCATCTGACCTTTGAATTTCTGTTTTATGATCTCATTCTCGATTTTACGTAACGAAAGATATGTTTCTGTCAGGAAATTTCCAGAACCGCATGCAGGGTCAAAAAATTTTAATTTAGATATTTTTCTTTGGAAAATATCCAACTGATTATTTCTCTCTTTAGGATTGGATACATTCTTTATCCGTTCAAACTCTTCCTTTATTCCGTTCAGGAACAATGGGTCGATGACTTTATGGATATTCTCAATGGATGTGTAATGCATCCCGTGACTGCGGCGGGTTTCACGATTCAACGTACTTTCAAATAAAGCACCGAAAATCGTCGGGCTGATCTCAGATCAATCAAATCCGGCACTCGCATCCTTAAGTAACAATGTATAGATTTTATCGGTAAACAGCGGGATTTCAATATCTTCATCCGAAAACAATCCGCCATTTACATATGGGAAACCTGCAAGAGATTCATCAAGATAAGGGTCTCTATCAGTTTCCTTTTGGTCCAATACCTTAAACAAATCAATAATGGCTCGGCGTGCATCCTTAACCTGAAACTGCTTTAGATAATCATGGAACTGACCCGACCAACTCCCCCGCCCGGAAGGATACCTCAATCTCTTTTGAAATGTGAACGGCACTTTCATCAACGAGGAACTGCAGACGGTGAAATTCTTTGGGAAAATCCTTTAAGTACAATATCTCCGGGGTAATTTTACCGGATTTTGACATATCGTAAATATGAAATTCGGCAAAATTACATACAACGATCCAGCGTGCCCTTTCATCATATCCAAGTGTGTCAGCATAGCTTTTAGCCTGCTGATACGGTGTTTTATATGTTTTATCCGATTGGAGTTCAGGTTTTGTTAAATCTACTTCTATACTTTTTTGTTCAATTAAGACATGGGTTTTCGGGACATAACAGTCAATATAATTCGTGTTTTCATTTTTGATTCTCTTTTCAAAAACAATGTATTTTTCAGGCTCGGCAACGCCAAAAACTTTGGAAAGGAGAGTCATCCAAAATGGATGAGTGTCACCTTTCTCATATCCTTTACCTTCCCAGTCTTTTGCAAATTTTTCGGCTACTATTCGTTGCTTTGTATCTGCCATCTACATCCCTAATAGAAAACAAATTAGTGGGAAAGTAAATGAAGGTTGTGAATAGTTTTTTCGGACTTTTCTTCCCGCTTTCATAATGCTAACGCTTTTTCCTACCAGATCCTGATTAGTCTTCATCGGAGATGGAAGATACCCACCGCGGGCCGCTCCGCGCCGGAGTCGCGGCCCCGCACCCCAAGAAAATGAGAGACAATTGGAACAATAGAAAAACCCGCAGGCGGGTTTTTCCCCAGCATTTTTCCAGACGGCGTTCGATTCCTTCGTAGGCGATCAGCCGGAGAAGAGCACGACGGCACAAGGAAAATGCGATTCGCGAAGATTCGCGAGGATTCGCGGTGGGCTATCTCATGTGTCCGCACCCAGCCTTACACTTCCCGAATTGGATCTACACCCCACACCGCGTAACTCCCACTAAAAAAAAGAACAGGTTATTATTGATATTCCCTCGGTTCAGGCCGTTTTGTGCTGAAGATAGCCGAGCGTCAGATTAAGAGCTTCTAAGACATCCTCTTCGGCCAGAGCATAATCCCGTATCGCAGAGTAGAGCATGTACAGGATATCATAGCCGTAGAAGTCAAGAGCGTCCTCCGCTGAAAGGGGCGAGGCATAGGTGTCCACCACAAAACCGTCATTCGAGAACATCAGTTCGAACAGTTCGCCCTTCTCCGATGCCACGCAAAACTGCTGGGTGACCTTCTTTTTCGGATCATCGGGTCTAAAACTTGCCGTGCTCTCGGTTTTTCCAAGAATGATCATCTTCTCAGGGTAATACTTCTGATCGTAGAGATCCCCTTTGGTGTCCTGTTTTGCTTTCTCCAGGAAGAGTGATCCAGCGGCCTCAACCACGGGAACAACGGCAGAAAGCATCTTTTCGAGAAGGACCTTGTCCTCATGGATGATCAGATCTGCAGTCTCCTGCTGTTTTGCTTTCGTTTCCTTGATGACATCGAGGAGGCGGTCAAATCCCTGTTCTACAATAGGGTCCATGCAATATAGTATGACCGTCCCGATAGATTAACTACATGCCTTGTGCTATCTGTATAGAAGAAGAATGGATTATTACATCGCCCTGAATCAGATTCTCATCCTGTTTATTCTGATCGGGATAGGATACTTTGCACGAAGGATCAAACTATTGAACGACGCTTCCGTCTCTTCCCTTTCGAAGTTCCTTCTGCACATCTGTATTCCTGCGATGGTGATATTCTCCATGCAGATCCCTTTCACGAACGAAGTTCTCATGAAGGGCGAGTATCTGATCTTGGCAGCGTTTGCCTACTACGGGATCGCGTTTCTGGTTGCCTGGTTTTCCCCTATTCTGATGCGGGCAAAGAAAGAGGAGTACGGCGTGTTCCGGTTCATGATCATGTTCTCGAACTCGATGTTCATGGGATTTCCCATTCTTTCCATGCTGTATGGACAGGACGCGATATTTTACGCAGCGATATTTAATATTCCCTTTACGATCCTGACGTACTCTATTGGAATCTGGATCCTGCGGGCTCATGAGAAAGATGACGGGAAGATATCATTCGATCCAAAACTTCTTCTGAACCCGGCATTTCTTTCAACGATCGTGGGACTGATCTTCTTCCTGACCTCGTTTTCGATTCCGGACCCCCTCTATAGTTCCTTAGAACTGCTGAATAACGTTACGACGCCGCTTTCTCTTGTAGTGACCGGCGGGTTCCTTGCCCAGCTGAATTTTACCTCGATCTTCAAAAATGTCCGGCAGTATATCGTTGCGGCGATCCGTCTTCTTGGTATGCCGGCCCTGGTGTATCTGATCTTCTCGCAGTTCATCGACGACCCCCTGATCCTTGGAATCATTGTGGTAACGGCGGGAATGCCGGCAGCCGTAAATACGGTGCTTCTGGCTGAAGAGCATAAGGCCCATCCGGATATTGCGGCCCAGGGTATCTGTATCTCAACACTGCTTTGTCTCGTGACGCTCCCGCTTCTCGCGGTGTTTTTGACAGGATGAGAAGAGAGTAAAAAAGAGAGATTTATTTTTTCGGGTACCACGCGGCACCCTGATGCATTTTTTCTATGAATACATCCTCGCTGGAAGACCGAAAATCCATTAGAGCGTCCAGCAGATTTTGGACAGCCGCTTCGTTGTACGGATTTTCCTTCTGGATGGAGTAATAGAGTTCGCCGTTTTCCCGGGAGACATCAGAGGATACGGCAGTCTGTCTGCAGAACGTTGTCGAGGCCGCGGCACAGAGTGTTTCTGAAGAAAAACCGCTTCTAACGAGTGCTTCGCTGAAAGCAAGATTCACCGCATGAGAAAGGCCGAGAACGTAGGCAGTGATCGGATCGTGATCTTCTATATCCATCCGAAGAATGGTTCCGCCGCCGAAAAGACCCGCCGCCTCATCAGCCGCTTCATCATTGCCGCAGGAACATACGATGATGTTTCTGCCGGCTATCGAAGCAGCATGGGGCCCAAACATCGGATGAACCGAGCAGACTTTTGCACCTAAAGCTGCCGAATTTTGGAGAACAGAAATGACGGGGGTTTTGACCGAGAGGATATCAAAGATGAGAGCGTTTTTGTTTTCGGATACAACGGTCTCAAGAATTTCTGCAGAGATACGTAGCGGCGTTGAGATGATGATGACATCGGCATCCTTGCATCCGGAGGAAATATCCACAACCGGATACAGCGCCCCTGATGGGTGTGAGTCATGAATCGTTACGCTGAGACCGCCGGCTGCAAAAAATGCCGAGAGCCATCTGCCCATCCCACCGTTCCCCCCAATAATGAAAATTTTCCGGGGGGCAGTTGGCCTGGGGATCAGGCCTTGTACATCCACCGACTCATCTATAACTGCCCGGGCGATTCGTGCAGCCGTTTCCGCGCTCACGCCGGAAATATTCCCGGCGTCGATGTATCTTTGAACGACGTTTTTTTCAACAGAAGGAACGACGACCTCTTCGTTTGCCTCAGCCTTTTTTTCGCCGATTACCAGAGCTATTCTATTCCGGCGGCCGACCAGTTCCATGATCTCGCGGTCGATTGACGCCAGTTCTTCCCGAAATCCGTTAATTTCAGACAAAAAATCCCCCCCGTGCCGCAAGATCTGCAAGCGTGAACACGGTCATTGCCTCGACGACGATCGCCCCGCGGTTTGCGATGCACGGATCGTGGCGTCCTTTCACCGAAAGATCGGCATCTTCCCGTGTCAGAAGATCGACACTCATCTGCTGTTTGGCGATCGAGGGGGTCGGCTTGAATGCCACGGAAAAATCCAGAACTGCGCCGTTCGACATCCCACCAAGGACGCCGCCCGCATGATTCGTGAGCGTGATGACAGACCCATTCTGAATGCGGTAGGCATCGTTGTTTTCAGATCCGCGAAGGCCGGCTGCGGCAAACCCCTCGCCAAATCCGATAGCCTTCACGCCGGGAATCCCGAAAACCGCTTTGGAGATCTCGCCGTCAAGCGTATCAAAGAACGGTTCGCCAAGACCTGCTGGAAGACCCGCCGCAAAGCACCGGACGATCCCGCCGACACTGTCTCCCTCCGATTTCGCAGCGAGGATCTCGGCCCTCATTTGGTCCTCGATCTCCGAAGACATTGCACGAAGCGGATTGGTCCGCGATCTCGTCAATACATCGGCAGGATCGTAGGTATTTATATCGGTGATACTGCCGATCCGGGTGACATACGAGCCGACGGAGATGCCCAAACAGCCGACCAGATCCCGGAGAAGAGCACCTGCCGCGACGAGGGGGGTCGTCATTCTGCCGGAAAACATCCCGCCGCCCCGGATATCATGAGCCGGACCGTATTTAGAGACGGCAGGGTAATCGGCATGACCCGGCCGGGGAACACGGCGAAGCTGTTCATAATCCGTACTCCGGGTATTGCTGTTTGAAAATGTAATTACGACCGGACAGCCTGTCGTGATTCCATTCACAACACCGGAAATTTCAGGAACATCCGCCTCCACCCGTGGCGTTCCTATACCGGCAGATGGTTTTCTAAGGTCAAGATCTGCAGCGATAGTCACTTCGTTTACGGGATAGCCGGGCGGAATGCCATCTATAACACAGCCGATACGACTGTCATGACTCGCCCCAAACAACGTGAGCGTTATTGATTCTCCGATTCGATTCATTCTTCCCTCATATCCGCACCGAGGTTCTGCATGTCTTTCACAAAATCCGGATAGGAAACTGCGCAGCAGCCGGCATCGTCGATTGTGGTCTCGCCGTTTGCGATGAGTCCGGCAACCGCTGCCGACATCATTATACGGTGGTCGCCAAAGGTAGTAACATTTGTCCCGGAAAGGGCGGCAGGCCCTGTAATGATGCATCCGTCATCAGTCTCGCTGATATCTGCACCCATTGATCTGAGGAAAAGGACCGTTGACATAATACGGTCGCTTTCCTTGAATCTGAGATGGGCCGCTCCGTATAATCTGCTGGTGCCTTTCGCCTGACTTGCAAGGACCGCGATAATGGGAAACAGATCCGGAGCGTTCGCAAGATCGATGTCTGCTGCCTTCAAATCAGCTTTTTGAATCGTAACATTTTCCCCGTCGCGAACTACTCCTGCCCCGAATGTTTCAAGAATGGAGATCACGACCTGATCCCCCTGAGGGTCTGCCGGGTCGAGTCCGGAGACCGTGATCTCGCCGGTGAGTGCCGCCGCCGCAAAGAGGAATGCGGCGGATGAATAATCGCCACCGACACGGACATCTCCAGAAGAAAATACCTGGCCTGAACGGACGAGATATCCGTCATCAGTTGTCTCGACCGAAACGCCGTGCTTTTTCATGGCGGAAATCGTCATGTCCACGTAGGGTTTTGACGTGAGGGGAGTTGTCAGATGAATTCTCGTGTCAGTTGTTCCAAGAGGAGCTGAAATCAGCAGACCTGAGATGAATTGAGAACTCACATCACCGCGAATATGAACATCGCCGCCCTTTACTGGACCCGTTATGGTGAACGGAGCACAACCGTTTTCGGAAGTTACCCCGGCTCCAAGATCTATGAGGGCGTCAAGCAGCGGCTTCATCGGGCGTGAACAGAGCGAAGAGTCGCCCGTGAACGCAGTTGATCCGTCCAGACGGGATGCTATGCCTGCAAGCATCCGAATGGATGTTCCCGAGTTTTTGCAGTTTATGACGGTTCCTTTCGGGAGAGGGACATGCAAATCACCGCCCCGGATCGTGATCCGATCCCCGTATTCGCATACTTTCGCTCCAAGTGCTTTGACCGCATCCAGCGTGGCAAGGGTGTCTTCACCCAGCAGTGGAGAGAAAACAACTGACTCGCCTTTTGCAAGAGCCGCAAGGAGAAAGGCACGATGTGTGTGACTTTTGGAGGGAGGTGCATGGACACATCCCGAGATGTGTGAACGAGATACGATAAGCTTCATCTTACACCCCGTTCCTGATGTTCGCAAGGAGAACATCCTCCCTTCCGAACCGATCGAGAAATTCATCAAGGCCCTCGTCGGGCACGAGGATCCCGGTGGCGGGACCCGTCCCGGAAAGTCCGGCGGCAGCGGCCCCGCATGAGAGAGCTTTGTCCGCTGTCTCCGAAGTGATGCCGATCGCCTCACAGGTACATCTTCCATTCACGTACATCGCTGAAAAAACATCTCCTTCGATCGCCATATCGTAAGCGGCCGAGACCATTTCACGCATCTCACGCATTTTTTCACTCGGGAAAGCTGATTTTCGAATCTGGAACGGCGGGATGTGGATCGCGGCCGTGTAGCCTGAGGGCATCGGGCGGCGAAGAAGAAGTTCACGGTTCATATTATCTGTGAAGACAAGACCTCCAAGCTGACAGGCGCAGGCATCATCAAATGCTCCGGTAATACTAACACTCGCCTTTATAGCGGCCGTCGCGCCGATCCTGCCGATCTCCAACGGATCAATCGTAATCCCAAGGGCCGCGGAAGTTGCCGAAATAATAGCATTCGCTGCGGAACTGCTACTTTTCAGGCCCTGGGATATGGGGATATTCGAGGTGGTTCTGATAACAGCACCGTTCATTCCCGAGTCAGGATACCGCTGAAGTACCTCTTCAACGGAGAAACGGGCGAGGGAGACGGACTCGGTTGGGTGACCGTCGATCTCGACGGAAAACTCTTTTTCCGGAATGAGCTGAACGGTCGCCTCGGTTTTGAGGTCGATACCAAACGCCGCTCCTTTCCCGGTAGAGATCGCATTGATCACCGATAAAGCGCCGTAGGAGACTCCTTTGCCGATCATGCCGTCCTCGCTTCGAATGCTTTTATCATCGTAGATTTGTCAGGGGTGATGCCCATCCAAAGAGTGAATGATGCGGATGCCTGTTCGATCAGCATGGTCTTTCCGTTGATGCATACCCGAACACCTGCTGCTTTGGCAGCGGCAAGAAGGGGAGTCACTTCCGGATCATAGATCATATCCATAACAACAGTGTCCTTCGTGAATATAGTATTTGGAACCGGCGAGCAGTGTTCAAACCCGCTCATACCCGCCGGGGTCGCGTTCAGAATCAGCTGGTAATCCGGAGCGAGATCCTCCAGCTTTACAGCCAGGGCACCGAATATCTCGGCAAGCGTCTCAGCTCGTGAGTAGGTTCGATTGGTGATCGAAAGATGAGCACCGGCGGCCTTCAGATATGCGGCGGCGGCCTTTGCTACCCCTCCGGCACCGATGATAAGCACGTTGGCATCTTTTGGATCCATTTCCACCGAGGCAAGGGACGCCGCGATTCCCAGAATATCGGTGTTATATCCCTCGAGACCGGCGGAAGAGTTGCGAATAGTATTCACTGCTCCGGCGGATTCGGCAAGAGGATCGATCCGTTTCAGGAGAGGAATGACCGATTCCTTATGCGGAATGGTTACGTTCATGCCGCTGATCCGATATTTTTTGATAACATCCGGGATAAGGCGCACTTCCTCCGGAGATGCGGGAATCTTCACGTATCGCCCTCGAATCTTCGCGGCTTTGAATGCTGCGTTGTGGATCTCCGGCGAGAATGTATGAGTCAAAGGATAGCCGGTTACGGCTGTGACCTGCGGATCGGTGCCGAGCCTTTCAGCCTCTTCCAACGTTATCTGACCAGGAGCGGAGGCGAGTTCCGGCCTTAAAGCGCAGTAGTTGAGCATCGATCCAAGTTCGGAGGCACGGATACGCGTAATCTCTCCGGCGGCCCCCATGCCTATAAGGATGAACGGAGTTCCTTTTTCTCTGAGAACAGATGCGGCATTCCAGACGGCAAGCAGATCGACCGGCCCCCTCACCATGAATGCGGCTTTGGGGATCCCAGAGGATTCGAGATCTTCGAAGATCGCGAGGATTTCGTTCTCGGCGGGCGTTTTTTCAAAGTCATGATACGAACAGATGACCTGGTCTTTCGGGAACTGATTTCTCAGAACCGAGTCCGATTCTATGTCGATGTATGCCGCACCCGACGCAAGAGCACGGAGGAAAATCTCCTTCCGCTCTTCATCCAAGGGAGACCTGAGTGTGGCTACTGATGTTACGCCGCACGAAAGAAAGGAGAGGTCTGCAGGAATGACCGGGAAGGAATCCAGCCGGAATTCAAGAGCCTGCGCTCCTTTCGAGATCGCTTCTCCTGAGAGAGTTCGCACTTCTCTCTCGTCATTCGCCACGATAACGGCACAATTTGCAGTCATTTTTCGCAGATTGTCTCCGCCATCGTATGTCCGAAGTGGCGGCCGCCGCTTTCAAGTCTGACATAAACCAGATCGCCGATCGAGAGATCCGAAACGGAAACCGCTCCCGAGGGCGTTCCAAGGCGTATGGTCTCGGCATTCTGGAGAACGACGGAGTACGTCTTCCCTCCAGCCTTTGCCTCGATATAGAGCATGGGGCGGATCTCGATTTTTACTCTGCCGACATTCACGGTCCGCAGGCTGCCGTCCGGCATTCTGGAAAGCAGTTCTGCCCCGCTCGCGATCTCTGAAAGATATTTCGTCGTACCGTCAGGGCAGAGAATATACGAATGCACTGCCCCGGCATTTACGCGGAAAGGTCGCGAGTTTACGTACTCGCTTTCGAAACTTTCCGAGCAGACGAGGAAAAGACAGGAGGACTGAGAACCAATAAGCATGCCTTCGCCCTGCTCAAGAAGCGAGCACGTATCGATACAAACACGGTCCCCTAAGGAGAGCGTGGAAATCTTCGTGACCACTGCGGTTTCAAGATCGACTATCGGATATTCATCAGTTCTGATTCCGGAAAATGCGGCAAGATCGGCCGGACCATCCGGCGTGATGACGATCCCGTCGCATCCCACTTCCATTGTTTGGAAAGCGAGACGGGCTTCTTCAGGGGTCTTCACGCAAATATATACACTCGTCTCGGTATTCTGGAACCTGGAGATGAGATTTTCAAGAAGGATGACCTTCCAGTTTTCGGGGGAGATGATAAGATTTGGAACGGCATTCTTCAGGCTATACGCCTCCTCCATCTCCTCGGCACCGGTCAGATTCAGGAGAACGCCGATGCGTTGCCCGGAATACATGAGATTTTTGCCTTCGGCTAGTATTGCTGTATATCTGCCGAGATGACGAAGAGCCTCGTCTTCGGGTCTTAGAATAATATGGGTATACCCGGATTCAAGAGCTGAGGCGACAATTGCCTTTCGTTCGTCATAGGTCTGTAGGTGGTCGGCACGAATCAGGATTGGAGGGAGTTGGATTGTCATATATTTTTCACCGGGTGAGATGTTTGGCTGCTTCTTCCACGGATGCGTCCCTTAATACGATATCGGATACAGCCGAGGTTATACCGATGATATCATTGTGCTGGAAGATGTTTCTTCCTATCGAAACACCTTTTCCTCCTGCATCAAGGGAGTCGCGAACCATCTGAAGCATTTCCAAATCAGAGCCCATCTTTGGACCTCCGGCGATGACGACCGGGATCTGTGCACCCCTGACGACTTCACGGAACGTATCGATATCTCCTGTGTAACTGGTTTTGACGAGATCGGCACCAAGTTCGGCGGCGACTCGGGCACAGGTTTTGAGGGCATCCACATCGAACGAGTCTTTGATGTTTTTACCACGCGGGTAGACCATAGCAAGAAGCGGCATGCCCCACTGCTGGCATTTGCGGGAGATCTCTCCAGCATTGCAGATCATCTCGGGTTCGGTATCAGCTCCCAAATTGATGTGAATGGATACGGCATCCGCTCCAAGCGTGATTGCCTCCTCGACGGTCGTAACGATGACCTTGGAGTTAGGATCGGTTCCAAGACCGGTACCTGCGGAAAGGTGGACGATCAAACCGATATCTTTTCCGGATGTCCGATGACCGTAGGGAACCATCCCTTTGTGCATAAGGACGGCCGTTGCTCCGCCAATCGAGATTTTATTTATGGTGTCACGCATATCGGTGAGTCCAGGTATAGGGCCCATCGAAATGCCGTGATCCAATGGTACAATTACGGCACGACTGGAATTTCGGTCGATAATCCGTTCCATACGGATATGTTTTCCAAACATGTGTGCTAATGATTAGCACGGTGACAACATCAATCTTCTGGATATAATACATAGTGATGAAATTAGGACCATTATATTCAGATATACGGCATTTATCACACGACAAATACCGATAAATCAACATTATCCCAGATAATTCACCTCATTGAAAATATAAAAAACGGGGAGTTACGAGGCGAATGTAAGAGATTCTCCGCGCATTAAACTAGCGAAGAACTCGGAAAAAAGCGCACAATAAAATGAGGGGAGGTTACTTTTCGCCTCTGCCAAGTTCACGGTGAGCTTTTCCAAGATGCTGGGCCCCAAGCGCTCCAAGAAGCGACAACTCGCCGGCCAGAACACCGGACGCCACGATCTCGGCAAACGCTTTTGCATTGTCTCCCGGATTTTCCGCCCCGTTGGCAACGCCAAGCAGAGAAAGATTCGCGTTCTGAGGTGCAATACTTGTCCCCCCGCCGATCGTTCCGACCTGAAGCGACGGAAGCGTGACCGAGACATAGACTCCCCCTTCGACCAGATCCACGGTCGTGATCGTATTGCTTCCCTCAACAACATGCGCCGGGTCCTGTCCGCAGGCAATGAACATGGCGGCGACCACGTTCGCTGCCTGGGCATTGAATCCAAAGGAGGCCGCCCGGGCAGAACCAGTCAGATTTTTCCGGGTGTTGACCTCGGCAAGGGTCGCCGAGTTGGTTTTAAAAACTGTGGATACAAGTTCATCCGAGAGGAAAACACCGGCTGAAACCGTTTTGCCCCGACCTTCGATAATGTTTATTGCGGAGGGTTTTTTGTCGCAGCACATGTTCCCCGAAACGGCGATCAGTTTTGCTTTCGTCTCCTCTTCTATCAGATGGGCCGCGGCTTCCGAGGCGATAGTCGCCATGTTCATGCCCATCGCATCCTTCGTGTCGAACTCAAAGCGGATGAAAACGCTTGTGCCTGCCGTATAGGTGGTTAGTCCAATCAGCTCGCCGTGATTAGTGGTTTCTTCGGCGGCGACTTTTAAAAGAAGGAGATTGTCCTCTGCCCATCTTGCAACTTCAGCCGCGTGCGCCACGCTTTTCGCCGCAAAAACGGGAGCACGGGTCATCCCATCCCTGAGAATACGAACCTCGGCACCCCCGGCTTTGGTGATGGCTCCGCACCCCCTGTTGATCGAGGCAACCAGAGCACCCTCGGTCGTGGCAAGCGGAAGCCAGAAACTGCCGTTCGCATACTCGCCTTTGACAGATATAGGGCCGGCCACTCCAAGAGGGATCTGAACGCAGCCGATCATATTCTCGATATTTCTGGTCACTACGCGGTCAATGGGCATCGTATAGGTTCCAACAGCGGAAAGATCCGCGCCGGTCTCCTCTTCGATATATTTGCGGCGAAGAGAGACGGCATCGTCTGCCGGCATACTCTTTTCCAGTGCATAAAGTTTCAGATCGCCTGAGCGGATCTTTGCGAGATATTCATCCATAATTATAGAATAGTTCAGAGGGGACTAATACATTTTTCTGTCAAACAGGCGAATAGTATTCAGGCATATGCAGAAATACGCTCAGATTCTGGACCTTGTCAGAGAGAGAAATCCCCTGGTTCATCAGATAACCAATTACGTTACCGTAAATGACTGCGCAAATATGACAATATGCTTCGGCGCTTCGCCCGTTATGTCCCACGCGCCCGAAGATGTTGTAGATATGATAAAAATAGCGAGCGCTCTAGTTCTGAATATCGGAACGCTCGATGAAAAACAGATCGAAGGAATGCTTGCCGCGGCAAACGAAGCACAGAAATGCGGGATTCCCATCGTCCTTGATCCGGTGGGGGCCGGGGCGACCCCCTACCGTACACAAACCGCGGAGAGGTTTATAAACGAATTTCCCCTCGCCGTCATCAAAGGAAATGCCGGAGAGATCGGCACCCTCGCCGGAGTCTCGGCAACGGTCCGCGGAGTTGATTCCGGAAATATATCCGGAGATCCAAAGGAGATCGCACGCAGTTTAGCAAAAGAGTACGGATGCACGATCGTCATAAGCGGGGCAGAAGATATCATAAGTGACGGGAAACGCGTCGCCGGCGTGTTGAACGGCGTTCCAATCATGGGAAAAATATCCGGCACCGGCTGTATGGCGAGCGCAGTCTGCGGAGCCTGCGCTGCAGTTTCCGATTCCATGGACGGATGCATCACCGCGATGACCGCGCTCGGCATCGCCGGAGAAGAAGCGGCGAAAACTGCTAAAGGTCCCGGCTCGTTCAAGCCGGCATTTTTCGATGCAGTCGCTTCGCTCACAAACGAACAGTTCATCAAATCTGCGAGGATTTCCGAGTATCAATGAAGTACGATCTCTATGTGGTAACCGACGAGAATCTCTCAAACGGCCATTCCCATGCAGAGATAGCAAAGCTGGCAGTTGAAGGAGGAGCAAACGTGATTCAGCTTCGCGACAAGGAGATGGATTCAGCATCCCTCTTTGCTGAAGCCGTGAAAATCCGCAGCATCACGAAAGATAAAGCCCTCTTCATCGTCAACGACCGGCTGGATATCGCTCTCGCCTCGAAAGCGGACGGCGTTCATCTGGGGCAGAGCGATCTGCCCGTGGACGTCGTACGACGCCTCGTTCCTGAGGGTTTCATCATAGGAATCTCGATCGGTTCGGTTGAAGAGGCACTGAAAGGAGTTCAGGACGGAGCGAATTATGTAGCGGTAAGTCCGGTTTTTTCGACGGGGTCGAAACCTGACGCCGGAACTGGTCACGGAATTTCCTGTATTTCTGCAGTAAGAAATGCAGTACAAAAAGAGATCCCTGTTCTCGGCATCGGCGGGATTAACTGCGAAAATATCCCTGAAGTGATCAAAGCAGGGTTAGACGGAATATGCGTCATATCCGCCGTGGTAAGTGCCCCAGATATTACAAAAGCCGCAGGCAATCTGTGTGAAAAGATCCGGAGTGCAAAAAATGAGTGAAAAAGTCGTGCAGTGGTGCGTGCGAATCCCTGTCCGCGAAGGGGAAGAAGGGCGCAGGAAACTGATTGCCGAAGGAAAAGCAGACCGAAGCCTTCGACCGTACGTCGAGGATGGCCATCTGCTTATCCCCGTTCTGGAAAAGACGGACCTTCAGGCAGAGTTTTCCACCGCAGGCATACGTGAAGAACTTCCCCGCCATGAACAGATCGGCGGGATCGTCGTTCTTCAGGAGGAGGATATCGTCGGAGCGGAAAAGATTCTCGCGGCGAGGCCTTCAGCCCACACGGCCCTTTTTGCCACCTCACCAGTCGAAGGAGAGTTTAGAACAAAAACGTTCAGAGTTCTTGCGGGAGATAACACAACCGAGACAATGTATCATGAGTACGGCCACAGAATGATCATCGATCTAACCGCCGCATACTTTTCGGCAAGACTATCGAATGAACGCCAGAGAATTCTTTCATCCATGAAAGAGGGAGAAATAATTCTAGATATGTTCGCCGGCGTTGGCCCATTCCCCGTGATGCTCGCTGGAAAGGCGAAGCTTGTCGTTGCAAACGATATAAACCCATCGGCAGTTTATCTTCTTCAGAAAAATATCAGGTTAAACCATCTGCATAACGTAGTTCCGATTCTCGGAGATGCGATGAATCTTCCGGATATGCTCGATTCGCTGAAGTTTGACCGCATAATCATGAACCTGCCCTTCGCAGCATACGGATTTTTAGCAGGAGCAGCCAAACTTGTGGCGAAGGGCGCAGTTATCCATCTTTACTCGCTTGTCGAAAAAGAAGGAGAACACAATGACGACATCCAGCGTGCTTTTCCACAGGCGAAAATCACCGAACGATTCCTTCGATCCTATTCGCCGACCAGCTGGCATGCCGTGTATGACATAGAGGTAAACGATGAAATGTAAAATCTGCGGTATCGGAAGTTTTGCAGACCTGAAATGTGCCATCGACGCCGGGGCGGATGCGGTAGGTTTTCTGATGGGGATCACCCATGTGACCCAGGATTCCGTAAGCCCAGAGGAAGCGGCGGCGATGATAAAAACACTCCCCCCATTTATCGAACCGGTGGCAGTAACGCATCTGCAGGATGCATGTTCTATTATTGATCTCATCCAGCGATCCGGATGCACCACAACCCAGATCCAGAACACGATCACGCCAGAAGATATTACACTGATTCGGGAGACGCTGCCGTATATTCGGATCCTGAAAGCAGTTCATGTTATGGATATGTCAGCCGTACAAACAGCGCAAGAGGCAGCTGTCTATGCAGATGCGATCATTCTTGATACGCGAACTCCCGACAGGCTTGGAGGGACCGGACTTACACATGACTGGAGCATCAGTGCGAAAATCGTGGAATCATCAAAGATACCGGTGATCCTTGCCGGAGGTCTTACCCCGGAAAATCTGGCCGTGGCGATTGAGCGGGTTCACCCTTACGCGGTGGATGTTCACACAGGGGTAAAGAAAAATGGTGTCAGAGACGCCGAGAAGAGAAAATCATTCGTCAGGACTGCGCATACTGCCGTCTGATTCACAGTATTTTTTCAAAAAAAATTAGACTTCAATCACTGTCTGTTTACAGGTTTTGAAGTGATTTGCATATCCGGTCATATCAAGCAGGCCGTGCCCTGAAAGATTGAAGACAATGATCTGTTCCTCATTCTTTTTCTTTGCTTCAAGAGCAAGTTCGACAGCTGC
The DNA here is from genome assembly GCF_963667985.1 of uncultured Methanocorpusculum sp. Classification (NCBI taxonomy): domain Archaea; kingdom Methanobacteriati; phylum Methanobacteriota; class Methanomicrobia; order Methanomicrobiales; family Methanocorpusculaceae; genus Methanocorpusculum; species uncultured Methanocorpusculum sp. The sequence goes on along the minus strand of NZ_OY764081.1, from coordinate 1,246,230 downwards.
CCGAATCGCGTGAGAGGACTCGGGTGCCGGAATGATGCCTTCAGTTCTCGCAAAGGTAACGGTTGCCTGAAAAACCTGCTCCTGCGTATAGGATACTGCATTGATGGTTTTGTTGTCGTACAGTCTTGAGACGAGCGGATTCATGCCGTGATACCGAAGACCGCCGGCGTGAACGGCATTCGGCGTGAAGTCGTGCCCAAGCGTATGCATTTTGAACATCGGAGTGATACAGCCGGAATCACCGAAATCATACCGGTATTCTCCTTTTGTAAGTGAAGGTACTTCGGACGGCTCGACAGCAAGGAAATTTGTATCGACTTTTCCATGGAGTTTTTTATGGATCATCGGGAAGGTAAATCCTGCAAAGTTACTTCCTCCTCCTACGCATGCGATCATATGATCCGGCGTGACGTCAATTTCATTCAACTGGCAGATCAACTCCTGACCGATCACGGTCTGGTGCATACATACGTGATTAGCGACACTGCCCAGACTGTACTTTGTTTTGCCGGTGGGATCTTTGACGGCCATTTCAACAGCTTCCGTAATGGCAGTTCCAAGAGTTCCGCCGTACGACGGGTCTTTTGCCAGAACGGATTTTCCATACTCGGTCACCGAACTCGGCGAGGGATAGACGGTGCCTCCGTAGGTTTCCATGATGGATCTGCGGAACGGTTTCTGTTCAAAACTCACCTTGACCATGAAAACGATCAAATCAAGATCGAAGTAGTTACAGGAGAGTGATAAGGCAGACCCCCACTGACCAGCTCCCGTCTCGGTGGTCAGATGTTCTGTTCCGTCACGTTTGTTATAGTATGCCTGAGCAATGGCGCTGTTGAGTTTGTGGCTGCCCGTCGGGCTGACATCTTCACGCTTGAAGTAAATCTTGGCAGGCGTTTTTAGGTACTGTTCAAGATGATATGCACGCTGAAGCGGCGTAACGCGGCCGAACTGGGCATATGCTTCTCTGACTACTTCCGGGATATCGATGAACCGGTGCGTCGTGTCGAGTTCCTGCTCGACCGAGGATTTACAGAAAACCGGGGCAAGATCATCATGAGTCACTGGTTTCATTGTCCCGGGATTGAGAATCTCCGGAGAACCTATATCGACAGCGATATTATACCATTTTTTGGGGATATCATCCACTGTGAGGGTCGTATGACCATCTTTCGGGAACATAGATACAGGTGGTATTCAATCATATTTAAAATATATTCAACAATAACCATATATTTGCATCGGTGAACATAATTGATCATTTTCCAAACGGCAAATGGATAGGAGCGCGCAAGAGAAACGTTATGAAAAATATAACTCTGTACATCCTGTTTTCGTGTTCCATCATTTTCCCTTTCCGGCCCGATGTATGCAGGATACTCTTACTGTATCCGGATAAAACACACAGGAAAACAAAAACAACAAAACAGCTCACGCTCTATACAAAAAAATCACAAGAAAACATTTCAAAAGAATAAGGGGGGGTGCAGCGTTGACAACTTCCCGAGAATTCGCATACCTCAGTACAATAGCCGACGTAAGAGAGCTTAACTGCCGGGTTCGGAATGGGTCCGTGTGGAGCCTCTCTGCTATGGCCGCATGATCCCCCAAGCCAAGTTCCCGATTTGAACGGGAGTAGAGTTGCTCTGCAGGCAACCGCGTGGCCGCTCCGCCAACTTGGCACAGTAATCTGGCATAATATATAAGCAGTTACTGTTTATAAAGGATATACCTTGATAGGTTTTGCATTCGGATAACGTCTGGGCACAGCGGATACTGCAATATATGCCGGTAGGAGACAATTCTCAAGAGGATCAAAGGCACATTTTCATGATGCCAATATCCATCTACCACGCATTCCATTGGAGTAACCAATCATCCATTGTGTAATCATCGAGGCATACCATATTCAATTAAAGAATCTGGATTTGAGCGTTAGTACTTGCGGACTAAACACGTCGTTACCTTCGTGCGTACATCCCAAGCCTATTAACCCGGTCTTTTACCGGTGCTCTATAACGAAATCTCTTTTCAAGCGAAGTTTCAAACTTAGATGCTTTCAGTTTTTATCTCGTGCCACGTAGCTGCTCGGCACTGCCTTATCAGACAACCGATACACCAGAGGTGACGAATGAAAGTTCCTCTCGTACTATTTCATTCTTGCTCTCAGATTTCGAACACTCCCATCAGATAGTAACCGACCTGTCTCACGACGGTCTGAACCCAGCTCACGATCCCCTTTAATAGGCGAACAACCTCACCCTTGGCTGCTGCTGCACAGCCAGGATGGAAAGAACCGACATCGAGGTAGCAAGCCGCCGGGTCGATATGTGCTCTTGCCGGCGACGACTCTGTTATCCCCAGGGTAGCTTTTCTGTAGTCAATAGCCCTCACCAAAAAGGCGTATTGGTTCGTTAGACCCGTGTTTCCACTCGTGATTTCTTGCTATGCGAAATCACGTCAAGCCAACTTATGCTCTTGACACTCTCCTGTGAGTTGCTGACTCACATGAGTTGACCATAGGGCACCCTTGATATTTTTTCGAGGGTGTGGCGCCCCACCCAAACTGCCTACCTACCGATGTCCTCACCATGAAAGATGAGTGAGAATTACAGCAGAACAAGGATAGTGTCTCAACTGTGGCTCCACTCATACCGGAATATGAGCATTAACACCTACTATCTACGCTGCGCATGTAATACCGTAAGTCAACGACAGGCTGCAGTAAAGCTCCATGGGGTCTTCACTTCCCGATGGGAGTCCCTTGCCTCTGCACAAGGATAAAAGGTTCAACGGATTTGCGGTAGGGACAGTAGAGCCCTCATTAATCCATTCATGCAAGTCGCCAATTAAGCGACAAGGTACTACGCTACCTTAAGAGGGTCATAGTTACCCCCGCCGTTTACGGGTCCTTCGTCCGATTGTAATCAGTGTTCAGATACCCGCACTGGGCAGGATTCACAGACTATACTAGTCCTTACGGAGTTGCAGTCTGCTATGTTGTTGTTAGACAGTTAGAGCTCCCTGGTCACTGCGACCTGCCTAATCGCTAGGCAGGCACTCCTTGTTCCGAAGGTACGGAGCCATTTTGCCGAGTTCCCTTACCACAAATAATTCCGACACGCCTGAGTCTTTTCAACTAGGGGCACCTGTGTCGGTTCTCGGTACGGACACTGCGTTACCTTTTCACGGGCACCAGGTGTTTACATACTTACGCCATCACGCTTTCACTCAATTCTCACCATTACGGTACTCCAAGAGTTTATACGATTGGACGGGACGACGGTCCCGCTATGCATAACCCGATGCGTCAGTATATTAACGCATGGTACAGGAATATTAACCTGTTTCCCTTTCGCTGCATTCAACTTATGATGCAGCTTAGGACCGACTAACCCTCGGCTGACGAACATTGCCGAGGAAACCTAGCCCCTGCGGCGGAATGGATTCTCACCATTCTTTGCTTCTACTACTGCCAAAATTCTCATTCCTATACGGTCCACAGGAACTTACACCCCTGCTTCAGCCCATACAGGACGCCTCTCTACTCGATCACGTTCAAAAACGTGCGCCATGGTATCTGCAGTAGGCTTGAGCCCCGTCCATTTTCTGCGCCCTAAATCTTGACTGGTAAGCTGTTACGCACTTTTTAAAGGATAGCTGCTTCTGAGCTCACCTTCCAGTTGTCTTTGACCTAGGACTTCATTCAGTGTTGACACTTAGCCTACATTGGGGGGCATTAACCATGGTCTGGGTTGTCTCCCTTACGGACTACAAGCTTACCCCGTAGCCCGGACTGCCCGACGTCTACAAAGATAGGGAGTTTGGAGTTTTACAAGAAAGCGAGGAATTTCTTCCCCGGGATTCCCAATAGGTGCTCTACCTCACTATCATTCTCGGTCGAGGTCATGCTTAGACATGTTTCGAGAGGAACCAGCTGACACCCGGTTCGATGAATCTTTCACTCCTATACCCAAGTCACGCGAATGATTTGCATATCAATACCGCATGCGGTCCTCCACGCACCTTTCGGCACGCTTCAACCTGCTCAGGCATAGATCACCAGGTTTCAGGTCGTATCCCGTTGACTCCACGCACTATTAGTACGCCGCGCCAGGTAAACTACGCGCTTGTCGCTTTCGCTGCGGCTGCCCTTACGGTTAACCTCGCCAGCGGAATACACTCTTTGGCCCGTTCTTCAAAACGTAAGTTACGACATCGGCAACCAATCTCATACTACCGCCTCGCGACGGGTTCTTTCGATCGGAAGATCCTTGCACGCCGTAACACACGATCACCGGTTAGTTTCAGGCACTTTTCATTTCCTTTTCAGGGATACTTTTCAGTTTTCGCTCACGCTACTATTTCGCTATCGGTTTTGAGGAGTATTTAGTCTTGGAGGTTAGGTGACCCCCATATTCACGTGGGAATTCCAACCCGCGCTACTCAGGACACTTCTAAGCTGTGTTTACCACCACGTACGGGACTGTCACCCTCTAAGGTAAGCCATTCCAAGCCACTTTCATTAGATAAACACATGCCACATTGAAGGCCATACACTACATGTCCCTTGCGGGATTCAGTTTAGACTATTACGGGTTCGATCGCCTCTACTAACGTAATCTCAATTGATTTCTCTTCCTCCCCCTACTGAGATGTTTCACTTCGGGGGGTTCCCCATCCTTACGGATTCACGATAAATCGTGGGGAGGTCCTATTAGGGGATCCCCGGATCACAGACTCCTTGCGTCTTCCCGGGGCATTTCGCTGCTTGGCACGCCCTTCATCAGCTCTCAAACCGAACCATTCACTAACCGGCATAAGAACCAGGTTCTTTGTTCTCCGATGTTCCAAAGCTCGGAACATCGAAGGGTATGTCGATGATTGTTTTTGATGATTGTTTGTTACAACAATGTATTATTTGTGGTAAATGGAATATGCAGCATCATGCTTATGTGCTGTTGCCAGGGTCCCTTTGTCTCTCTTAAAGTGTGTCGATACCGACAAATATACTTTCAGTAAAGAAAGGTTCCGCTGATACCCATTTAACGTCCAAATGCAAAACCTATACACAGCCTCAAAGAGTCAATGACTCTCGGCCCTTCCCCGGTAACTCGCGTTTCCGGGTGCATTGGTAACCGCAACCGGTGACAAAGATAAACTTTGTCACAGCCGGTTACGGAGTGGACGCGTGGGGATTTGAACCCCAGGCCTCGGCGTTGCAAACGCCGCGCTCTTCCAGCTGAGCTACGCGCCCCTCACACATAATATTAATTCGTTTGTTATGTACTGTTTAACAAACCATACAGCGTGAGTATGATATTGATGTGTTGGAATTGTGACGATTGTACGGTTCATTGAAATGACCATGCTAATTCAGTCATACAGGTTGTGTTTGGATCATTCTTTAGGAGGTGATCCAGCCGCAGATTCCCCTACGGCTACCTTGTTACGACTTAACCCTCCTCACGGAACCTAGATTCGACCCCGGCAAAGACCAGGGACTCATCCAAACCCCACTAGGATGGTTTGACGGGCGGTGTGTGCAAGGAGCAGGGACGTATTCACCGCGCTATAGTGAAACGCGATTACTACAGATTCCAGATTCATGCGGGTGAGTTGCAACCCGCAATCCTAACTAAGGGCGGGGTTCGGAGATTGACTGCACCTTTCGGTGTTGTTACCCATTGTCCCGTCCATTGTAGCCCGCGTGTAGCCCAGATAATTCGGGGCATGCTGACCTACCGTTGCCCATTCCTTCCTCCCCTTTAGCAGAGGCGGTCCCGACAATGTCCCCAGCCATCCGGAGATGCTGCTGGCAATTGTCGGCGTGGGTCTCGCTCGTTGCCTGACTTAACAGGATGCTTCACAGTACGAACTGACGACGGCCATGCACCTCCTCTCAGCTAGTCATGTAAAACCTTCAGATTGACAATCATTCAGCTGTCTTATCCGGTGAGATGTCCGGCGTTGAATCCAATTAAACCGCAGGCTCCACCTGTTGTGGTGCTCCCCCGCCAATTCCTTTAAGTTTCAGCCTTGCGACCGTACTTCCCAGGTGGTGCGTTTCACGATTTCTCTTCGGCGCATCAGTAACACGTGGTTACCGACACACCTAACGCACATTGTTTACGGCTGGGACTACCGGGGTATCTAATCCCGTTTGCTCCCCCAGCTTTCGTCCCTCACTGTCGAAGCTGTTCTGGTAAACTGCCTTCGCCATAGGTCGTCCCTCGAGGATTACAAGATTTCACTCCTACCCCCGAAGTACGGTTTACCTCTCCCAGTTCCAAGACTGCCGGTATCTCTTAGACGCCTTCACGTTGAGCGCGAAGATTTCCCAAGAGACCTAACAGTCAAGCTACGGACGCTTTAAACCCAGTAATAGTGGCCATCACTCGAGCAGCCGGTATTACCGCGGCGGCTGGCACCGGTCTTGCCCTGCCCTTTCTTCACATATGATTTAGATATATGAACAGCCTGCATCGACAGGCACTCAGGGTTTCCTTATCACGATTGCTCGCATTGTAAAGTTTGCGCGCCTGCTGCGCCCCGTAGGGCCTGGATTCATGTCTCAGAATCCATCTCCGGGATCTTGCTCCCACAACCCGTACCGATAAAAGGCTTGGTGGGCCGTTACCCCGCCAACAACCTAATCGGACGCAGTCCCATCCTAAGGCGACGGATCTTTCGAGGATATACCATTCCAGGACATATCCACTATGGAGTATTAGCCCCAGTTTCCCGGGAGTATGCTCCGCCTTAGGGCAGGTTAACCACGTGTTACTGAGCAGTATGCCGAGGTCTTACACCTCTCGACTCGCATGGCTTAGTCAAACCCTGATAGCAATGGCCTCTGGCAGGATCAACCAGAATTACTATTTTTTACTTTTCTTTCTTATAGGCACACAGTTGTTGTTTCTACGACATAATCACAAAAACACAACCGTATGAAAGGAATCAGCGGTCATTTCAATGAATGTCCGCATCGCCACAATTCCAACGTCAGGACCAACAATCACTCCGGCCATTACCGGATGATTCGCGTTTTGTCCTCCACTTAAACAGCTCTACTATATCGGCATCGGATGCTTATATAGTCTTCGAACCGAACTCACAAAACACAGGCAAACAACTTGCCTGCATCCCGGAGCTCGGTTCGTGAGCCTTGCGAGGTAACATAATTACCCCCAATCACTTATAAACCCACCGAAACAGTGAAGCAACATTCCCAGGAGTTTTCCCGGAACTTGCCTCTCGAATCAGTCGGTTTGTGAGGTAACAATGTAGGAGAAACGTGCTTATAAACACACCGGATTGTTGTTTCAAAAAAGAAAGGATTGAATCGAATCACAGCTGCATGATGCGCGAAAGGGCATCAAAAACCATCTTTTTCCAGTGCTCAGGTGGAAAATGATATGTCTCACGCGCGAGAAGAACATCCGCAGACGAAGAATCCGACAAAAGCGCATCCATTCTGTCAAGGGTAGATCGCGCCGCATCCTGGACCCATAAATCGCGTATTTCCTGATTTACGACGAGAATCGACTCGGCACGCACGGAAATCAGCGTCTTTCCATCAGGATTCGTGTAGGCATTCGGCTTTCCGACAACCACCACGAACGACGGATTCGCCGTATCGATCTTCGCAAGCTGATGCATCGCCTCGGGCTGATACGAACTCGCGTTGATATAGAATATCCCGGTCGGATCGGACACACGCGCACGGTACAGAATATTCTGATCACCGACCTTGTCCTTCTGCGTTATCGTCCCGGCGATCAGAACACGGTTACACCGCTCGCCCGTCGGCAGCAGAAGATACACCGGACTCTTTTCATCCTCGGTATCCTTGATGGTCTTCGTCGCCTCGCGCAGTTCAGCGGCGAAAACGCGCTTTGCCGGCTCACGTTCATACGACATGAACTGCCCGTTTGGCACATTATTCGAATTCATATGCCGTTACCTCCAACTGGAGCCCCGGCACGATTCATTAGTTCGGCAGTGACTGTTGGATCGAGATGGATAAACTCCGCAGACTTCACCAGGATCCTGCCGTCAAACTCGTTGCCCAAACATTTCACATATCTTCCGCACAGCTTCTCGGTAAGAACCGCCTGGATCTCCTCGAGACCCAGGGGACTGTTCGAAGCGATCTCGATCGCCTGCTCCATCGTCATACCGGAAAGTGCCTCGGTAACTTCCCGGTTCATAAGAACATTATATGCCCGCCGGCCGTCGTCCACTACACCCTTGATCCGAAGATCGTAATGGAAAGCGTTCTGGATTTCATGCACCGGACAGAAGTTCTGCCGGGAAAGAACGCGGTTGCATCCCTCGACCGGGCAGCGCCGGACAAGGCCGAACCCTTTCGAAACCTGAACGATTGTCCCGACCACCTCATCAAGACGCGTCCCGACAGCGATATCCGCCTCGGGCTCAGCCGCAGAATACGTCGCCGAGTTCAGACTGATCGAAAGACGGCCGTTGAACTCATCGACCTTCGCATTGATGATCTCATACACGCGTCTGAGTTCCAGCCGTTCCTTGGAATCATCCTGCCACAAAACAAATTTGATCCTGCCGGACTCATCGCCGACAAGACCGCTCTGCATCATACGCTCGCTCTTCGACTCCCACTCTTCGACGAACTTGACGCGAAGAGAAGCATATCCTACTTTCAGATCGCGGATCGAAGAGATCGGCAGAGGCTCTTTTGGCGCAGAACTACCAGAAGATACCGGCACGGAAATCTCGGCATCCTCGTCCTGAATCCAGACCGCCGAGTTCAGCGTCAGGGAAACTCTCCCGTTGTACTCATCCACGCTCGCATAGAAGATATTGTATACTGCGCCTGGAACGAGTTTTTCCTTTTCGGAATCCTGCCACAAAACAAACTTGGTCCGCCCGGACTCATCGGCAACGAGACCGCTCTGCATCATACGCTCGCTTCTGGACTCCCACTCCTCGATGAATTTTACGTGAACGCAGGAAACGACGCCCGGTTTCAGATCGCGCAGTTTTGTCGGCTCGGACGGAACCAGACACCGGTCGTCCTCGATCTCCGTGACGCGGGAACCCGAATGAAGTTTAAGATTCGGAACGCCCTTAAAAGAGTCAACGACCGCTGATTCGACACGGTACCACTTTTCAAGTTCAAGCTTCGGCAGTTCCGTGGCTTTGGAAAAAGCGACAAAACGTACGGCTCCCGTGCTGTCTGCAAAGATCCCGCTCTGCGCGATCGCCGGAGAGTTCGGCGTCTGCAAAGAGACGACCTTGACCTCGACCGTCACCCAGTCGTTTGGCTGGATATCGGCAATATTTACGATGTCGCCTGCAGAAGATCCCGCGGCCTGCTTGGCCTCTTCCGGGATATTGTGCTGCTTATACTGATCGGAGAGCACTTTTCGTTCAGCTTCGAACGGCACCACACCAAACTCATTGATGTAGAGGGTAAGTTTCTCAGAAATGTTTTGCTTGTCCGGCAAAGCTCCTTTGGACACTAAGTTCTGGGAGATTCTGTCGGTAATCTGCTGGATCTGCTTTGCGTCCATTTTGATCTCCGGATAACAGATTGACTTGTAATGATATAAACCCCTAACCGCGCACCGCGATAATACCCGGTCAACCACTTATCAGTGAATGATATGGGTGAAAAAATAGAGATAACGGATCTAACAGATACCGTTTCGCCGTTCCATGAAGATCGTATTCTGCCACACGCCGAACAGATCTTTTGCGATCCGCTCCCGATAGCCGACCTCCCGGAACCCACACATTTTGTGAAGATTGATGCTTGCAGTGTTGATCGACAGAATGTTCACGAACAAACACCAGTATCCTTTTGCTTCGCTCTCCCTGCAGAGATGATCCAGCAGTTTTGTACCAAGACCCATGCCACGGAACGCTTTGTCGAAGTAGATACTCACTTCCACAACGCCTTTGTAGGCCTCCCGGGAAGAAGTCGGGGAGACGGCGCACCACCCGACAACCGTATCGTCCGCAAGCATGACGTAACGGCAGTCATTCAGATGTGCCTTGTCCCACTCTTCAAAGGTTGGACATACCGTCGCAAACGTCGATATCCCTTCCTTCAGAGCCTGCTGATAAATCGCACTGACCCGCGTCCAGTCATCGTCCTGCATATCTCGAATAGTAAACTGTATCGTCATACGTCAGAATCCCCCAGTTTCGCCCCGCACACCCGGCAGTACGCTGCATCCTTCGACGAAACCGCACCGCAGACCGGACAGACCTTCTCCGACCTTCTGCCCGGAAAAAGCAGAAACAGCGGCACGAAGAGGAACAGGAAGAAGAACGGCAGTCCCAGAAGGAAACACACAACAGTCAGCAGGATCGAACCGGCAAAAAGAGCGAGAGCTACTTTCGTCTCGACCTGCATCTATATATCAACCTCTAAACTCACATCCGCACAGCGGACCGAATGGGTCAGCGCCCCCATACTGATCACATCCACATCGAGACCGGCGTATTTATCCACCGTCTCCGGCGTGATACCGCCCGAGATCTCCAAGGTCACCTCACTGCGGAGACCCGCTCCCTCGAGAGCGGCGATCGCTTCGCGGATAAGTTCCGGAGTCATGTTGTCGAACATGATGATGTCGGCGCCGGTCTTTGCCGCGAGAAGTGCGTCTTCCAGAGACTCGACCTCGCACTCCACCTTCTTATCGGAATACTCCCGGCATTTGCGTATCGCCTCATCGACCGGCATCATCGTCCGGTGGGTATCCTTGATCAAAAATTGGTCCGAAAGCGTATATCGGTGGGGAAGAGCACCGCCGGCGATCAGGGCTTTTTTATCGAAAAACCGAAGGCCGGGAGCTGTCTTCCTCGTTCCGGTGACCCTGACATGATCGTTCACGATCGAAACGAGGCGGGAGGCTTTTGCCGCGGAGGACGCGATCCCGCTCATCCTGCCAAGCAGATTCAGACAGGTCCGCTCGAGAGAGAGGATGGCATGGACCGAACCTTTGAGGGCGAGGATCTTCTCGCCCGCATGGGCCGTCGAACCGTCCTTGACTAGAACTTCGGTAAAAACCCCGGCGTTCTTAAACAGCCATTCGCACTCTTCTATGCCCGATACGACCATCTCTTCACGCGCCTCGATATGGGCCGAGACCACATTGTCTTCCAGAAGGGCAAGGGTCGTTATATCTCCTGCGGAAACATCCTCGGCAACGAACGAGAGAAGCTGGTCGGTCGGAATCATCTACGCCGATGCCTCGATCATTCTCTCGATCGCAAGGCGGGCCCGGTCTGCGATGCTTTCCGGCACCTGGATCGGAACGACGCCGTCTCGAAGCGTGATGTAGAGATCCTCTTTCGTGATCAGCTTCATGTTCGAACAGACCGCCGTATCGATGCCGTGGAAGATGGTGTCCGGATACTTTTTCTGCAGAGGATGGATGATCCCCTTCTCCGTGAGAATCACCCACTCCTTCTTTTCGCCGCATCTGCGGATCATGTACCCGGTCGAGCCGACCAGATCGGATGCGAGCTGGACCTCGGGCGAACACTCCGGGTGGCAGATGATCGTGGCGTTCGGATACTCGCGTCTCGCCACTTCGACATCCCGGACGGAAAACTGGTGGTGAGTCGGGCAGCCGCCGTTTTGCGGGACGGGGATGATCGTTTTTTCAGGCACGAGACGCTGGGCATATGCCGCGAGATTTGCGTCCGGACCAAACAGGATCGTGTCTTCCTTAAGGGAGCGGACGACATCAGCGGCGTTTGCAGACGTACAGGTGATATCGCACTCAGCTTTGGTTGCCGCGTTCGAGTTCACGTACACGACGAACGGTGAACCGGGGTGAGCTTTTTTTGCCGCAATGACGGATGACGGATTCAGCTGATCGGCGAGCGGACAGCCGGCATCCGGCCTTGGGATAAGAACGGTCTTTTCCGGCGAGAGGATCTTTGCCGTCTCGGCAATGAAATAGACACCGCAGACAACGAGCGTCGACTCCTTTGCTTCCTTTGCTTTGCGGGCAAGTTCGAGCGAATCGCCGGTGATGTCGGCAAGATCCTGGATCTCCGGGGGCTGATAATTGTGTGCAAGGATCAAAGCGCCTTTTTCGGCGGCGAGCTTTTTGATCTCCTTTTCATAGTTCATGCGCCTATCACCAGCGGGTTGTCAAGATTTTTCAAAAGCGAGAGGATCGAAAGGGCCGCAAGATAACTCGTTGCCGGGTTGTCCGGGGACGGGACGTTTCTCACCCTGATGTATGCCTCGCCGAACTCTCCCTCGAAGAAGATCTCGTGCATGTTCCGGTCTTCGTTCGGGTCCATCCAAAGTTCGACGTCCACAACTCTGCCGCAGGCGATAGAAAGGGACTCGGCGACGTTCGTGTTTTTCGGATACTGGTGGACGCAGTCGTAGGCTTTGCCAGTAAATATGCAGGTCTTCTCCTCGGCATCACGCGAAAGGGATTTGGGATTTTTCGTTGTACGGAGCACGAACTTATCGGTCGACGAGATCTGCCCGACGCGGATATTGTCAAGGCCCATGATGGCGCCTGAGGGGATATGGATCTTTTTCTTCATCTCGCGGGCGGTCTGGATGAGTTCTTCCCTGAAAGAAATATCCGCAAGTGCCCCAACACTCATAATGACAAGATCCTTTCCCGCAAGAAGAATGCTCTCTGCATGGGACGTAGCCGCCGCAACGGATGCCGCCTCGACAACGATATCGGTTGGCTCTTTCAGAAATTCGGAAAAATCCGAGTAAGGGACTGCGCCGAACTCTCTGCCGAATGCCTCTGTACGTTCAAAAACCACATCGTATACTGCAGTAATTTTGAAGTTTTCCTGACTCTTTGCGATCACGTGACCGATATTTCCGCACCCTAAAAGCCCGACGGTAATCATAATTGGTACAGAGTTTCGGATTATAGATAGTTAAGGATTGTGCCGTCTGCACGGGACGTGGAAAAAAGAGGGGGTCATTTTTGATATTCCAGGATATCTCCCGGCTGACAATCGAGGACCCGGCAGATCGCTTCGAGCGTCGAAAACCGGATCGCGGCGATCTTGCCGGTTTTGATTTTGGAAAGATTGGCATTGGTGATGCCGACCTTTTCCGCAAGTTCGCCGAGAGACATTTTTCTGTCCGCCATTACGCGGTCGAGTCTGAGAATTATCGGCATGATCAGAGGGTCTCATCCGCCTGTTCCTGAAGATTCAGGCCGTACTCGAAGATGTGGGCAAGGGAATACACGACGAATTCAAGGACAAGACCTTCGATGCTGAAGTAGAACATGTCCATGGAATAGCCGATGATTGCCTCACCGATCGCTTCGATGAATGCCGGAACAACGGAAATAACCGCGATCAGAATCGCGATGGTCTTCAGATGCCTTGCATTTTCTTCGGTAAACGGAAGGAGCGTCTTGCGGATCCCGGAGAAGATCCTCCCGGCAATGATAAGGATCGCCATAAAAAGACCCATATACGCAAAGGATACGATCGAGAACAACGCGATGAGTCCCGGGATCATCCCGACAGTTAAGACGGCTTCGCCGTCGGCGGCAAGGACGGTCGCATTTTCGGAGTGAGAATGTCGGCAAACAACTGAGGACCGGCGATTCCATATATGACCGTGGCTGCGCCAAGGAGGAGAATCATACTTGCGATAACGATCCAGCCAAGGATCCGGGCGATCTTCAATACGATGTCTGCAATACGTGCACTTTTTTCTATTTTTGTCTGAGTGTCATTCATTAAACTCGTCACACCCATATATTTGTTGTACAGTATTAATAAATTATCGTTTTTCGATAAAATATAATCGACATAAAATAAACAGCCGCGTGACGGAATATTTGATGAGCAACGAAAGCACATCTAGCAGTACGATGGATGATCATTCGTATGTTGCCGCGGTCGATCTGGGAGCGACGCATCTGCGTGCCGGAATTATTGACGAAGAGGGAAACGTCCTGGCATTTTCCCAGAACGAGGTCAAAGACCTCCAAAGCGCCGTGGATATACGGCTGCTGATCTGCAGTATGATCGAGGATCTCGGCGAGCATGCGGGGATCACACCCAAAGCGATAGGCGTCAGCACTGCAGGACCGGTCGATCTGAAGACCGGTTCGGTCGTCGGCTCGCCCAATATGAAATGCGAACAGATCTTTCTTGCCGGACCCCTGAAAGAAAAATTCGGCGTCCCGGTTACGATGATGACCGACTGCAAAGCGGGTGTTCTTGGCGAGTATTACTTCGGCGGGGCAAAAGATGCGGAAACGCTTGTCTATCTGACCTTTTCCACCGGGATCGGGGCGGGAGTTCTGGAGAGGGGGAAAACTTCTGTGCGGTTCGAACGGAAATGCCTCCGAGGCCGGCCACTTTCTCGTGGACACGACCTGGAATCTCCCCTGCGGCTGCCGAGGGACCGGACACTGGGAGGCCTACGCGAGCGGGACGGGCATCCCGAACTTTTTCCAGGCTTGGAGAGAGGAACGTATCGAATCCGAGCCGAAATCCACGCTGAATGCAGGACAGATCCTCAACATCGCGGATCAGGGAAGCCCGCTGTTTGGCTCCTTCTGCGATGAACTCGCAAAAATAAACGGGCGTGGCCTCTCATCGGTGATCGCGGCCTACAATCCCGATCTGATCGTAATGGACGGACCCATCGTCAGAAACTATCCGTCGCTTATTGCCGGAAGGATGACCGAATACATCGATCACTACCTCACGATCCCGGAGATCAGAATCTCCGTTCTTGAGGGAAAAGCCCCTCTGCTCGGCGCCTCGGTCTCGGCGTTCCAAGCGCTTGAACGCAGGAAATTATGACGTGATTTCTGGAAAAACGGGAAAGATAGGCATCTTCCGGCCCCCTCTCCCAGTAACGAACTCCAAGAGTATATAACCTCAGACCTGCAAGATTAGATAGAATCAATGAAAGACTCAGCATTTACCCGCTTTCGAAAATGGTTTCAAAACTACTTCGTGTTCTTTGGGCCAGGACTTCTTCTCGCGATAACCGCAGCCGGCGAGGCGGGGGTTACCGAGGCAATTGAGATAGGAGCCCATTACGGGCCGGCTCTGATCTGGGTCGTTGTCATCACTCTCATTTTCAAATATGCATTCACCAACGGAATCGCGCGATATACGCTCGCGACGAACCTGACTATTTTCGATGCGCTGAACCGTCTGCCCGGGCCGAAAAACTGGGGTTCGTACCTGATCATCGGCTCATACCTCATGGAAATGTTTGCGATTGGAGCAATGCTCGTTTTCTCAGCGACGTTCCTCGATTATCTCCTGCCCGGAATCTACTCGGTCATTCTGATAGCCGTTTTCCTCCTTATATTAACGCTCGCGGTCATCCGGACGAGCTCATACGAGATCCTCGAACCGGTCATGGCTGTTTTGATCAGCATCCTTGCAGTTGTAGTTCTGGTCTCCCTGACCCAGTTCCCCCTCTCCTTCAACCTCCTTCTGGACGGACTGGTCCCCTCGATCCCTTCAGGATCCGAGATGGCGATTCTCGGCGTGGTCGGGTCCGGACTGAACCTCATGCTCTATTCTGTCTGGCTCTCGCAGAAAACGACGATCCACTCGGAAGACAAACAGGAATGCAATCTGTTGAACGAATCTTTTTTCAGAAAATACATCCGCAGTGTGAATGTTGACGTAATAACCGGATTTGTGATCGTCGGGGTCATCACGATCGGTTTTATGTTCCTCGGATATGCGGGATATGCCGTATCCTTCATGCCTCACGGGGCGGAGATCACGCTTGATACGCTGATCACGCAGGTCCTCTACATCTTCGGTTTGATCCCCTACGGAACCTATTTGTTCCTGATGTTTGTGGCGATCATCTTCTTTGGAGCGGTCGTCGTGGGTATGGACGCCCGGGCCCGTGCTCTGGCGAAAGTGGTCCGCCACCTTGGAGAAGACGGCGGAGTAAAACTGCCGAGCGAGTATAACCTCTATCAGATCATGCTCCTCGTATTCACCGGCGTGATCATTCTTGCCATGATCATCGCGGATCCGATGACGGTGATCCGCCGGATCGCGGCACTTTCGGCGATCCTGTTTGGTATCTTCGGATTCATCGTCATTTATCTGGACAGCAGACTGCCGAAGTATGCGAAAGGCTCCAGAGTCTGGATGGCCATCATGGCAATCGGAAGCGGGCTTTCGATCTACATCGCCCTTTTGATCGAGTCTTCGTTCCTGCAAAACGGCATCCCCTTGATCGAACGGATGCTCGTGATCGTTGTCGTGCTCTTCGTCTTTACCAAAACGGAGATGTTCAAAAAGCTCGTCAGCGGAGCTGCGACCCTCACCGATAAAGTATGGACGGTCACGTTGGGCGGAGGTCTTTCCATCTATGGTGTGTTCAGAGGAATAGATGTCAACGGCCTTATCTTCAACTTCAGCGCGATCGGACCGATCGTTGCAGGCCTTTTAGGCGGGCCGGTCGTCGGCGGACTTGCAGGCCTGATCGGGTGCATCTACCGGCTCGCTCAGGGCGGACCGACCGCCGTCGGCTGTTCGCTCGCCATTCTTGCTGCCGGCCTGATCGCAGGTTTTGCCGTCCGCTGGTGGCAGGGAAGGATCACCGTTTTCAAAGCGGCCCTTTTAACAGTCATCATCGAATGGATCCACCTCCTTATCATCGTGCCCGGGTGCGGACTCATCATGGGCACGCAGACGATTGATGAGATCATCGCGATCATTGCAAGCACGTTTTTGCCGATCACGATCGTGAACACCCTCGGAGTGGCCCTGTTTGCATATTTTGCAAAGGAATACCCTGTGTTCGCCACAGGAACCGGTAAGCTGTTCGGCGGAAAACAAAAAAACGATGAAGAACTAATTGAGGAATCCGACGCGGATATCAGGGAGGAGAAGTAAATGTCCCATCATCACGAAAAACCGCCGCAGACGAAAGCAGCGAAGTACATCACCGCTGGAATTATCATTCTGACGGTCATCATGTTCATCGTCGCATTCCACCCGTTTGGAACGATCATTACCACGCCGTTTCCAGAAGACGAAGTGGTCATCGCGGTTTCCATGCCGTTTGAAGGAGAAATGGCGGAGTTCGGTGTCGAGTATATGCGGGGAATCGAACTCGCGGTCGAAGACATCAATGAAGAGGGCGGCATCCGGGGCGTCCCGGTCCGGGTCGAGTACTACAACAATAAAGGAAACGTCACGCTCGCAAAAGCCCAGTTCAAGGAGATCAAAGAACGGGGAATCCCGGTAGTGATCGGCGCATTGACAAGTACGGTCACTCTTGCCCTCGCCCCGTATGCAGAGTCGTACGAGATCGTTCTCATCTCGCCTGCCGCAACCTCTGCCAGCCTCTCGGCATACGGCAATTACGTGTATCGAACGGTCTCGTCAGATATCTATCTCGGCGCCGGCATGGCAAAGATCATCGGCGGAAGAAACGAAACGCAAAACGTGATGCTGATCAGCCTTGACACCAGTTACGGAAAAAGTCTCAAAGCCGCATTCCTGAACGAAGCCAACACCTCGTATCCGGATATGCATATCGTCTCCTCCATTACGGTCCCCGACTCGGACACGGTGAATACGACCGAGATCATCACCGCAATGAAGAACACCGACCCCCAGTCCGTTCTTATGATCGTAAACCCGAGCCAGTGCATAGAGATCATGCTGGCCGCGGAAAAGGAGGGACTCGACCCGACCTGGTTCGGATCGGACATGGTAACGAACCGGCAGGTCCCGCTGGAAGTCGGCGAATACTCCGAAGGCCTGATCGGTTTTTCCCAGGCAAGAAGGATCTCCGACCCCTCGTATCAGGACCATTATGAAGAGACATTCGGAGAAGAGATGATGACCCGCGACTCGATCTACGGATACGACACGATGATCGTGGTGTCCCAGGCAATCGAACACAGCGGATATACGGCGGACGGTATCAGGGAAGGTCTCGACCTGATCCGGCATGTCGGCCTTACCGGAACGATCGTCTTCGACGAGAAGGGAGATGCCTACCTGTCATATGATGTGATGCGGCTTCAAAACGGCAAATGGGTCGATCTTCCATGGAGTGAGGTCCTGACCTTCGAGAAGAAAGCGGCCGTGATCTCTTCGGCGCACGGCACCTCTTCCCACTGATTTTTTTGGTATCTTCTTCGGAAATATCAAGTAGTAATCCCGCCAACATAGTACCATGGCAATCACACTTGATTCAACTATCGCCGACCTTCTCCGCGAGAAACCCGAAGCGGCAGCAACCCTTCAGAGCTTCGGCATGGGCTGTCTCGGCTGCGCGATCGCAAACAACGAGACCATTCGCGAAGCTGTAATGGTACACGGCATCCCATTAGAAGAGCTTGCAAAAAAGCTCGGTCTCTAAATATTTTTCTTTTTTAACGATTTCAGTTCCAAAACGCCTGCTTCGGGATTTGCGAGAAGATGATTCGCTATCCGCGGTTCGTGAACCAGACGGCAGTCCATGCAGCTCCATATCTCGCCATGCGGCGTCTCGATCATCTGCCCGTACTCCGTGTCCATGCACGGATAGAGGGGGCAGTAGCAGAAACTGCACTGCTGGTCGGCATAATTATGGCAGGGATAATAGGGGCAGTCCTCCGGGATCCATTAGTTCCAGTGGTCTCCCCCGTACCTGCTGTAGATGAAAAACGACGGCCGGTGCCGTTTGACGATCGCGGGATTGCCTCTCGACCAGCCGCGAGTCACGCCCCAGGTGGAGAGAAGATAGTTGTCGAACCGGACGAGAGCTTCGGTCAGGGCATGGGATACGGCTTTTGAGATCCGCATCCCGGTCTCGGTAAGGGGTCCTGCAAACGCCTCAGGGATACCGTCCGTTTTTTCACAGGCTACAACCACGGCGTCCGTCGAGAGAGCACTTCCCGGAACTTTTCTGGCCGTGATCACCTGCATTTTCGCTTCGGTGACCGTCATCATGGCGCCGAGCAAAGCGGCGTCGGTGAGCGGACGGTCAATCGTGACGATGATGTTTATCGTCCGGTTCCGGTCTGAAACGGTGGCGGTCACAAAAACCGTAACATAGTCATAGCGGGCTATGCAGAGGTTCGTGATCGGGAGAGCGGTCAGAAGACCGAAATACGGATGCAGAAATCCGTTCCGCATCGAGACCGTGCTGATGTGCCGGGAAGCGTCCTCGGAAAAAAGCCGCGGGACCGAGATGTTCAGAATCGATCTGACGTCCGCAAGGCCGCCGTCGATACCGTTGCTTGCCGCCCGAAAATCCCCCCGAACGATCAAAACATCCTTGCGCAGATAATACCGCATGGTCAGAAGTTCCCGTCCTGCTCGAAGCTTCGACCAAACCGCAGGGCAAGCTCCGCCTTATACAGCTCTTTTCCCAGATACGCCGCATGATCCAGAAGCGAGACGCCGTTTTCTGCAAGGATCGCAGAGAAGACATCATACCATGAGGTTCCCCGGATGGCCTTTCCATCTCTGACAGCGACGATATAACCGTTTTCGATCCCGATACGGAAGTTTCCTTTCGGATCATACACGAGGGAATCCGAAGGAATCCCGGCATCCCGGATCTCTTCGTAGAGGAGGGGAGGTTCCCGCCGGCAGCGTTTTTCTTTGAGGATCAACAGATCGAGACCGGCATCTTTCGGATACGGCCGGCCCCTTGACAGGGTCATCATCTCGACCGCACGCCGCATCTCGGCGGTGGCCCCATGCGTTTTGTCCGAGTGTTCGGAGATCAACAGGCACGCACTCCCCGTTTCCGCCGCGACCGACGCAAGCATAGCGCAGATCCCCGGACTGTCCGCGTCCACCATTTCGACGACATTCACGCATCCAAGCACTTTTGGACAAACCGTCGCCGGCAGATAGCCGGCAAGAGACCGGGTCATCCCCGAAAGCGGCGGCTGGAGGAGCGGATCGGCGAGGATCTTGAAAAGGCCGGTATCCAGGGCCGACGAAATCGTCTCCTCGAGAGATGCGCCGTCCCGCGGGATCAAAACGACCGCTGCTCCCGCCTCTATGATTTTTTCTGCGAGAAGAGGGATCGTTTCTTTCGTAAGCGAAAGGATCAGATCCGCACGAAACAGCGAAGCTTCGATAAGTTCCGGGTCCAGCGTGTCGATCGAAAGCGGGATATCCAGATCCGCCGCCATCGAAAAACACCTTACCACATCATCCTCGGTCGCATCGAACCCGAACCCGAGATCCACGATGTCGGCCCCGTTTTCATGGGCACGAATCACCGCTTCCCGAAGGAAGGGATGACGGTGGGCATCCATGATCTCGTGGATCACCTTGATCCGCGAGGTGCCGCCGATCTTGAGATCCCGGATCGTGAAAAACGGCTCGGCCTCGAACTCCGCAAGGATCAGATTTTCTCTGGCGGCTTTCCTCTTCTCTTCGGCAAGCATATCATCTGCCGGCATATCCGCTGAAAGCCTGCCGGTGGATATCAGCGGGACGCACATTCCCATGTCGGCCGCGTGGCGCGTTCCTTTCCTGACTGGAACGCCTGTTCTCTTTTCCGTATCACGAAAAGACGCCGTGCACATCCCGGAAACGACCGCAAGATCGCAGGGGTGCGCATGAATGAGCTTTTCTAATGATCCGGGCGTTAAAAAAGAAGCAATTTCGCCTGTTTCGACGATCTCACAGGTAAACTCGGTTACCTTGGATAATGCCAGAACGAGGGAGGGGGCACTCTGGCGTCCTGTGGGAAAGAGAACATGCATTGTATGTTATCCTTATGTTTTTGTACTTACATAGTAATTACCGTAAGATGGTTCTCATTACCTGCGATCTGCATATCCACACAAGTGCTTCGGCGGACGGAAAGTGCCCCGTCAAAGACGTCATCACAAAAGCGAAGGAACGCGGACTGGATGCGATCGCGATAACCGACCATGATACGACCGAGGGAGCAAAGCAGGCGCTCGCACTGAAAAAACCCGGGATCCTGATCATCCCGGGGATCGAGGTCTCGACAAAACAGGGGCACCTCCTCGTGCTCGGCACGACGAAGGTGTTCGAGCTGGGAAAGGATGTGCTCGAAACGATCCGTGAGGCGAAACACGAGGGCTGCCTGACGATCGTTCCCCACCCCTACCACCGCTGGCGGCATGCGGTCGGTCTCCACTCGCCGGACGCTCTGCGGGATGCGGACGCGATTGAAGTGTTCAACAGCAGATACTATATCGGGACCGCGAATTCCCGGGCCGCAAAGTTCGCGAAAAAATACCATATACCCATGACCGCCGGGTCGGATGCCCACACCTGCCAGTTCGTCGGCTACGGGATCAATATCATCGACGCGGAGGAACGGACCGTCGCGTCCGTCCTCGACGCGATCAGAAAGGGAAAGATCGAGAGCAAATGTAAAAAGACGCCGATTCGGACCTACACCTCCCAGTCATTCAATAACGTGGTTCGAAAGGTCCGCCGGCAGACCTCCCGGCTCAAACCCCGGCGGATGAGATGAAGCTCGCCTTCCTTGCAGGATACCGGGGACAAAACTTCGCCGGCTCCCAGTACCAGCCGCATAAACGAACCGTGGAGGGAGAGTTTGTGGCCGGCGGCATCGAGCTCGGGCTCTTTTCCGACGCAAAGGAGGCGCATTTTCGGACCGCGGGACGGACCGACAAGGGCGTGAGTGCGAGAAGACAGCTGTTTTCGATCACGACCGATAAACCCGAACTCGCAGTCGAAGCGCTGAACTTTCATCTGCCGGACGATATCTGGTGTATCGGAGCCGCCGAAGTTGACGACGAGTTTTATCCGCGATACGCCGCACGGGAACGAAGCTACCGGTATTATTTCCCCTATCCTGCGGATGTTTCCCGAATGCAGGACACGGCGTCCCGTCTGATCGGGACGCACAATTTCAGCGGGTTTGCGAAAATGGAGGCCGGCCGTGATCCGGTTCGGACCGTGACCCGGGCCGAAGTGTTTCCTGGATCGGACGGTTGCCCGGTCTTCGAGGTCGCCGCGAAAAGTTTTCTCTGGAACATGGTCAGAGGGATGGCCGGCGCTTTGCAGACCGTAGGCCTCGCCCTTTGCGAACCCGAACTCATCGACGAGCTTCTTGCCTCACCGACGGAACGGGTCCATCCGGCGCCGGCAGAAGGACTCGTCTTCTGGGACGTCGTCTGCGATCTTTCGTTTACCCCGATGCGGCAGAAAAACGAAGTAAAGCGGTCGCTTGCGAGGGACGCGGTCGCGGCACGAGCCGACATGCACACCGCCGAGGCTCTTTTAGAGGATCGGCCGGAAGAGTTCTGGAAGAAAAAAGTGATTCGGGGATACTCGACCCTGATTAAAAAACGGTGAAGGGTCAGGCCTTCAATATCATATCCATCTTCTTCACGATCTCGCCACCGCGTTTTTTTGCCTCGACCACGCTCTCCGGCCAGTTGTGCACCCCGCCGTGCTTATCCATGCCCGGAAACAGCACGTTCTCCGAATAGGTGAATCCCGAATCATTGAAAAACGCCCGGACCACCGGGAACGCCGAATCGAAAATATACGAAAGATCCTGCCCCGACGTCGCAAGAAACACGCCCATATGCTTTGCGAGATGTTCGGTATCGAAGACCAGCGTCTTTCGAATGAACTTCTGGGCCCACAAAAACTGCCCCCGGTCGATGAATGACTTCATCTCGGCGGTCACCGTCATCGAGTAGATCGGCGATGCCAGAACCAGAATGTCCGACTGCAGCATCTGATCGAACACCGGCGTCAGGGCGTCTTTTATCGTACAGACCCCGCTATTATGGCAGGCATTGCAACCTTTGCAGTTTTTTTGATCGATCTCGACCAGACGGATGACCGTAACTTCGGCGCCGGCCTCCTTCGCCCCTTCGACGAAGGCATTCAGCACCGTCTCGGTGTTCCCGAATTTGCGCGGGCTTCCGTTGATCACGAGCATGGTGGTCATTCTTCCACCATCAGTGCCGCCATCGCATCGCCGGCTTCTTTTGCTTTGGCGATCGCCTCGGGATTTTTCCGGAAATCGCTGATCTTGTCAAAGCCCGGCAAAAGGAGATACCGGATCCGTGAAGGCGGGATCTGGGACACGTCGAAGAGGAACTGGGCAACAGGCACGGTGTGATCGAAGATCCCTTCGCGTTTCTGCCCGGAAACGGAGATGAACATCCCAAACTTCTTTCCTTCCGGGATCGAGAGATCGTGAAGGACATACTTTCTCGACCAGAACACCTGACACCGGTCGATGAGCATTTTTCCCTGGGCACAGACCGACATGGAATAGACCGGGGAGGCGAAAACAAGAAGATCGCAGGAACGGATTTTTTCGCCGAGTTCGGCGAAGTCGTCTTCATGGATGCATACGCCGGTCTTTTCGCATTTCCCGCAGCCTCTGCAGGGATTGATGTTGAGATCGTTCAAGACGACCTTTTCCACCGACATCCCGGAAAACGATTCGAGCACCGTGTCGAGCGCGGACTCGGAGTTTCCGTGACGACGCGGGGAAGTTGTGATGGCAAGAACGGATAAGGGCATTTATTCAGTATATCACCCCGGACACAGATAAATCCAGTGATGGGGGACAGAAAAAGTATGAAAAACCTCATTACGGTCCGTGACCAATGGAAAGTATGCATGTTTCCGCAGGCAGACTGGTGATCGGATTTGCGATCCTGGCGGCCGTTTTGTACGGTATCAGTGCGCCGGTCTCGAAGATCCTGCTGGAAACGACGTCCCCCGAACTGATGGCGGCCCTTTTGTATCTGGGGGCGGGTATCGGGATGTTCGCGGTGAACCTCGTGACCCAGAGGAAGAACCGGGAGCGAAAAGAGGCGCCGCTTACAAGGAAAGATCTGCCGTTTGTGATCGGGATGATCGTTTTGGATATCGCGGCGCCGATTTTACTGATGCTGGGTCTATCCATGACGACTGCGGCGAACGCGTCTCTTTTGAATAATTTCGAGATCGTAACGACGGCTCTTGTGGCGCTGTTACTCTTTCGGGAGACGATCGATAGGCGCCTGTGGATCGCGATTCTGCTGATCGTCGCCGGGAGTATTCTTTTGACGGTGGAGGATGCCAGCAGTTTTTCGTTTTCGGCCGGGTCGCTCCTCGTTCTTCTGGCCTGTGTGTGCTGGGGTGTGGAGAACAATTGTACGCGGATGCTTTCGCTGAAAAATCCGATGCAGATCGTGATTGTGAAAGGGTTCGGCGCCGGATCAGGAGCTCTTTTGATCGCGTTTCTGGCGTCCGGGATGCAGACGGATCTCATAAGCGTGATCGCGGCGCTGGTTTTGGGATTTTTCGCGTACGGTCTTTCGATCTATCTGTATGTCCGGGCCCAGCGGGATCTTGGGGCGGCGAAGACGAGTGCGTTTTATGCGGTGGCGCCGTTTATCGGAGCGGCGATTTCCTTTGCAGTTTTCCAGACGCCGCTTACGCCTCTGTTCGCTCTGGCGGCCGGCGTGATGGCGGTCGGAGCGTATTTTGCGGCGACGGGCGGCCATATGCATAAGCATATCCACGAGTCGGTGATGCATGACCACCGGCATGGGCATGACGACGCCCATCATACGCATGTTCATACCCAGCCGGTGGAAGGGGAACACAGTCATGAACATCTGCATGAACGTCTGGAGCACGATCATCCGCACGGAGCGGACATGCATCACGTTCACGTGCATGAAGAGAAGAAGTGAGAAAAGGCGGCCTTTTTACAGCAGAACCGTTATGCCGAACAGGATGATCGGCAGGAAAAGTGCCGCCAGAAGTGCCGCAAGATAGAGATACGCACGCTTCTTTGACTTGGTCATCAGGGCGGCGCCGATCAGCCACGTGATGAGGACGCCGTAGAGAAATCCGATCTGGTGAGCGGTATTGGGGACGGCGGCGTGGGCGTTTCTGAATTCTGCAAGCGGGAGGAGGAAAAATACCGCTACCGAGACGAGAATCGTCCCGATGAAAAATCGGAGGCTTTCAAAATTTTTCCAGATGATATAGGAGAGTATGACGATCGTCATCCCAAGGACGGCAGATACGATGCCTGAGAATCCGACGATATCCACCAGTTCCAGATTCGGGACGAGAAGAAGGGCCGTCGAGAAGGTGAAGGGAAGGATGGTGACAAAAAGGATGCAGGCGATAAAGGGGCAGAGGTAAAACCGGCTGTCGAGTTTTCGAAACAGGGCGGTGATGATCGTCAGGGAAACGCCCAGAAGGAAGAAGGTGAAAACGTTTGTCAGGAGATGCTGCGGTATTTCATGGCTGAACGGTGCGAGATAGAGGGCCTGGAATGGGGTGCCGGATGACGAGAGGGAGACGGCGTCTATCGGGATGATGCCGTCGTACAGGAGCGTCCACATGCCGACGATGACGATTCCAAAGAGAAGCCAGTATATCAGGATGAAGAGGCGAAATCTCGAGGGCGGGAGGCTGATGTTCCTGTCGTTTAGGTGCTCGGAGAGGGGAGGGCTCCAGGTCATGGGGATATGAGTACTTATGAACACGACTACATAAGGGTGACGCTGGGGGTAATCGGCGAGCTGGATATCGCGGGGGTGATGAAGATGATGGAGGGGGAAAGGGCTATTTTCCAGTCTCCTGTAACTCTTTTATTTTCATGATGAGCTGTTGTTTGAGATCGTCATTGTCTTTCCAGAAAATAGTATTTCTCTGGGAGATGTCGAAATGGAGAGGAACGTGATCTTCATTACACCATGATCGTTTGCAGGTCTGGATAACAGGGATCTCAAGACCGTCTGCATAGCCGGTTTCGTAATATACCCCGGGATTTGTGTAGGTTAAGTCCGAGATGACGAAGCGTGCATCCTGAATTTCCTCTTTAATTCTCTGGGGGATCCAGCCGTCACCGGCCTTTTCTTTGATCGTACATGCTTTGAGCCCCCCACATTCGAGGCAGGCAGGTTTGATTGCGTTTTCCAATGCCGAGTCGAGTTCAGGATTGTCAAATTTCATCGCAACAAAGACGTTTTTATTGGTAATGTTGAGTTTGCGGATGTTTCGCTCAAGGTGTTTTCTGAGTTTTGGTTGAGTGAGAATTTCTGCAAGATAAGTGCCGGTGAAATCGGTTTTGTCATCTATGATGACCTCGATAAACTGAGTTCCACGAACGATTGTATACTTGAACTTAGCACCTTCCAGACGTGTCAGATAAAAATTAGTTCCCTTAAGATTTGAGGTAAGAAATTGAGCTCCTTGAAGATTTGCATTGCTAAAATCAGCTCCTTCAAGATGGGAATTATTGAAATTAGCATCTTTCAGTTGCGCCTCCCCATAATATACATCCAGAAGGTGTGTTCCGGAAAAATCAACTCCTTCAAGATAGGACCCGGCAAAATCAGTTCCTTCAAGATGAGAATTATTGAATTTAGCATCCTTCAGTTGTGCATACATAAACGTGGCATCCCAAAGGCGTGTTCCGGTAAAATTGGCTCCCTCAAGATGGGAATATTTGAATATGGCACCTTTCAAACGTGCCCCCATAAAATTAGCACCATGAAGATGAGTTTTGGTAAAATTAGCATTATACTTAGATGACCAAGTGAAATTAGCCCCCTCAAGATGTGCATCGCTAAAATTAGCATCGTCCAGAGACGAACAAGTGAAATTAGCTCCTTGGAGATTTGCATCGATAAAGTAAGCACCATTCAGGGACGAACTAGTGAAATTTGCTCCTTGAAGATTTGCATCGATAAAATAAGCACCATTCAGGGACGAGCCAGTGAGATTAGCTCCAATTAAAAGTGCTGAGTTAAATTTTGCCCCACTCTGAATTGAGTCAGTAAAATTTTTACGTTCAAAAATAGGACCCCTAAATCCATCAAAATACGAATAATCCTCCAATTTACTTTTTTCCTCATATACCCTCTCTGGATTCAGTTTCTCCCATTCTGCTTTGTAATACTCCCTAAAATCCTCATTCCACTCTAATATGCGTCCATTTTTCGCACATGTAATAAGATGATCAAAACTTAATCTTTGGAACAAGTCCTCGTTATCACTCATGATTACTAAAAATAGTCCCTCCCTCATCATTATAATACCTCAAAAATCTCCGGGGGCACATTTTTTTTCAAAACCCTGGGAAAATTTTTAAAATCTAAATCTAAGCCTTATTACTACAAAAGAGAGAGTTTTGGAAAAAATATGCCCCCACATCGAAAACTCGGCAAAAAAGCCATTTTATCAAAAAAGAACCCAAAATGAACCAGATTTAGGGGGCAGGTAGATTTTTGGAACCTGCCCCCAAACCCCCAACACCATAAACGGGGGGCAGGTCCTATGTGCCCCAAAGATTCTTCAAAACACAATTGAAAAACCGTGTCCCGTGATTCTTCTTTTCATCATACCCATACACCCGCATCCCCTTAAACAGCCCCCTCTTCTCCTTCTCCGACAGACCCTGCCGGAAATTCACCTGCGAATACTCATCATACCCCGGCATCTGGATCTTTGCAAGCCCCACCGGGATATCATGCCGGGCACACCACGAAATATACGCCTCCTCCAGCTCCAGGCGGGACACCCGTCCCGTCTCCGACCTCTCCACACACTCCTCGATAAACGCCGACACCTCGAACCCTGCAAGCAATTCATTCTGCTTTGACCTGCAAAACGCCGGCTGGGGCAAAAGACCCTCCTTCGTATACGCGATCAGCTCATCCACCACCATCGAAAAGATCGCATCCCCCTCGGCAAGCAAAGACTCCCGGATATCCTTCCCCGCTCATCCCCCGCAAACAGATGCGGGAACGGGATCGTAAAGATTCGACGCAGAAGGGCAAAATCCAGCACCTTATCGAACCGGGGCAGTTCATTCGTCACCCCGACCGGCGTGCAGACCACACGCTGCGGGCGGGACTTCTCATAGATATCCCGAAACCGGCTGGTCACCGCGTCTCCCGTCAGTGCCTTTACCGTGTCCGCACTGATCCGCCCGCCCCGCGACTCCTCATCGCTCGCCTCGGCGATAAGCATAGCACGTTTTCTAAGCGACCGGGCAATACCCGACGCCGGCCGATCCTCGGCCCCGGAATACAGCTCCCTAACCGAAGCCTCCGACATCTCCGATCCGAAAATCTCCCGCAGAACGTCGATCGTCGTCGACTTCCCGTTACTCCCCTTTTCCCACAGGAAAAGGATGGTCTGCTCCGGATTCCCCGGATACAGCAGATACCCTACCAGACGCAGAAAACACCGGCCGAGTTCCATCATCCGAAGCGTCCGCTCCTCTTCACTAAGGCCGCTCACGTTGTCGTCGAACGCTTTTTTCAGGTGGCCGATGAACGCCGGCGAGCGAAGTCCCGGCGTATAGACCCGATCGAAATAGATCAGCGGGTACTTCTCCCGGATCGAATCGCACGCCCAGATCGGGATGATCTCCCCGGTTTTACAGTCGAGAGCACCGTTTTTGAAGGTGAAATACCGGTCGTCGGACGCCTCGGTAAGATTCACCTGCATGGACGAGCCTTC
This sequence comes from uncultured Methanocorpusculum sp., assembly GCF_963667985.1. Lineage (NCBI taxonomy): Archaea > Methanobacteriati > Methanobacteriota > Methanomicrobia > Methanomicrobiales > Methanocorpusculaceae > Methanocorpusculum > uncultured Methanocorpusculum sp. The sequence goes on along the minus strand of NZ_OY764081.1, from coordinate 1,217,766 downwards.
GATCATTTTCCGAAGGGAGACCTGCTTTGGGTGGTTCTTGCTCTGATTCACGTGGTTCTGCAGGAGGGTGACAAGATTTCGCATCTCGGGGGTGTTTTCGGTGGCGGCCCGGCGCTTCCAGTAGTCGAGTTCCTGTTCGAGGCTTTTCCCAACGAGCCGGAGGACCTTGCCAAGTTTTTCTCTGGCGAGTTCCCAGTGATTGGTGATAAAGGCAAACCACTGGCCGCTCGCGATGTCGTAGACGAGGTGGCCGTCGGCTTCTTTTTCGAAACGGACGGCGTTTCCTTCGTCGTTGAGGGAGTTGAGGAGAGCTTCGGGCGTGGGGAGTTGCCCGCGGATCATGGTTTTTCGCTCCCAGGGCGGGGTGGATGCCGGGTCGAAGAACCGGAGAAGGAACTCTTTTTCGGGGCCTTCCGGCTCGGTGTCGATGATGTGTTCCTTGACGGCGCGCCGAAGGTCGGGGCCGGTGTCAAAGGTCGTAAGGATGTCGACAAGCTGTCCGACAAGCTGCCCGAATTTGTAGAGCTTGTATCGGTAGCCGAAATCGATGAAGGCACAGTTGGAGGGAGCGGCCCGTGTGGAGGGGATGACGGCCCAGGAGTGGATCAGGAAGGCGATCCAGAACCGGATCGGGCTGTTGAATGTGTGCCCGGTCTGCGGGACGGTGAATGCGGGGACGGCGAAATTCTGTAATGAGTGCGGGTCGAGTCTGAAGGATAGTAAGAGGTCGATGTATTTCGCGTGGATGAAGGATGTGGTGAAGGAGGAGTTGGAGGAGGGCGGGAATCTTGACGCGGTTCTGGCGTATCTGGATGATCCGGCAGGGGAGCAGGCGAAGCTGGAGAAGAAGGGGAAGTGGGTCGTGCGGACGGAAGAGACGTAGACGGATGATAACCCGTCGAATTCGACGGGTTTTATACTATTATTTACAGTAGGACGGACACGGTGTTGGTGTGAATCCAATTCAGAAAGGGGTACGGCCGGGTGTGGAAACATGAGATTAACAAACCGCGAATCTCCGCGAATTAACGCGAATCGCATTTCTCTTGCGCCGTCGTGCTCTGCTCCGGCTGATCGCCTACGCAAGAATCGCACGCCGTCTGGATAAATGCTGGGGAAAAACCGGCCAGCCGGTTTTTCTATTGTAAACTCTCATCTAGCTTATATAATATAGAATAAATTTGGAGAAAACCCGCGACGCGGGTTTTTCAGCATTTTTCGTTTCGCCGTCACGACCACGCGGAGCCGATTAGGCGCAGCGTAGTGACGCGACCGAAGGTCAAGAGGGCGAAACTGGAAAAATGCTATTCGCGATTATTCGCGGTGGGGTTTCTCATATAGCCACGCCAACCCATCACCGTTCAAACGTTCCTGGACCGCCGAATGACGACAACTTCATTAGAACCCATAGCCAATATGTAAAAGTATTTTCGCGAGGGTATCCAAGTGGCCAACGGAGGCTGACTCAAGATCTGCTCTCAAGGAGTTCGCGGGTTCGAATCCCTCCCCTCGCATCGTATTTTCTACCTTTTCTTCACCGTTTGATCTCCACCCCCACCTCGTTATGCCGCAGGAATCCCGGGATCCAGGGCTGATTATACCGCATCAAAAACACCTCTCCCGCCGGCTCGATCCCCGCGTCACGAAGCCCTTTTAAGAGCTGGGCCTCAACGTCCTTCACCTCCTCATCATGGGTCTTCCCCTTAAAAGTGATGACCGCGATCTCCCGCTCGGGCACCGGAACGATCCGCACCTTACCATCCAACGGCTCGGGGATCTCGTCAGAGGTTTTCCCGGGCGACATCACAAACGACATCGTCGAGGCGTTGGAAACGACCGGCGCCGTCATCGGGATCTTCGCCGACGTGATCACCGGAGCGGTCATCTGCAGAGAATCCTTCGCGGTATTCTTACCCGAAATATAGGCAAACAGAAGATTGAAGCCCGAATCGTCCCCGAAACTCTCGACCGTTGCGAGCACGAGGGCGGGGTACTTTCGAAACTCGATCTCTCCCTCTTTCCCAGTGACCTCATAGGGGATCGTTTCCGTCATGATCCGGGCCCTCCCGGGAAAGGAGAAATCGACGATAGTTCCGGCATACTACGATAGACAGTCATACTATCCTGCTTCGTTCCAGCCACGAAATAGATTACTGATGAGGCAAATCTATGCCAGGCGTTCCCGGCGACGACCATTGCGTCTATAAGTTTATTGCTGAAAAAGGGCAATACTTCCCCAGTTCGTCTGAAACCGTTGACAAAAGAGATGAGTTAAATGTTATTCGAATTTTCAAGTGAGATAAAACAGCTTGAAGGCAAAATCAAATGGAGTGTATTCTATTTTCCGTACTCGACAATGGAACATTTTGGCTCGAAAGGCAAGATCCCGGTCTGTATCACGGTAGATGGACATAGTTTCGACCATATGCTGCTGCCTTCAAAAAACGGGCATTTTCTTGTGTATAACGAATTCATCAAACGGACCGTCGGTAAAAATCTCGGCGACAGCGTGCAGGTAACGTTGGAAAGGGATATGAAAAAGCGGGAAATCGTCATTCCCTCAGATATCGAGAAAATGCTAAAGGATGCCGGTGTCTTGGAACTCTTTTTGAAACAGCCGGATTATTTCAAACGCGAACAGATAAATCACATAGAAATTTCCAAAAAAGATGAAACACGGATTAACCGGATAAACACGGTAATCAAAAAATTACGCGAACAAAATGCATAAAAACGGAGAGATGAAAATGGCAAACACAGAACTGAGTACTATCATTGAAAAATTTGCAGAATCGGGCTGGGACCTACTTGACGCACCCTCGAAAAAATGGCTGGCGGCGAACGGATCGGCTGAAACGACGAGAGAATTGCTGAAAGCAGTCGAACAGGCAGACAAAGAGTGCGGGAGCTGCGGCTGCGAGTTTGACCCGCTCTATAAGAAAGCGTTGGCGTTATTGAAAGCGTAATCAAACGACGCCATTCATGCAAAAATCCCGAAAAATATCCTGAACTTTTTTGGGGAAAATTTTAATTCGTTTGACATCATCAACGATGTTATTGTAAAACGGTGGGACGCGGCATTCGCCGTTCTACTGATCCTCCTCTCATTCACCGCAGGCGTATCGGGACATGTCCCGCAAATTGTCGGAGTAGACGAAGGAATCCAAAACGCCGTCCATATCGACGACCCATACAAATCATGGGCGTTCTACGGCACGTTCCCGGCCGCCGGATCGGTCGCCTACTATCAGTTCACCCTCGAGACCGGAGACAGGCTCTGGTTCTCCGTATTCACCCCGGATATCGGGGCCGCCTCTCCCGAAGCAGCCCTCATCGGCCCGGGAATCGAAAGCTCCGGCGAGATCCCGGCCGGCGTCGCGTCCTTGGACGGACAGGGATACATCCTCATCCCGGGAGAAGCCCCCGTTCTCCCGGAGTATGAACCCTTCACCCCTGCCGCAAACTACCAATGGCTCGAATACGAATACATCGCAGAAGAGCCGGGCACATACTTCATCGCGATGGTCAACAACGGGACCGGGGCAGGGAACTACGGCCTTGTCCTCGGCTACCGGGAAGAGTTTTCCGTTCCCGAATGGGTCATGATCCCGCTCTCGATCGCGAACATCCGCATCTGGGAAGGAAACAGCCCGGCGTTTGTGATCGGATTCCCGCTCCTCATCGTCATGTTCGGGCTGGTGTATCTCTTCAGAGCAAAAAAAGAGCCGGTGAAAATCACTTCTGAGACGTTTGCCGGATCGGCAGGCGGTCTGCTGTACATCGCCGGATCCCTCTTCATGCTTATCCAGGCCCTGATGGCCCTTTCGAAAACAGGGTTCGAGGCAACGTTTGGCGTGACGGCGGTCTTTATTCTGATCCCGCTCATTCTGGGATGCCTGGTATTGAGATATTATCTCCGGCCCAAAAAAAAGCCGGAAAAATATCGGTGGGTGAAACTGCTGATCCTTGGGCTTCTCGGGCTCGTATTCTGGGCAGGGTATGTTATCGGCCCGGTCCTCGTGGTATGCGCCGGAATCGCCACCCTCTTCGATGCGAAAAACAGGGAGAAAAGAGCGTCGCTCTAAGCCAGGGGCTCTCAGAGCAGTCTTGGCTTCGCCTCCTTCCCGTCCCCGGTGGTCAGCTTCTTGATCACCATCACCCGGAACACGTCGTCACTGTCGTTTATCAGAAAATGCGGCACGTTTTTGGGGCTTTCGATCAGGGAATCCTTCTCGATTCTCTCCTGCTCGTCGCCGATCACGATCAGCCCTTCTCCCTCCAGAACGTAGAACAGCACATCGACCGGGGTCAGATGTTTTTTCAGCGCCTCGCCGGGCTGGAGGGTGATCACCACCACGTCCGTGCTTGGCGAACCGTGGATTTTGCGGACATCCACTTTGTGGGGGTTGTCCGCGATCGGGGTTTTATCCAGTGTCGTTACGTAGATCGTCATACTATCAACTTCGCGAGAAGCCTCAAATAGCTTCGTGATGAGGCATATGGACGAGGGAGAAGCTCCTATTCTCTCCAGTGCTCCGGTTTCTGCAGTGCGTCCGCACACACGACCCGGCCAAAAATGCCCGCTGGATCCGCAGGATCACCGGAACCTAAATTCTGCACCATCCAGGCACCCGCATGTATTTCCGGGATCGGATACGGGGCGGCAAATCCCATCCGTTCGGCTCCCCCGAGAAACCCGTACTTCGGGTAGTAGGCCTCGTGACCGAGAACGAAGACCAGCCCGACCCCCATATCCTTCAGCCGTCTCAGGCCTTCACGGATCAGCATGCCGCCGATTCCTTTGTTCTGGAACGCGGGTCTGACGGCGAGCGGGGCAAGAAGATAGATCAAGGGCGCAGGACCCGGCCCCTCGAGGGACGCTTTCGTAAACAAAATATGCCCCACCGGCTCGTCTCCCGCAAAAGCGAGCAGGGATACGACCGGCTGAGCCGTTGTATCTTCCAGTAGTTCGGCAACGAGGATCGCTTCCTTATCGTAACCGAAAGCCTCTTTTTCGACAATCATTACATCGTTAAAATCGGACGCGGCCGTATCCCTGATGAAAATTGTAGGTTCCGTCATTATGTGTATCTGAAAAGTTCGTATTTTTATATCAATGCTTTCCGGGTTATTTAGTAATTATCGAAAAAAGGAGGGTTAACCAGAGATCAGTTCACCAGATCCCGTGAATAAGACGGTAGCGAACGTCCCGTGCATACTCGGGATATCCCGGCAGTTCTCTAAAGAGAGCGGCATCCTCACGCTTGGTCCGAACAACGAATAATCCTGCGGTAATAACGCCCGGAATTAGCGCCCAAAATGAGCCGAGTATCAGAGGCTGGGCGAGAACGACCAGCATAAATCCCAGATAGCCGGGATGACGGACGAAACGATAGGGACCGCCGGTCACGGCGTGGTGATCCTTTTCATCCTGAATACGGACCACGCGGGAAAAAAAGCGGTTGGTGAGCATCGCCCAGATGAATATCCCGTAGCCGAGAAGGAAAAAGCAGAGAGCGATCCCTTCCACGAGGATCGGGACCTGGCCGCTCCAGCCAAACCGCAGAGCAAGGCCCGCGGTCAGGAGAGGCAAAAGGCCGACAACGTTCATCATTTTGACCAACCGAGCGTCCCAGTCCTTTTCCCCTTTCTGTGTGTACATCCGCTCGATGATCAGATCCGGACTGCAGACGAGGGTCACGAACGCGGTGGCCGCGAACATGACGCAAAGGAGGACCCAGGCCATCGGCCAGTTAAGCGTGCCTGCCGAGAGGAACAGGATCACGCCCATGATCAGAACCGGGATCGTTCCGGAAAGTATGCCTTTTGCCCGCAGGATACGGACGGCCTTTTTCGAAAGTGGGGCGGGATCCGGGGTCATACGGTTTTCTCCGGGACCTCCCGTTTATAGACGAGCAGGCCGTCCTTCCAGGTCTCATCAACGATTGGGGGATTTTCGCGATCGAGCTCTCCTTTCAGGAGCACGAGATCGGCGACCATGCCTTTTTTCAGCATGCCACGCTCGTTCTCCTGCCCTCCGGCAAAAGCACAACCTGCGGTGTAGATACGCAGCCACTCGACAAACGGCATGATCTGTTCGGGGAAGATGGTTCTGCCGTCCCCGGCGCTCATCGTCGAACCCATGACCGAGCATTTGATCGGATCGCGGGCATCCATGAATCCTCCGGGATCATCGCTGCTTGCCGCAACAACCACGCCGGAACGGGAAAGATCGCCGTAGGCAAACCAGGTCCCTTCGTCGAGAGGGGCACGCTTCATGCCCTCGCCCCGGACGAGGAACTGCGGCTGGACTGAGACGCAGGCGTTCATTTTCGAAAGCCGCTCGATCTGGCTGTTCGAAAGAAGCGTCACATGCTCAAGCCTTGGCCGAAGCACGAAGCCGACGGGCGTTTCCTTTGCCGCCTTTTCGTAGGCATCGAGAACGGCGTCGGTCGTGGCGTTCCCAAACGAATGGACGCAGGTCTGGAATCCGTGCCGGGAGGCCGTGCACAAGACATCGGCGAAGTCGTCCCGGTATTTGCCGGTCGTGATTGTCTGACCGTGCATCTTCATGGCAAACCCGACGGTCTCGGAGGTTGCCCCGTCGGCGAAAAGTTTCGCCGGACCGGTCCGAAGCTTTTCGTCTCCCGCTCCGGTCACGGGACCGGTGAGCCGGGCCCCAAGATCGTTGTCGAGCACGACGCTTCCGTGCGGCATCATCAGGACCGAAACGGGAAGCCGGCCTTCGTCATAGAGCAGACGTTAGGCGGCCTCGGCAGCCGGGGTGACGCCCGGATCATGGATCGCGGTGATCCCAAATGGCAGAAGTTCCTTCGCCCGGGCCTCAATCAAATCGGCATGACGCCTGGTGTCGGCCGCCATGATCGTTTGAAACACCGGAACCTGGGCCTCTTCGATCAGGATGCCGGTTGGAACGCCGTCTTGATCTCTCTGAATGATCCCGCACCGCGGATCCGGCGTCGAGGAGTCGATGCCAAGATTTTCCAGCGCCAGGCTGTTGACGACGCTTTTATGAAATGTCGCCTGAATAAGAACGACCGGACGGTCGGGATAGATCACATCGAGATCTTCCCGCGTGAATTCTTTTCCCCCGCACTGGGCATCGAACAAGCCGAACCCGACCAGCCAGCCGGTTCCGGGATGCTGTTTTTCCTGTTCGGCCAGGGCTGCAAAAACCGCCTTCTCATCGGTGATGCCGATCAGGTTTGCCCATTCCGGGAAAAACAGCCGAAGGAGGAGAGGTGATTATGCGAATCGATGAAGCCCGGCAGAAGGGTCCGGCCGGAGAGGTCGACGACCGCGGCGTCTGGATACTGCCGGACGAGTTCGGCATCGCCGATGTCCTTGATTCGGCCGTTTTGAATTATTACTGTCTCAGCGTGGCCGCGGTCAGGATCCATGGTGATGATCTTGCCGCCGGTGAACGCAGTTATTTTTTCGTTCGGTATTGTTGTCATGGTGATCACGGATTGTCTCTCCAGCAAACTGCCCGGATACGCTGCACAATCCATTTTAGTAATTATACTGTGTACTAATTAAAGTTACTGCACGGTAACTAATATTCTTGTTAAGTAACCTTATTATAGAGCCGGTGCCTATTTTTATGAAAGAGGTAATGGGTATGCCAAAGATGGTGCCGGAGTACCGGGAAGAGGCGAAAAGGCGGATCGTTCAGGCAGGGCTTGAGGCGATGTATGAGAAAGGCTACTGCAAAACCACGATGGATGACATCGCCGCCCGTCTGGATGTGAGCAAACCTGCTCTCTACCGGTATTTCAAAAATAAGGACGAGCTTGTTATCGAAAGCGCCAAGATCCTGCAGGGTCAGTACCGCAAAGTTACCGACCAGGACGAGCCGGACCGCTGCCCGGTCAGGATGTGGATCGATACGTTCGATCAGATGATGTCGCAAAATCCAAACGAGCATGCGCTGCTTCTCGAGCTTTTTGCGATCAGCGCCCGCGAGCCGGTTATCCGGGATTTTTCCGTGGAGCGGATGAAAAACGGGATCGAGAAGCCCGCACAAATGATCGCCGAACAGCAAAACGAGGGGCTCGTCTCGCAGAAGACGGATCCCCGCACCCTTGCTATTGCCTGCGTGTCGATGTTCAACGGGATGCGGATGATGCTACTCCTTGGGGTCGAAAGAGAGGAGCTTCGCGCCCGGTGGGTGGAGATCGTCAGAACGCTGTTCGGTGTTCCAAGTGAGTGCCCGCAGGACTGCGCCGGATGCGGGAAGTGCGGCGGAGCAGAACAGCAGTAACGAGGGAAAAACATGGATGAAAAACACCTTCGACGCAAAACCTATCTGAATGCGGCAGGATTCTTCGTCTTTTTCTGGCTGATACTTTTCGTTCCCGCCTGGACCCTGGATTTTTGGCAGGGATGGGTCTACTGGAGTATCTTCCTCGCGGCCGAGGTCTTTATCATCCTGTATTTCCTGAAAAAAGATCCGGAGCTTATCAGAAGCAGACTCCGGATCGGACCGTCAGCGGAGCCTGAACGGAGCCAGAAGATCATCCAGACGTTTGGGGGAATTTCGTATCTGCTCGTCCTCGTGATCGCGGGGCTCGATCACCGGTTCGGCTGGTCGTCGGTTTCGCCGTATCTGGCGATCGCCGGGGATATTCTGATTCTGGCCGCATTCTACGTCGTGTATCTGACCTTCAGGGAGAACCATTTTACGGCCGCGATCGTCGAAGTGCAGAACGGTCAGACGGTCATCTCGACCGGGCCGTATGCATGGGTCCGTCATCCGATGTATGCCGGGACGTCCCTTCTTGTGCTCGCATCGCCGTTTGCTCTTGGTTCGCTCTGGGCATTGATCCCGGCATTTCTCGTGATCGCCGGGATCGTGCTCCGGCTTTTGGAAGAGGAGAAGTTCCTCGGCGTGAATCTTTCCGGATACCTGGAGTACTGCACAAAGACCCGCTTCCGGCTGATCCCGTTCGTGTGGTAAAAAAGATTGGGGGGTGTCAGCCGCGAACGACCGTGGCGGCAAAGTTGAGCAGGCCGGATACAGGCCGGTCGGCATTAAGGCCGGTATAGATCATGCCCTTATACACGGAGCCTGGAACTATCTCCACATCGGTAAATCCAAGCCCGGCAAGATAGGGTTTGAGTTCGTTTTCGGCAAAGCCTGTCCGAAAGAGTTCGCCGATCTGGGAGAGATACGCACGGATGTAGGCGCCTCCTTCGCTGTCCGAGGTGCCGTCGACGAGCGACTGCGGGACGAAATCGAAGAGAGCGATGCTTCCTGCCCCGGCGTTTTGGGCGATGCCTGAGAAAAGTTCTCCGACTGCGTCGCGGGAGAGGTACATGAGAAGTCCTTCGAGCACGAAGAGCGTTTTTTCCGAGGAAGAATACCCGGATTTTTTCAGCGTGTCCCAGAGATCGCCGTGTTCGAGATCAAGCGGGACGAACCTTACGTGATTCGGCATTTCATGAAAGATGCCGGTGATGATGCCGGTTTTTCGTTCGATCGTCTGCGGCTGATCGACTTCGAAGATGGTCATCCGGTCTTTGAGGGCAGGGAGGCGGTATGCCCGGGTGTCATATCCGGCGCCGAGGATCACGAGCTGGGTGAATTCTTCGGCCGCAGCCTTTTCAATGCGGTCGTCGAAGTACCGGACCGGGGCACGGATCGAGTTGCTCCAGCCGGGCATCTTTTTTTCATACTCTTCTGCTAAGGCTTTTGCCTGGAGCGGATTTTGCCTGGCATACTCGAGCGTCCGGGGATCGATGAAATAGACGGCATACGGGTCGTAGAATATGCGTCGGTCTTCCGGGAGCTTCGATTCGGCGAAACGCTGTAATGCGATTCCTTCAGCCATTTTGCTTGGGCCGTTTTTTTCGGTTGGTTGCTCTGTCATAGAACTGCAGCCTCGTTTGCAATAAAACATACGAATTGGAATGTATTAATACCATATGGTATTTTTACCATACGGGGACGACAAAAATAATCCGGTCGGAGATTGAAATATAACGTAGTCATGCCGAAAGTGATTCCCGAATACAAAGAGGATGCGAAAAAGAAAATCATTCAGACCGCGATAGAGGTGATCGCAGAAAAGGGATATGCGGAGGCGAGCATTCATGCGATCGCAAAAAGGCTGAACGTGAGCAAGGGGGCGATCTACTGGTATTTCCCGACGAGGGAGGCGCTTTTCCAGGAGGTTATGGCGACGATCCAGCGGCAGATGCAGGTCATTACGGATGATTCGCCGAAGCCTGCTTCGCTGGATGCATTGTATTCTATTTTGTTTTCCCCGATTTTCGAGCAGTTCGATCTCGGCGATGAAGGGCGGCGTGCCCTTTTCTACGAGATGTTTGCGTTGTCCCTCAGGAATCCGGCGATCCGGGGGGCGACGGTGGAGTATCTGAATGCTCTGGTGGCGGCGACGGAGGGGGCAGTAAAACGGGAGCAGGAGGAGGGCAGTATCCAAACGAAAACGGATGCACGGACGCTGGCATATATCATGGTGGCCCTGTATTCGGGTCTGCTGAATTATAAGATGACCGAGATGCCCGAAGAGGAGATCAAGAAGATCTGGCAGGAGGGTGTGAAGCTGATTGTTTCAAATCGATCTTAAAAGAAATCCGACAGATCCATCTGGACCTTCTCCTCTTCTCCGAACGTCGAATTGATATTCATCTCCGTCACCTGGATCCGCTGATTCGTATAATCCGAAAGCTTGTAATGCTCCGCCATATACTTCGCGATCTCCAGATACTTCGTCACGTTCCCCTTATGCATCGTCGCCTTCACCGGCCCCCCGCACTTATTGCACTTCCCCGAAACCGGAATACGCCGGTAGCTCGTCTTACACTTCGGACACCGGAAAGCCTGCTTTGAAAACGACCGAAGATTACCGATCATATCCGGCATCAGGTGACTGTTGATGATCCTTTCAGCCAGATCGTTCGTATCCACCGCACGGATCCGGTCCACAAGTTCCAGCTCCGCCTTGATCTTGTCAGCCGTTCCTTTCAGGATCGGATTCGTGTACATCGTATCAAGCGGCCCCTCCGAGATATCCGTCGTATCGTGCGTAAAGGAAAAGCCCCCGAACTGGCCGGGCGTCTCAACCCGCTTCTCCACGTAATCCACGAACTTGCCTACCTCCTTTGGAGCACGGTACGTCAGACACGCCGTATACACCTCCAGCGGATAGCGGGGCATCACATCCACGTTCAGCGTCTCCTTATCCACCTCTTTTGGATTCAGCGTCGTCGTTAAAACGAGCGGGGCATCCATCGTCCCGCCGCGGGTGCTCGGCAGAAACGACCGCGAAAAGTTCAGCAGACCGTCCATCAAAAGCATCACGCAGTCCTCATCCCCGTCGCAGTTTCGCCGCTTTGCCGCATGATAATACGGATGGGCGTATCCCGCCTTCGCTTTCGTGAACCCCACGATCCGGGCAAGAACCCCGGCACTCGTGTGCGGCGCAAGACCCATCACCAGGTGACCCACCAGATCCTCCGGCGTTTTTACGTGATAAAACGCCTCCATCCCGTACACTTTTTCCAAAAGCTCGTCCACATACGCCGCGACCCGGACCAGATACTCGCCGCAGTCCACCGACACCATGATATCCTGCGGGTGGAGCTCCACCAGTTGGGAAGCATCCGTCAGATCGGCGCCGTGCATATCCTGCGTGTAGCCGATCGACCGGAGTTTTTCCACCGAAACCCCCACCTCAGCCGGCCTGAAATGCGTCAGCGGCAGATCGATCATATCGTACCGGATCGTCCCGTCACGGAACACGAAGATGTTGTTCTTCGCCCGAAGCAGGCCCTTCTCCAAAGGCTCGACCACCCGCTCACGCGAGATGAGACCGCGGACGCCTTTCAGTTCCGACGACGAAGAAGCAGACATCCCGACGTTTTTCAGCGCCACCGCGTACTCCTGACCCAGACTCACGATGCTCTCCTTCGAGCAGACCAGATTCGCCCCACACTTCGGGCACGACTCCTGACCCTCCTCTCCCGGCTGATTACAGTGGGGACACCGGTAGACCGCATCCGTATGGGTGCCGCAGTCGGCGCACCGGCTCTTAAACGTCACCGTCCCGCATTTTGGACACCGGCGTTCTCCGGTCTGGACCTGGATAAGGCCCTCGACCTGCCCGGTCGTCACCGAAGTTCCGCGGAAGTTTTCCTCCGAATCCGAACTGCATATCTTCGCCGCATTGTCGATCGAACGCTTCATGCCGCCCGACTCGCCGATCGGGAAAAGCACGTGGACCGGCGGCTTCATCTTTCTCGGAGCGGATTTTCCGGGCCGCCCCATCCTTCCTCCGACCCGTGTCCCGGCCTTCGACCGCATCTTCAGACCGGAGAGAGACATCGCCATAGATAGACCGTTTGAAAACGGCGGGAGAGTATTCCAGGTAGGACTTTTTGCAAGCGTATCGGTCAGGCCAAGACCCATGATCAATGCAAGAGGCGTCCTAAGAACGTAACAACCCTCTTCCACGGTGTGCGGCACGAGCAGCTCTTCGAGGACGGATTTCACTGCGGGATCTTCCGGGATGTACAAAACCCCATCCCGCATAGAACCAGTCCCGGCGACTTTGTCCGAGAGGAGAATCAGCTGCTCCTCGCTGCAGTCGTCCCAGAACCAGGTGTAATCCGGATGAAGGTAGGCGCCTTCAAGAACAAAGGAAAGAGCCTCGGCTTCATTCTTCGGATGCCGGGTTCCTCCTTCCTGGATCCACCACTCCTCGCAGTAGCTCGGCGGCATCAGGACATGGTTGTTCTCCATGAATTCGCCAAACGAGATCAGGATCTCCCCAATATCGAGAATATATTCTACCTGATCATAATATTTGTCGGCGTCCGCGAGCGTGTCGATCCGGCGAAGCTCGCCGCTTTTCAGACGAACGGTCGGCCCTTCGATGTCCGTGCACGGCACAACACCGCAGGCTTTGCCCGGCCGCTCGACCTTCATCTGCGTGCCTACCGCGAGATAATCGTCAAGGATGTGTAAGGTAGCCGGATTGAACCCGCAGGTTGCAAGCCCCGTATTTCTGCACCTGCCGAGGCGGAATCGAAAACCTCCTTTTCGCATCGGATACGAAAACGACGGCCTCCCGGCGAGCATATCCCGCATGTACTTGTCCTTTGGGTGGACACCGGGTTCTTCTTCAACCTCCTGAGCCGGCGTGTTGCCGCTGATGAGTTCTTCGAGCCACTCCCAGCCGTCGAGATTCATCTTCGCGACGTTTTTCTGGATCTTGGGGGCTTTCAGACCGATACCTTCGGCGATCACAAGCCCCATACCGCCCCGCACAACGTTCGTCTCGACCCGTTCCAGATTCCGGTATCCGGAGATCTCTTCCTGCTCGGTCGGTTCTCCGTCGATGCAGATCGGGCAGTTTCTGATGATCAGACGGATATCGTCGTCTTTTGGGAGATACTGCATACTCTGGATGTTATTGTACTGCTTGATCTCCTCGACGTAGCGTTCGATCTCCTCGTCGCGGGGTTTGTACCGGTCGATTTTGAGAAGCCGGCGAACATAATCGCCGACGAGGACCGAAAGCGCCTGGGCCGTTCCTCCGGCTGAACGGATCGGGCCGGCATAGTAGATCGAGAGATACTCGGTCCCGTCGTCGTTTTTCCGCACGGCGACTTTGCCGATGCCCTCGGTCGGCGCCGCGACCACACCTTCCGTGAGGAGGGCCATGGACGCACGGATCGCATGATCGAGGATATCCTCGCGGGTTGTCTCCCCGAACTCCTTACCGACGAACGCGTCGCCGATCTTGAGGGCAGCCTCTTCCCTCGACATACGGTCCTCCAGCTCCCGGATCTTGGCAGCGACCCCTTTGTAGCCGAGCAGAGCCTCCACTCTTCCGGCAAGGTCGCTCGCGATCGGGACCTCTACGTACGGCCGCGGGTCAACGCCGACGCTCTTCGCCTTGTTGGCGATTTCCATCGCCCGGTCGAGTCCGGCAATAAGACCATCGAGATACGCCCGGTAGGCAGGTGAGGTTACAAGTTCCGCCATGGATCAGTAATCGTATATCTGGAATTTTGCGAGCGTCAGGATAGCACAGCTTTTCACGGTAACGTCGGAACTTTTGGCAGCTTCCTTCAAGGAGGGAATAGAAGGGTCGCCGATCTTTTCAAGGGCGGCGGCCGCCATGCCCCGGGTCGTCGGGTTTTTCGACGAGAAAAGATCCACAAGCGTTGATACGGCCTCGGGTCCGAACACGGCGAACACCGCTCCGTAATACTTCTGGACAGACATGTCCGTCTCCTTTTCCGAAGCGGCGACAAGGAAGGGGATAACGGATGGCCCGATCCGAATCAGGGCACGGCCGAGATACCAGCGAAGATTCATCGACCCGGTCTTGAATGCCGAAATTATCTCAGGAACGACCGTCTCCGGATCGCTTTTCCCGAGAGCCGCGAGATCCATTACTGCCTCGTGACGCTGATCCAGATTTTCAGCAGAGAGCCGGGCAATTACGTCTATCGTGTCCATTTATTTGACCACCTTCACGGCGTTTTCGGGGGAGACCTCGCTTTTTCCAAGAACTTCCTGCGGGGTGAAGCCGCTACCCTTGCCAATCTTGGCGGGTTTCGGCGGTTCCTGACCGTACCAAAGCGTCAGCTGCGGGAACGGAATGTCGATATCGGCTTTGCGCAGGGCCTGGAAAATCTTCCACAACAGATCGGTCCTCACATCCCACCAGAAGGCAGACGGGGCCCAGATCCTGACCTTCAGGTTGATACTGTTGTTGCCGAGTTCGTCCACATACACCGAAGGGCCCGGATTTTTCAGGGCATACGGATGTTTCTCGATGATGCCTTTGATGACTTTGATCGCTTTATCCGCATCATCCGAGTATCTGATCCCGATATCGTAATCGAACCTCCGGGCGATATGAGCCACATAATTCGTGATATCGGAGGTGAACATCGACTCATTCGGGATACGGACATAGATCCCGCTGTAGGTACGGATCGTAGTGGACAAAATACCTATGTCCTCGACATAGCCTTCGGTATTGTTCACGCTGATATTGTCGCCAACTCCTACCGGTCTCTCGAACATCAGCAGAACGCCGGCAACGAAGTTGGAAAGCGTGCTTTGTGACGCAAAACTTATCGCCACGGCCACGATTCCTCCGGCAACCATCAGACCAGAGAAGTCTATATGCAGGAACGGACTTATCGCAACGATACCAACGAAGTAGGTTAACCATCGAACGATCTTTGCAAGAAACGTACTGTTGCTTACCTCGACTTTCCCGGCAAGGACACGCATGACGATGACGGAAAGAACTCTTGCTACGACATACGTTACAACCAGAATGAGGATGGCCGCTAACAGATTGCCGTAGGTCACCTCGCCGAAGAGGGGAGTGTCCAGGAATGCATTCCCGACGAGGATCTCGGTGATGTTGTCCGCCATCTCAGATCAGCCCCATATCCATCGTAAAGGCGGTGTCGTTGAGCATGCCGGTCACATTATAGAACGGCGTGAGTTTGCGGGTTTTAAAGAGCCGGTTCGACCGGGTCATGCCCTGACGAACCGGAGTATCGACCCCGGTCACGACCGCCACGTCGGGGCTGAGGATCTTCATCTCGGCTGAAGCGGCGACGAGATTTTCATCAAAGTAGAGGTAGAGACCTTTCTGGAAGATGACGACTCTCCCAACAGTGGCCCATTCATCCGATCTGTTTTCGATCTCAAGTTTCAGCAGACCTGCCTCGTAGTTTTTCATCGCCGGCGGGTAATAATACACTTTGCTTTCATTGAATCTGGTTACGACACCGCGGTTTGATCCCCCATAGAGAGAGTATTTGGGATATACATAGGATACGATGTCGACGACATCGGAAGATCCGCTTGGGGACTCGAGAAAAACGCCGATCTCGATAGGCATCGTAACGAAGATGACGCAGAGTCCTGAGGGTTCGATCTTGATCGGATCGAATCTGATCTCCATGAAGTCGGTGAGGTTGTCGGGGAGGTTGAGCGGTTCGACGGGGTGGATGAGCATATGGCCGCCGTTGACGGAGATATTGATATCGGTTTTCCAGTCCCCGAGAGCCCGTTTGTAATGATACATACCTCTGTCCAGATCAACGCCAAGAGTGATACCTTCGAAGTTGACCGCATAGTCGATCGGGAATGTGCCGTAGCCAAACTGCTTCAGATCGCTCCCGTTATCGTGCTCGTAGGTAACGGTCTCTCTTTCTTTTTTCCGACCACCGGAATGGAGTATTTTCAATGCCATGTTCATGCTCCTCGGACGTATATTTACTGTAGGTCGTATCGGGGTAAGTTAGTTTTCATTGGCAGACAGAGCATGCATATTTCGGCCCTGCATTACCGAATACGAAAAAAGGTAAGGAAAAAAGAAAAGATATCAGTCGGAGATATCTTCCGGTGTTTTTGCAAGATCGCTTGCGTTTTTCACCGATTCGACTGCTTTGGCGATTTCCTCCTTGTTCGGGAGATCTCCTAAGATGCTCTCATCCAGAGCAATATCTGGGATCTCGTCAACCTCTGCAAGATCGTCTCCGCCGAGGAACTTGGCACCCTGCTTGACCAGACTGGTAAGCTCGAACGGGAAGATGATCTTAGTCGCCTGACCGTCGGCCATCTTCTGCATGGCGTTTAAGGAGAGAACCGTGATCGAACGTTTATCGAGCGTGCGGGAACCAAGCGAAACAATCCTCAGCCCCTGGGCTTCACCCTGAGCTTCAAGGATTTTACTCTGTCTGGTACCTTCCGCACGAAGGATCTTACTCTGACGTTCCCCCTCCGACTCGAGGATCATACTCTGCCTGAGACCTTCGGCTTTAAGGATCGCGGCACGCTTTTCTCCATCCGCACGAAGGATTGCTGCACGCCGTTCCCTTTCGGCTGCGGTCTGTTCGGTCATTGCCTGTTTGACGGCGCCGATCGGATTGACCTCTTTGATCTCGACACGCTCGATCTTGACACCCCACTGGTCGGTCTCCTTATCGAGGATGTCCCGAAGTCTGCGGTTGATCATATCACGGTTGTAGAGAACTTCATCAAGCTCCATATCACCGATGATTCCACGAAGACTTGTCTGGGCAAGGGCTACGGTTGCCTGACGGTAATTCGATACTTCGAAGAAGGCACGTTCCGGATCCATGACGCGGACATAAATGATCGCGTCCACATCGGTCGGAGAGTTATCTTTGGTGATGACTTCCTGGGAGGGGACATCGATGACATGGGTCCTGAGATCGAGTTTGTACACGGTCGTGATGAATGGAACGACCCATTTGAAACCCGGATTGACCTGACCCGTGTAGGTTCCGAGACGGACGGCCAGTCCTTTCTGATACGGCTGAACGATGACAACACCTTTTGCAAACAGGAAAAGGATGATGACAACTAAAATTATTGCAAGTAATGTAAATGCATCCATAAATTAGACCTTTTTTACCGTGAGGTGGACCCCGCTTGCCGCGGTCACCTCGACTTTTGTTCCGGGAGGGATAGTCCCGTCAGTACATTTTGCACTCCACACGACGCCGTCGACCTCTACTTTGCCCGAGATGGAATCGGGGACGATTTCCACCGTAACAAAACCGGTTTTTCCAACGATCGAGTCCTGTCCCGAGGTAGTGGGTTTCTGATCGGGAGAGAGTTTTTTGTACAAAAAGACCGTGATCACCGCAGCACAGAACGCTGCAAGCACGGTCAGCGTGATGCCCAAGGGGGAGGCAAGGAACTCTAACCCGAAGAAGAAGTCCATGACGCCGAGAAAAATCATGGCGGTTCCTGGAACTGCCATGAAAAATCCGGGCGAGCTGGCTTCGATAAGAAGAAGTGCTGCTCCAATCGCAATTAAAACCCATGGTAAAACTGTAGGGCTGAGGAGTAATTCAAACATATCTGATATACTACTTATTGGCGAGGGGCGTTAAATAGTTGCTCTCGGGAAAAGAAATCCTGTTAACCTGATTTTTCTACAAAAAAGCCGATATCCTCAAAAAATCCTGGAGGGCGAAAACCCGCCCTACCTTTTCTGGAGATAGGTATTGATTCTGTCGCCGACATTCTGCTGAAGGTTTCTGTACCAGAATGCATAGTCGTACCGGTGATAGACTCCTTTGGGGAAATATGGTAGGGGCTCCAGATCCTCGTCTGCCGGGATCGTGGCCATAAGCGCTCCGGTTTTCAGATCGATCTGGGCATCGGCGTAATGGATGACCTCACGCAGGAACTCACCTGTTTCAACATTGTAGAACCGTGCGCCGAGATTCTCCGTAGCGGGAGCATAGGTCGAATCGGTCTTCCAGTTCAAAGGATTGATGCATTTCGCCCCTTCCATAAGAACGAAGCTGCCGACCGCTGATGGAGACTGGGTGTTGTATGTGATAACAACGCCGGTGTCGTAGGCACCACTAGCCCCGGTGAGCCCGGCTTTGGAAAGATCGTCATCCGTTACGGTATAACCAATGAGATATGCGGCGATCAGACGGCTTCGCAGTTCTTCATCGCCCCTGAACCGGTTTTTGATCAGCTCGATAAGCGTCATCGTTCCCTGACTGTGTCCGGCAAGGATGAACGGCCGGCCGCCGCTGAGGTGCTCGAGGTAATACTCGAATGCGTCCTGAATGTCGCGGGCTCCCTGTTTGAACGCTTTTGTGTCGGAGATGAGTTTATCGCCATCATCCATCTTGACCCGTGATGTCATCTGACGGTAATACGGCGTGAATACATTCCCGTACGGTTCATATACACTTGCCTCGGTTGCAGAAAAACCCCGGGCAAGGGCCCGGTCCCCTTCCTCAGCGATGGGCATCGAACCTGATTCATGACTGCTCACCGTTGGATATACGTAAAAAACGTCAACCTCTTTCGAGATTTGCGGGAGATACAGCCAGTTGTAAGGATCGGAATAATCGACGCCTGCATTTTCAGACATAATGAAGACCTTACAGATAATACAGTTTTCTCAGGTATATAATGTATTTGCGAACCTGGAAAATTCATTTACAAGGCCTTCAGCAAGGAAAAAAAGATGTGGGTAACGAGACCTGCTTTCACGTTTTCAGAAGATACGCGTTGATTCTGTCGCCTACATTCTGCTGCAGGTTTCTGTACCAGAATGCATAGTCGTACCTATGATAGACTCCTTCGGGATAAGACCCTATATCCAGATCTTCTCCTTCAGGGATCGTTGTTGTCAGGGCTCCGGTTTCTACATCGATCTGGGCATCCGAGTAGCCAACGACTTCACGGATAAATTCCCCGGTCGAATCATTATAAAACCGTGCGCCGAGATTTTCCGAGGCGGGGGCATAGGTGGAATCGGTCTTCCAGTTTAACGGATTTATGCAGTGTGCTCCCTCCATCAGCATGGGCCTGCCGACCAATGTTGGGGACTGGGTGTTGTAGGTGATCACAACGCCGGTGTCGTAGGGGCCCTCAGCGGCGGTGAGTCCGGCTTTGGCAAGATCGTCATCCGTTACGGTGTAACCGATGAGATACGCGGCGACCAGGCGGCTGCGAAGTTCCTCGTCGTCACCGAATTTATTCTTGATCAGTTCAATAAGAGCCATCGTTCCCTGACTGTGTCCCGCAATTATGAACGGCCGGCCGTCATTGAGATTGTTGATATAATACTCAAAGGCATCCTCGACGTCAGCCGCCCCCTGTTTGAATTCCGCGGTATCGGTCGCGAGCATACCGTCTTCCATCTTGACGTTCGTAGTCATCTGCCGGTAATACGGAGCGAAAACGTTTCCATACGGCTCATACACACTTGCCTGCGCTGCAAAAATACCCTGGGCAAGGGCCCGATCCCCTTCATCGGAGATGGGCATCGAACCGGTTTCATTGCTGCTTACGGTTGGATACACGTAAAAAATATCCACCTCTTTGGAGACGTTCGGAAGAGACAGCCAGTTGTAGGGATCGGAGTAATCGATCCCGGTATCTATAAGATCCGCTGGTTTGCTGTTCTGTTCGGAAGGGTCAGTACTGATGCAGCCTGATGTAAAAATAAAACTAACACAAAGAAGAAGGAGGAAACCAAGAGAAAAACATCGTTTTTTACTGTTTTCCAATCGAATCAAGATCATACACATACTGTATTTTTCACCAGTAAAAAAAAGTATTTATATGACCCCGACCAGGTATGTTTCGTGTATGGTCGAACAGAGATCTGATAATTATACAATTATGCGAGGCCGAAAAGCCTCATAACTCTCTGCATAAGGTTCAGATTTTCTGTCTTCTCTTCCACCGTGGTTTCTTCCTCTAGCACTTTGATTTCGGGGGTATGCATCACGAACTGGACCGAACTGACCTCGGTATTTTTCTCGGAAACGAAGGACTTCGTGTTTTCGGTTCCGCCTCTGATGGGATCGAGAACTTCATTTATTTTATCGGTAAGCTTCGTGTCAAGCCCGGTGGTATTGTCTCTGAGTTCTCCCGTCCCGTTAGTCAGATTGGCCACGCCCTCTTTGAGATCGTTTGTGCCGGAATTCAGTTCATAAGCACCCTCATACAAAGATGATGCGCCAGATGAGAGAGATGACGCCCCGTTCGATAGCAGGGATGCATTCGCAGCAGCGTAACCGACACCTGTTGTGTAAGAAGATAAGTTGGTGTAAAACCATTCGTAGGTAGTAAGTTGAGTCAGAAGTTGCCCGAGCTGCTGCTGTTGCTTGGTCGTGTCGTTGGTCGAGCTGATGGCCGAAGTGAGAACTGAGGCATAATTATCCTTCGTCAGCGTGGAAACTGATCCAGAAAGATGTGCGTTTGCCGAGGCAAGCAGCCCGCTAAAGATTTGATCAGCCCCGTTCATCAAATTATTATTGTTCACGGCAATGTAAGTCAGTCCTAAAGAGAGAGAACCCGCACCAGAATCAAGTTGTCTCGCACCGGACACCAGCTGATCACTACCAATAAGTAATTCACCCACACCGCTTGAGAGATTTTCCACTCCATCACGAAGTTCCCATGCACCGTCGTCGAGTTCGACGATCCCATCGCTCAGTTCCGTAAGATCGTCTTCCATGTCGCTTGTGTCAAGGTCAACATCCAGCGAAAGACGGATTCCGTTCAACGAGATCGCATCCATCCCAAAGTCGACCACGGAAGAAGTAATGACGACATCGGCACCCTTGCCCGGGAAAAGCGTGTATGAGAGCTGCTTGTCGCTTCCGACGTTTGCCATCGTTGCGCCGGATGCAGTGATATTGCTGCATTTGTTCGCATCCAAAGTCACCGTCATCATGAGAGCATACTTTTCATAGAAGTCCTCGGTGTCCGACGGATCTTTGATGATGACGATATGCATCTCGAGATCTCCGCTTTTACCTGCGATTTCATCGGCAGAGTAGGGAACGCCGTCCATATAATAGGTGATATCGACATCCCACGGGATCGGAACGGATCCAAGATCACCTTCGTAGTAGAGTTTTCCCGGATTCGTATCGATCGTTATTTCGTCACCGTTGACATTGATCTGGTCGGTTGTGACCATGTTTCTGACCGAGGCGTACGATCCGTAATCCGTGATACGGCCGCCTGTCTGCATATCGAAGATGTTTACCGCATATACGTGACTGACCGAGCCGTCACCGTTGAGATTGACATAGATGACTTCTTCTTTTTGTGTTCCGGCCGCTGCGGCCGGGACAATGAATAATGTGATTATTATCAGCGTTATCAGAATTTTTACAATTGATTTCATGTTATACTCCTGTTTTATCAGGCACAAACTGCATGTTCAGAGATGTTTTCTGGATGATCTTATCGAAGATCAGGAGAAGAGCCGGCAAAACGAACAGCACTGCAAGGATCGAAAGGATAGATCCTCTGCCAACAAGCATCCCCACTTCGCTTAAGAGAGCATTCGAGGAGAATATCCACAAGGCAAGACCGGCTACCAGAAGAATGCAGGCGGAGACAAGAATCGAGATCACGGCCTTCGAGATGGTCAGCTCGACGGCCTCCCGCTTGGGGTGGAGTTTTCTAAACTCGACATACCGACTGGTAAACATAATCGCGTAATCGACGGTGATGCCGAGCTGGAGGGAGCTGATGACCAGATACGAGATGTAGAACATCTGTTCTCCCTGGAAGTAGGGTAGTGCGCAGTTGATCCAGATCGCCGATTTAATGACGAGGACGAGGATCAGTGGGAGGGAGAATGAGCGGAATGCGATCAGAATGACAATGCAGATCGCAATGATGCCGACAGCCTCGATTTTGAGATTATCCTCTTCGATGAAGGATTTCATATCGTATGCGTTGGCAATCTCACCTGCCAGATACCAGGCTCCGGGATAATGGTCTTCGCCGATCGCCCGGATCTTTTCGATCGCCGCAAAGGATTCGGGATCTTCGAGAGATGTATCGACAGTGATGATCATCCTGCTGTAGTTGGCGGATTCCAGTTCGGAAAGGGTGCTTCCGGGAATATACTCCTGCGGAATTTCCGCACCGACCGTCCCTACGTAGGATATCACCGACACGACGTTAGGTATCTCCTCAATTTGATCAAGCACTTCCTTCTCTTCTGCGAGATTTCCCTTCGGGACCATGAGGACAAGAGAGGAGGCGCCACCGAAGGTATCAGTGATTGCTATGGCATCCTGACCGATCGCTGTCCGTTCGTCGGAGAAAAGATCGAAGTAGACGTAATCGTTGTTGTCGATGGCGAGAACCGAAGGTATCACGATCAGGGCAAAGATGATGAGGGCGGGGAAACTTAATTTGACGATGCCTTTTGCAAGTTTTCTCAGATCGGGAATGAACGAACGGTGCTGGGTCTTTTCAATGAGTTTGCTGCAGACGAGGGTGAGCGCCGGCAGAAGCGTGAAAACGCAGAGGAGACTGATGACGATTCCCTTCGTCAGAACAAGACCGAGATCCGGACCGATCCGGATCCTCATCAGGATGAGGGCGGCAAACCCGATCAGCGTGGCAATACCGCATGCGGTGACCGAACTGATGGATTTGACGAGGGCATGCTTCATCGCATCGCAGACCGGGATCCCGTCTTTGCGGATCTCGGTGAACCGGTACAAAACGAAAATTCCATAATCAAGAGCGATTGCAAGCTGCAGAATAGCCGCGACTCCCTGCGTGATGAACGAAATTTCTCCGAAAATGATATTGGTTCCCATGTTGATGATGATGGCAACCCCAATCGTGAACATCAGGAGAAAAGGTTCGAACCATGAAGTGGTCGTCAGGAAGAGAATGGCAAGGATAAACGGTATCGCAATCAGGAAGATTTTGACGATATCGCTTGAAAGCGTCCCTTTCGAGAAGGTCGAGGAGACGGAGAGGCCCGACATGGCGGCATCGTCACCGGCAATTTCTGCAAGTTCGTTGACGGCGGAAGTGGCTTTTTCGTTGTCGAGGGTGATGCTGAAAAGGGCGGTGTTGTTTTTGTAATACGCTTCGACGGTATCTTTGTCGAGGGTTTCGAACGATACGTCAAGAGAGACGGCATCATCGAGCCATGTTACCTCTTCGACACCGTCGACGGCAGC
This sequence comes from uncultured Methanocorpusculum sp., assembly GCF_963667985.1. Classification (NCBI taxonomy): domain Archaea; kingdom Methanobacteriati; phylum Methanobacteriota; class Methanomicrobia; order Methanomicrobiales; family Methanocorpusculaceae; genus Methanocorpusculum; species uncultured Methanocorpusculum sp. The sequence goes on along the minus strand of NZ_OY764081.1, from coordinate 1,194,225 downwards.
GAATTGTTCTTTCAGTTCAAGTGCTTCCGGTATCGTGATGTCCGGCACAATAATACGTGCATTGGGCACTCCCTGCGTGAACTCCTCGTTCATCACATCAAGAGCGATGGTTGAGGGAGCTTCGTCGGGGAGATAATCAATGATATTGTAGTTTACGGAGACCTGCGGTATCAGAATCAGACAGAGAACGGCGATCAGCAGGGTTATGATAATAACCTGTTTTCTTTTTTGCAGGATGGTTCCGGAGATGTCTATCATAGGAAAAGCAGCCGTTTAACCGGTTGTCTGAATATGTCTCCCTGAATTTGTGATAAACATCTTGAATTTTCGACAAAATGCGACAGGTGTCTAATGAGGTTATATTTAATGGTATCTTATTTGAAAAGAGTTTATGAGGAACAGGCAAGACATATGTATATACACATGTCAAAAGACGCGGCTCTCCAAAGCAATATCACCAAAAAGATGCTGACGGCATCCCTGAAAAAACTGATGAAGCAAAAACCCCTGCATAAAATCACCGTTCAGGAAATCGTTGAAGGATGCGGGATCCACCGCCAGACATTTTATTATCATTTTAGGGATGTGTATGCTCTGGTACAGTGGATGTATGAAGAAGAGATGGAGAGTCTGCTGATACAGGGTGATATGGCATCTTGCTGGCAGGATAAGATTCTGCAGCTTTTCAATTATATCTCGGAAAATCAGGAGGTGTGTTTGTGTACGCTGAATTCCCTCAGCCGTGCATCACTGAAGGAGTTATTTATGGAGGATTTAGAGGGAGCCGTTCGAGAGATTATTTTGATGTATGGAGAAAATATGTGGGATTCTATGGGAGATGATCGGGAGATTAGGTTGATGTATGGAGAAAATATTTCGAATTTAGAGAGTTATAGAGAATATTTGACGCATTTTTATACAATGGTTTTTGCCGGCATGGTTGAGAACTGGATATTAGGGGAGATGAATATGACTCCGGAAATGATCGTCGAATATATGGAACGGCTGATTGCGGATCAGCTCAACGGTGCAAGAATGAGATTTGACTTGATGAAAGATGAAAAAAAAAGGTTAGGAGGTGAAATTAAACGTCTTCTGGACGATCTTGATCGCACAGAAGTCGCCGCACATCGTGCAGGCATCGGAGTCTGCCGGCATGCGGGAATTTCTGATGCAGCGTGCCTTTTCGGCATTGATCGATACGGCATACTGGCGTTCCCAGTCGAGGTCACGGCGGGCGTGTCCCATCTCAAGATCGGCCTCGCGGGTCTTTGGAAGTTTCACCATATCGCCGACGTGGGCCGCGATGCGTGAACTCATAACTCCCTCATACACTTCTTCGGGGGTCGGAAGAGCGAGATGTTCGGCCGGGGTTACATAACAGATGAAATCGGCACCTGCGGCGGACGAGACGGAGGCCCCGATAGCGGCAACGCGGTCGTCGTATCCCGGAGCGATATCCGTTACAAGCGGGCCGAGCATATAGAAAGGCTTGTTGTTGGTGACCCGTTTTTCCAGCTGGACATTGGTTTTGATCTCATCGAGCGGGATATGGCCCGGACCTTCGAGAATACACTGAACACCGGCGTTGTGTGCCTGATCGGCAAGTTCGGCGTTGATCAACAGTTCCTGGATCGCGGCACGGTCCGTGGCGTCATGACAGGCACCGGCCCGCATGCCGTTTCCAAAGGAAAGGGTGACTTCGTGCTCTTTTAAGATCTCGACAAGGTAGTCGAACCTGCGGTACAGGGGATTCTCCATTTCGTTGTGCAGCATCCATGCCGTCATGAATGCCCCGCCACGTGAGACAAGCCCGCCGTGTCTGCCCTGGTTTTTCAGTCTCTTCACAGTCTCGTAGTTTATCCCTGTGTGGATCGCCATAAAATTCGTACCGAGTTTTGCCTGCTGCTCGGTGATCTTGAAGAGATCGTCTTCATCCATAAAGACGACGCCTCCTTTGTTTCTGGCGGCTTCGATAAATGCCTGATAGAGCGGGACGGATCCGACGGAAAGATTCGACTGTTCACAGACCCGGCGGCGAATATCGAGGAAGTCCCCGCCTGTCGAAAGTTCCATCAAAGAATCTGCCCCGGCGAGTTCTGCCTGGCGTGCCTTTTCCAGCTCCTCTTCCACATTCACGATATCTGACGAGGTACCAATCGATGCATTCACTTTTGTGCGAAGCCCTGAGCCGATACCGCAGAGTTTCACTTTCCGGTAGGGCGTCATCGGGATGACGATATGACCGCCGGCGATCCCCCGACGAATGAAATCCTCGGTGACCCCTTCGGATTTTGCCACGACCTTCATCTCTTCAGTGATGAGGCCCTTTTTTGCATCTTCAACGATTGTCATACCCTTACGTCAGGATGCTGAAGATTATAAACTATTTTATTTACTATAATTAAATACAAATTTATTTGCTGATTTAACAAGTAAAATGTCATTTTTAGGGTTTTATTCAGGTAAATCTTAGGTTTCAGGCAAGTAAAGTTGGGATCAATGAATAGTGTGCTTGAGGGGTTTGAAAGAAATATTGTGTAATTCCAACGACCTTTTCTGAGAGGGAAAGGGCTTGCGCATACTAAAAACCGCTAGCCGGAAAACACTAAAACACAGCTTGTGAATATCGGATCGGCAAAAAAAGAGAATGTGGTTTTGGATCAGTTGCCGGACGATCCGCCGAAGTTCCAGGAAAACATATTCCTAAAGAAATTCATGATCTGGTCCATAAACTGATTCGTATTGCCGATGGTAGAGGTATTTCCCTGACCTGGTGCAGAAACGGCAATGACCTTATAGGCCCCGTCCCTGTCTCTGATCGGTTGACCATCGTAATAGATGCAGGCCTCGGTATTCATATTCTGTGCCTCTTCCCAAAGCATTGTCCGGGTAAACGTGAATTCACGCATCTGAATGGGTGAACCGATCACAGCGTAGGTGGAGTTAACACCGATCAGACTGCTGTTGGTCCCGTTATAGAGATAAAGACAGACCTGGTCGGCATCGGGATTGGTCCTGACGGTAAACGTGTATCTGTACGTCGAAAGACCTGAAGTGTCGTGGGCTTGTCCTGGCACAAGTTCGCTTTCAGCGATAATATCCAGTATCCGGGCATTTTGATACTGATTCGCGTATTGGTTCGCCGATCCCACAGGAGTCGCCGTCACGCCGTTCGCGGCCTGAACAGAGAAGTATCGTTCCTGACACGTGTCTCCCGCATTGGAATACGCACAAATCGATAAGCAGTACTCGTGACCGGCGGTGAGATTCTCCGATGGAATGGCATACGACGTGGCATTCCCAAGCTCCAGATTACTGAAGCACAGCATATTCGTCGTCATATCCCTCAGCGTGACCCGGTATCCAGCGGCTCCCGGTGCAGCACTCCACTGAGCATTCACGCAGTTTCCGTCATTCAGAACGCAGTTCTGATTTTGATACGGTGCCGAGATGCTGAACGGACCAGGGCCCGCAGACGTGGTTGTAAAACTCATTACAGGCCCGTAGGCAGTACCTTCTTGATTTACTGCGTAAGCTCTGTAATAATAGGTAGTTCCGGCAGCAAGTCCCGAAACGGCGGTACTATACTTTCCGTACGAATGACCTCGGTATCCCTCAGATACCGTAAATGCAAGGTCCGAAGGCGAGGTTCCGTAGACGAATCCAACGTCGGTTACATCGAAGCCGCCGTTTTTCTGTAAGTTTCCCTGAAACGTACATGAACCGGCGGTGATCCCATCACATGAAAGTGTTGAGATGGTGGGCAGATCGGCTGAGACTCCTGCAGAGAAAAGCAGAAAAACCAGCGCCATCCCTAACAGGATCATATGCAGTTTTCTCATGATAATCAGTGTTGCATTCGGGGCAATAAAACTATAGGGATAGAAGACCCTTCCTTTGAAAAAGCTGGCAAAAAAAGATATGAAATATTTTTTGGATGGTTTTACGCTTCCAGACCGCTGGTAATCCTTCTTTCAAGGATGTACGGAAGAGCGATACCCAGAAGAATGATGATGACGCCGACCCAGCGAAGTGCGGCGACCGGTTCGAGAATGATCACTGCGGCTGCAAGGACCTCGACCGGAAGTTCAGCCGAGTTCAGGATGGTCGCCATACCGGTACTGACTTTGGGAGCACCGACTGCAAGGAAGAAGATCGGGATCGCGATACCAAACAGACCAAGCGGAATACTGTAGGCGAGAGCGTTCACATTCGTGATTCCTTCGATGACCGAAGCTCCGCCGTAGACCGTTCCAACGAACAGCAGAACAAAGAGCATACCGGCGGTAGCGATAAAGAAGCTGCGGTTCATCGGCGGAAGTTCCGGGCTGACTCTGCCGCTCAGATAGACAAATAGAGCGTAGAAGAATGCCGCAAGGAGACCAAGAGCGATACCTGCCGGGTTCATCTCGGTAAGCGAGAGACCAGAACCGATGATGCCTCCTGCAAGGATCGTACCTACAAGGATGACCAGACAGGCGATAACCTTGTTTCTCGACGGAAGTTTTCTTCTGGTGACCGCCTCGATGACCACACCGATCCAGGAATACTGGAAGAGTAATACAACGGCAAGGGAGATCGGCAGATATCCAAGCGAAAGGAAGTAACAGACCGTCACAAGAGCCATCACGATACCGGTGATGATGAGAGTTACAACACGTTTCCAAAGCGGAAGAGAGCTTGGTTTGTGCTTCGGCTGCTTTCTCTGATAGATGAACCAGACAAGAGCTACAAGAACGAGAAGAATGATCCAGCCGTAGAAGAATTTACCGACCAGAACAACCGGAATTCCAAAACCGTTCATTACGGCGAGCGTTACGATAGTTGAAAGGATTGCATACGAACAGGATGCCAGAAGCACCAGAAGCGAGCAAAAGACAACCGAGTTTGATAATTTTTTCAGATCCACAGAAGACTCCTTTCCATAAATTAGGCTGAAGAATCTATAATAAATTATGCATATTTTGCAATAAGTACAAATTACTTTAGTAATGCACAAAGATATCTGTGCAAGACTGCTTTAACGCTTGACAACCATTATTGTGTCATGGATGATGATGAAATTGGAAAGCGTACCCAGAGTAATCTGAAAATTATGAATCCTGTTTCCGAAACAAAGCTGATCCTTGCGGGGAAGTATGCCAATCTCAAACCGGGAATGTCGGTGCTGGATGTCGGATGCGGGAACGGAACCCTCTTAGATCTATGGCATAAGGAGTTTGGGATCGTTGGAACCGGCATCGAACTGCAGAAAGAGTCGGCTTCCCGCGCAAGAAATCTTCTGGAGGGAACCGGGATTACGGTGATCGAAGGAGATGGCGCCGCATATATCCCGGATGAATCGTTTGATGCGGTCTGCGCCTTTGGCACGGCATTCATCTTCGGAGGTGCCGAAGCGGCTCTTGAACAGCTCGCCGGACAGGTAAAAGAGGGGGGCTGTCTTGTTATCGGGGATCGAGTCTGGAAAAAAACGATGGTCCCGCCGGAGTTTGCGAGAGAATGGGGCGAGGTCCCGACCGCGTTCGAACTTACTTCCACGGCAAGGGAACTGGGATTCACCCTCACCGGCATGATCTCGGCATCATCCGACGACTGGGACCGGTATGAATCGGCGATCTGGCAGAATGCGGTATCTGAAAATATGGATGAATATCTCCGGTATATCCAGGATGAATACCTTGCCTACGGCAGGGAATTCATGGACTGGAGCTGCTTCGTGTTTCAGGTTTAGAGGATCCTTTTTTTGAACATCACAAAGATCAGGAGTCCCGATAGGCCGAGGGAGGCGCACACGATTAAGACGAAGGCGAGCGGATACGCGGTCATAGGGACCGGAACGTTCATCCCGAAAAAGCCTGCAACGACCATCGGAATTGCCATGATGGCCGCAAAACAGGTGAAGAGTTTCATGATAAAGTTCACATTGTTGTTGATGATCGAGGCAAAGGCTCCCATAGTACTTGATATCGTCTCGGAATAAGTCTGTGCCATATCCAGAGCCTGATGGTTTTCGATGATGACATCGTCAAGAAGATCCCGGTCCTCTTCATTTACGACCCCTGCCGGAATCTGGAGTTTGGAAAGTTTTTTCCAGAACGGATTCGTTTCCTTTAAGTGAATTGATAATATAGACGAGAGACTTGGAGAGGGCGAGCATCTGGAAAATCTCTTCATTCTTCGTGGATTTTTTCAGGGTCTTCTCGATTTCACTCGTCCTCTTGTCGATCCTTCGAAGGATTTGTACAAAAAGATCCGCATTTCTGTAGAGAAACAGCAGAATGAATTTGACGCGGTTCTCTGTTGAAAAATTCTTGACCTTCCCGGATGCGAACTGGTCGAGGATCGGGTTTTTCCGAAGCGAGATACTTATGAGGCAGTCGGGCAAAAGAACGAAACCTGCCGGAATGGTGGTATACGACTCGACATCTTCCTCAGTTAGGAAATACGGCGTATCGATGAGGATGAGGGAGGCGTTCGTATCATGTTCGACACGCGGACGCTCCTCTTCGTCCAAAAGAATCGTAAGATCGTCTCTGTCGATAGAGAGTTCCTGACAAACATACGACACCTCCTCATCCGTTGGACTGATGAGACGGATCCAGCAGCCTTTCGTGATGCTGTCCTGTTTGACCGGGAGTCTGCTCTCATTTACGGAGGAGTATATCTCGATCATGATCTGTTAGTGATTCATAGGGGACAGAGATATAATAAATGATTCCTGAGAAAAGTGGGTGGACTTTTGAAGGACCAAACCGAAAGGGTACAGTCAGAAGCCTCATCCCGGGGGTTTACAATCAATAATACAACGCGGGAGTATATATACCCCAGACCGCGCGGTGCGATAATGCCCTGCTGATTGAAGAAAACGCCGTTCTCACTCAGAGAGATAGGCTCATATTTTTTTCTATTTTTTGCGTATTTTCGTATGTTTTGAGAGGGACCGTTCAGTCTGAAAACATGCGCTGAAGGTATTCGAACGCGGCAACGACTTCGGTATATTCCCTGCGCATCCTGGGGTTGGTATCCGGGTGATATTTATCGCGAAGATTTCGGAATGCAAGCGACGCTGTGGAAAAATCCGCATCCATTGGGAGCCCGAGGATGCTGTATGCCCGTTCTTTTGTCATTTCTTCGATCATATCACCTAATCTGTTGATTCATATTACATAAATATTATGGGAACTTAACTAATATCTCGTATCTAATTGGGTTTTCATCACCTTTGGTGTGGGTCGAAGATCCAAAATAGGGAGTATATTCTTGTGGTAGACTGGAATTTAATTGGGATCATTGCTGCATTTATCGTCTATTTCAGCGTAATGATCTACATAGGCTTCTTCTATATGAGGAAGAACAAGACCGTTGGCGATTACATCCTTGGAGGCAGAGGTCTTCACCGATGGGTTACGGCGCTTTCGGCCGAAGCATCGGATATGAGCGGCTGGCTTCTTTTAGGTCTGCCCGGTCTTGCGTATGTATCGGGCCTCTCGTCGGCCGGATGGACCGCGATCGGTCTTGCGATAGGTACCTATCTGAACTGGAAACTGGTTGCAAAACGTCTGCGGATCTACACGCACAAAGCAAAAGACTCGCTCACTCTTCCTGAGTTCTTTGTCAACCGGTTCGGCGACAAAAAAGCATACATCTCGGCACTTTCATCGGTTTTCATCATCGTCTTCTTTGTAGTTTACACTGCAGCACAGTTCGTTGCCGGTGGAAAACTCTTCAACGCCATCTTCGGCGTTGACTACACATGGGCTATGCTCGTTTGTGCAGCGATTGTTGTCTTATATACCTTCACAGGAGGATTCAAAGCCGTATGTCTGACGGATTCAATTCAGGGAATGCTGATGCTTTTCGCTCTGATCGTCGTCCCGATCGTCGCAATTCTCAGCATGTTTGGGACTGGCGGAGCATCCGTGGCCGCCCTCAACCCGGACATGCTTTCCCTCTTTAAAGATCCGTCCACCGGAGAGTTCATCTCCGTCTTCGTAGTCGTATCAGGTCTTGCCTGGTCTTTCGGTTACTTTGGTCAGCCGCACATTCTTCCAAGATTCATGGCGATCAAAAATCCCGACGAGATCCCGCAGGCACGAAGATTTGCCATGATCTGGGTCATTCTGACGCTGGCGGCTGCAATCTTCATCGGTCTTTTAGGTCAGGTCTTTTTCAGCACACCTCTTGCAAGCCCCGAGACGGTCTTTATCGAGATGAGTAAAGAGACGCTCGCAAGCTTCCTTGCAGGTATTATTTACTGCGGTATCCTTGGAGCCATCATGAGCACGGCATCAAGTCAGATGCTTGTTGCCTCCTCGGCAATTTCCCAGGATCTCTACAAGACCTTCATCAACAAGAAAGCATCCCAGAAATCCTTACTCTGGCTCTCCCGCGTGACGGTTCTCGTCGTCGCAATATTCGCGATCTTCCTCTCGCTTGATATCTCCAGTTCCGTCTTCGGCATCGTTTCATTCGCCTGGGCAGGTTTTGGAGCAACGTTTGGTTCAGTGATTCTCGTTGGACTCTTCTGGAAGAGAATGAACTGGCAGGGAGCACTTGCCGGCATTCTTGTCGGAGGCGTTACGGCATTCCTCTGGTATATGTTCCTTGCAGCATCCACCGGAATCTATGAGATGATCCCCGGCGCAGCGGCAAGCGTTCTTGCTATCTTCATCGTTACGAAGATCACGGCACCGCCCACAAAAGAAGTTACCGATACCTTTGACGCATACGTTAACGAGATCGGTAACGAGCGGACCTAATCTCTTTTTTTCTTCCTCTATTTTTTCGTGACACGGCTTCTCGCAACCCCGGAGCATACAATTTTATCATTCATGAAAGAGAAGCATACTATAACTATGATCAAGGTTGCAGTCAATGGATACGGCACGATCGGAAAACGCGTCGCCGACGCGGTTTCCTGTCAGCCGGATATGGAAATAATCGGTGTTTCCAAAACCAAACCGGGCGCAGAGGCTTATGTTGCCCAGGAAAGAGGATACCCCCTCTACATCGCAGATATCAGCAAAAAAGATGCTTTCACAAAAGCAGGGATAGAAGTAGCGGGCTCGGTCGAAGAGATGATCCAGAAGGCGGATATCGTCGTCGATGCAACGCCCGGAGGAGTCGGTGAAGGAAACAAAGCCCTCTACGAAAAGTACCAGAAGAAAGCCATCTGGGAAGGAGGAGAGGAGCACGAAGTCGCCGGATTCTCCTTCAATGCATCCTGCAATTACGAGCAGGCGATCGGCAGACAGTATGCACGGGTCGTGTCCTGCAATACCACCGGCCTTTGCCGGATCATCAAACTCATCGACTCCGTTTTCGGCGTGAAAAAAGTCCGGGCAACCATGGTTCGCCGTGGCGGGGATCCCGCAGACATCAAACGCGGACCGATCGATGCGATCGTCTTAAATCCGGTCACGATCCCGTCCCACCACGGTCCGGACGTGCAGAGCGTTCTCCCGAATATCAATATCATAACCTCCGCAATGATCGTGCCGACGACTTTCATGCATATGCATTTCATCAATATGGAGCTGAAAAACCCGGCAACCAAAGAGCAGGTCATCGAGCTGATCAAAGCCCACTCCCGTCTTGGCCTTATCGAGAAGAGTACGGGGATCACCAGCACGGCCCAGCTTAAAGAGTTCACCTCCGATCTGCTCCGCCCAAGGGGGGACCTTTGGGAAAACGGGATCTTCGCCGATTCCCTTTCGGTCCTCGATGAAGGAACCGACCTCTACCTTTTCCAGGCGATCCATCAGGAAGCGGATGTCGTCGTGGAGACGGTTGACTGCATCCGGGCAATGGCCGGAGACGTCAAGACCGCTATGGAATCGATTTCGATCACGAACAAGGCTGTTGGTCTGACAGCCATTCGCTGACTTTTTTTTATGGACCTTCCAGTACCAAGTTCCGACGGGACATATCACGAGTTCTGCGGCTCGCCCATCTATGAAAAACGGTTCAAAACGGTCGGACCTTTCCGGTTCCCGGGTCTTGCCGCCGTAGTTGACGAATCCGGAGCGTATCATATCGATTTTGCAGGCAATCCCCTCTATGAAGAAAGGTATGCCTGGGTCGGGGATTATGCCGACGACTGTGCGGTGGTCAAAACGGCAGACAGTGAGTATTTCCACATCAACGAAGAGGGAAAACGGATCGGGCACAACAACTATCTCTATGCAGAAGAATTTCGCGAAGGATCGGCGGTGATCTACCGGAAAAATTACGGAGCCACCCACATCACGACCGGCGGCGAGATGCTTTATGGGGACTGGTACTTCGATGCCCGAGGTTTCAAAGATGGAGAGGCGCTGGTCCGGGACGAGGACGGCTGGCTCGTTATCGATACTACCGGAAAGGAGATCCGGCGGGCCGATCCACCCGATGACGAGTATCCCGTTTCCGGGATTGTCAGATTCATCGGAACGGAGAGCCCGATCCCCACCATTCTGAAGATGACCGAATGGGATGCTGCGGTCGTTCTCGTCAGGCATGCCGAACGGGAGCCGTTCATCAAAGGAGAGCCGGGTTCCCACAAAAAACTCACGGACCGGGGAGAGCGGGCGTCACTGACCTTTGGCGAAAAGATCGGAGGGCGGCCAATAAAGGCATACGCAAGCCCGATGTTTCGGTGCATGCGTACCGCCGAACTGATCCTTGCAGGGGCAAAAGAGCCGGAAAAAGTCTGCGCAAACGATTCTCTCGGAGATCCCGGGGCCTACATCTTCGATGACGATCTGACCCGCGGTCTGTATGTGAAAAATCCGACCAAAACGATCACGCTTGAATATATCAACACCGGCATTCTGCCCGGTCATTATCCGATCAGGGAAGGAACGGAGAGGCTTCTCGCCTTCCTGAAAAGTACGGCATTTCAGGACGGCATCGCGGTCTGCGTGACACATGATGTGTTCCTGGCGGCGATCGTTTCGACCCTGACCGGGTATGATTTCACGGATGACTGGACAGGGTTCCTGGACGGATGTATTTTATTCAGAAAAAAAGAAACATGGTACCTCTGGTGGAGAGGTAAGGAGACAAAATTATGAAGTTTATTTGCCCGTTAATCGTAGTCGATGATATCGAAGCATCGAAAAAGTTCTATACCGAGGTCCTTGGTCAGGAGATAACCATGGATTTCGGGGCAAACGTCACGTTCGACGAGTCGTTTGCGATTCAGTCGAAGAGTTCCTGGACAGGGTTTATCAATAAACTCGATGCCGATATCCGGTATCAGGGAAATGACGCCGAGCTCTACTTCGAGGAGGAAGAGTTCGATGCATGCGTCGAGCGCCTCAAAAAGTTTTACGTGAAGTACGTTCATCCGGTGATCGAACATGCCTGGGGGCAGAGAGTCGTCAGATTCTATGATCCTGACATGCACATCATCGAAGTAGGTGAGAGTATGATGAATGTCTGCCGCAGATTCAAGGAACAGGGCATGACCGTTGAAGAGATCGTCGCGAAAACGATGTTCCCGGAAGATATCGTGGAGATGTTTCTGGCAGAGTAATAACCAGGGATTACAGGATTTGCCGCAGGTTCCATGTCCTTTTGGATGAAGGATCTACTGCAGATCATCTCTATTTTTTAAAGACATTAGCGTCAGAATTCCGCCTATTACGCCAATCACTGCCCATATGCCAAAACCGATGAGTAATACCCAGATCGAATAATACCATATGTCTTTTATCAGATGAAGCGATGTATCATACCGCTGGACGCTGCGATAAACCCAGAAATACACGTATGTCATACCTAATCCGACAGCTCCAAGACAGATGCCTGATGTTTTTGCAGAAACTGCCTTTTTCGAAGATTCACCCCTAAGAATAAATGCCGCCGGACAGTAGAGAGCAGTAGAGAGGCGTAAAAATCAGCGATAAGAAGAAGAGATCTAAGGAAAATATGCGCAGAGCTTCTGCAAATGAGCGGGGATTGCCGATGACCACCAAGCATACGGATAGACCGAGAATGAGAACAACTGCCGTTATTATCAGTATGCAGGGAAGTTTACGCATTGTGCGAAAACGCAGACCTTGTATCGCCCCGGCAAACGGGAGGAGGAGAAGGGAGACCGCAAGTACCGCAAGGAGAGATATGCCGAAAAGGAATACCAAAGCAAGGCTGCCGGAAATTGCAGGATAATAATATTGAGTGACTAAAATATACAGCAGCCATACTGATACCGGCAAAAAATAGATGAGTGCCATGAAAATAGCACTCCGCTGGGTGTGTTGGGTTTGGTCAGTCATGGTTCCCGACGGTCAGTATAACGTTGATTGTTGATTTCATGAGAAGAGGTTTCCTCCCGGTACGTAAGGCAATATAACAACATGTAATTACGATCCTGCAGATGGTTCGAATGATCCGCATCGACGTATTATGCAGAGTCATTCCCATCGATATGCCGAAATGCCGGACAGAATCACGACATGATCTGGGCGACGAGAAGACCTACGCCGGAGGCAATCACACCCAGGATAAATAAAATACAAACGGCAGATACAATGCCTAATACAACACCTAATGCTATTTTCATAACATCTTTGGAATACTCTTTATCTTTCATCATTATATGTTCTCGTACATTTCATTATAGGCCGGTTTTTACACCACCATAACTATACCTCCTTTTTCATCTATTATCAATACATTGAGCATAGAATCCAATGTTGAGTATATCTGTTGAACAGGCCCGTGAATAGTGCGGGAAAAAGAAAACAGGTCAATTTCTATAGGTAACAAATAATGAGGAGGATGATGATAGAATCAAGGCGTCTACGTGTCATCTTTTTTGCATCCGAAAACAAGCTGCAGTCCGCCGGCGATCCCTAGAATAACCCAGACCGCAAAGACCGTGTTTATAAGAACTGTTGAGATCCACCAGGGAATAGTTTGTACGGTTCCTTCGATCACGACATCATTCGCATCTCCCAAAACCGACAGAATGACGTAACAGACGAGAAGTACAAAACCCCAGACGGAAAATGTATACGAGGTCCGTTTCATCATTGTTCCGTATACAAAGTCTGCCGATACCTTCTGAATCACAGATGTCATCATCGGCGAGGCGATCAGTATGAGGTACATCACTGTCAGCCAAACAGGCATCCTTAGTAAAACCATGAGTTGTGAACCCCCTCCGGCCATAACGGAAATGAGCCCGAATCCGATCTCGCCGATCAACAGTAATGCGGTAAATACTGCAAGAAATTCGAAGCGGGATTTGACTGCTCCATCACTATTTCTGAAGCAGAGGATCGTTCCAATGAAGAGTAGTACCGTCAATACGAACAGACCTGCAGACAGTATGGATTCGACAAGGATATTTGAAAAATTCCAGGAAATAAACGCTCCAAAGATACATATCGGTAAAAAATAGATCGGGAAGAGGAGTTTTATGTTTGGGCTCTGTATTGTGTTCATTTTTCATCACATCCGTTACGCATGCATACATCATTTTCAGATTTTCGACACAGCCAAATCATACAGGCTCTAACCGCGAGACCGAAAACGACCCAGATAATGGAGAGGGTCAACATAAATACCGGGGATATATACCAGGGATAAGCAGGAGGCATGCCAACGACAACAACATCGTATGCATCTCCTGCTATTCCACGAAACATAGCATAGATCAGATAGAAGATGCTGAATATAGCAAATCCTTTCGAGACTCCCGACAGGATCTTCTGCGGTTTTCGTGCTTCGCAAAATTTCGGGACAACAAGAGAGAAGAGAGGCGCAAGGATCAGGACGAAATAGAGGACGGTGACCCACATCGGCGTTCGGAGGAAATTCGTCAGCATTGCCTGAGAAGTGAAGGCTCCGCCAATGATATTTGTGATGCCCATTCCGATGTTGATGACGAGCAAAAGAACAAGGGCAATTATAAGGACCGTGAACCATGTCGTGTTTTCTCTGCCGAGCGTTTTCCTATACGTTAGCACCCCAATCAGGGCGGCGATCGGCAGAAGAAACATCATACTCGAAAACAGTCCGTCGGTCACGGTTCTTGGCAATAATAGATTCAATGAGAAATCTGCTGAAGAAATGCATAGCGGCAGTAGATAGATGAGTGCCATGCAGATGACACTTCGTTGGGTGTTTTTGGTTTGTTCAGTCATGATCAGGCAAGGTGTATGAAATATAAGTATGATTGTGGGAATGGTTTCTATGATCTACAATTACACCTTCGCCCCCATCTCTTATCAATACATTGAGCCTGGAATCCAATGCTGGGTATATCTGTTGGAATCGGAGAATAAGTTCAGACATACAGAAGTTTCAGTTAATAGCGGCTTTCCAGCAAAAACGGGTGTATGCATCCCTACTCAATAGGTATCGCCGCAGTGTAATACTCCCCCTCCCAGTAGAAAATTTTGTGATATAAGAATTCACGAAGTTCATTACATCTCTGTCTAGTTTTTACAGGAACTTTATGAGACCAGGTCTCTACTTCATCTGGATTTGACAGATTAATGCTTGTGTTTCTCGTGAGCAGCAGCTCTTTTAACTCAGGATACTTTTGGAAAACCTCTTCTGTTGGAACAAATATCTTCCACTCAGAGTGATCATCATCAGGTCCTGATGAATAGAATAGGTATACATAGCTCCCTTCTCCAAGACCCAGCGCAAAAAATATAATGGCATAGCCGATGCTCAATCCAATGATCAGAATAAGAATGCCAAAAATATTTTTTTTAGATTTTGTAGATTTTTCGTCCATTATGTGTACCTGACTTTGAGAGATTTTATACGTGGTTTATGTTCAACAACACTAAAATTATCTTATCTCCCTCATCTATTATCAATACATTGAGCATAAATTCCAATGCTGAGGTATCCTTCGAGATCGTAAGAAAAATAGTGATAAAATAAAGGGAGGAGATCACATCCGCATATTGTATATTCAAATATCAGGTATGTTTGGATCAGCGGCTGAATACAACTGACATACACGTGCCCGTCCCCACCCGCTCGTCGTCTCCAACCAGACCACCGTGTGCGTAACAGTATTCACTGCAGAGGGATCTACCCGTAGAATAAGAGTTGCATCCGCCGTTTCACCATTCTTCACGTAGATCGGCTCACCTTCGAGGGTGAGCGACATCCCTTCCGGCAAAGGAGACATAGGAAATGTTCTATTGAGCGTAACAATAATATCCTCCCCGGATGCCGTGATTTTTATGGCAATTCTTCCCTCAACACCCGGTTCTGCAATGTAAATTGGAATCTGATTTGACCGGCCATCACGTCTCTGAACGCTTACAAAACCTGTTGCATTGTCCAGATCAAAGTACCAGTCGATTGCATGAGTATATGACGATGTGTTAGGGGGTGAAGGGGGTGATGAAAAAAATCCTGTATCAAATATACCCGGCATGAAGTCAGGCAGGCTATTATTTTCTGAGTAGTGTTCCGGTAAGATGCAGCCGGCACTAATGATCAACAGAAGTATGCATATGCATGCAGCAAGAATTTTTATACTCAATTTCATCATTTAAACCTCACATAGTAAACCTTGATTTGTCTCCTCCTCAACTCAATTCGTCAAAGAGCTAACAAAAGTTATGAATACGGGATGCCTGCCTGATAATACTCTCCTTCCCAGTAGAGAATTCTATGAATGCAGTATTTTTCCCGGATCTCATCGATTCGTTTTCGAGTCAGAACCTGGACACTATTCAATACAGGGTTATCTGTTCTAGGGTCCGATTTTTTTATACTGGTATCCCTGGTAAGAAACAACTCCTTTATCTCAGGATATTTTTCGAAATCCTCATCAGTAATATTCAATATCGCATATCCGGATTCGTTCCATACGTGGTTGATCGGTTTTTCAGGATATGATGAATAGGTTAATATCATTGACTTACTGTCCAAGATACCGGTGGATTCTATCAGGATAGGCACGACAAATACGAGCGGCAGCAGAATAAGAACAGCCAATAGTATTATCCAAAATTTTCCCTCGTGATTTGGGTCTTTGTTGATTGTATATACCTCTAAGATAAATCACACAAGGGAGGCAATGTTATGCTTTACCGCTCTGATGGCACCTGCGTTATCGTGTGTACTATCCCCATGATAACTTGGAGATGAATATTCACAGGTATTCGTTGTGCCTAAATAACAACTCCACATAACAGTATGTTTCGGAATTCCATTTTCAAACCACTTGTATGCTTTATTAGTGCCCTGTGAATCTTCATGATTTGCATCGAATATATGTCCTAACTCATGAATAACACAATATCTTCTTGCATTGAGTGATCCATCATAGATTAGTCCAATAATAGGAGGATAAATATCAGCGACCATCTGACTCCAAGTATAGCGACACTCATCGTCAGGATACCGTCCATACCCAAAAGACTCACCTTGTTCTATAGCATTTTTATCGTTTCCACCTAAATAGACAGCAATATCTGCATTTTTACTATCCAGATACCATGCTGGAAATTTTTCTCTAAATAATCCAAATGGATCTGAAGTTTTCCTTGCATCATTGGATAAGTCATGCATTTTTGAATCATCATATTCAGCTACATTCAAAAATACGCCAATATCGGGTCTCTGATACTGATATGCAGCATGATTCATATAGGATTGTGCTGAAGAGACCCAATTCGTCTCTAGTTCATGGAATTCATAATCAGTTGCTACAAGGACATAAACCGTTGCCCAGCTGGATGGAGAATAACTTGACGGTAAATCAGATGTGATCGGAAATTTACCTGCATCCGGCAACGTAACTCCCAGCCGGTTTGTATTTTCTGAATATATTTTTTCAATTTCTGCTATCTGTTCTTCAGTTGGATTTGCAACACCCTTTGATGAATATATAATGTGCAAAGGATTGTCCGTTTTCAATCCATTTTCCCGTGTTTGAACAGGAACTACATACACCTGCTCATTTTCGAACTCAATGAATCCATGAACAAGAGATTTCCCCATACTTTCATCAAAGGTGAATAATGCAACTGAATTATCCAAACCTTTGATATATCCGTTATAGGAATCAATACCGTCATCAATATTCTCAAAATTAGATCTTTCAAGGATTAAATCATACTCTTTGCCGTATTAATAAACTTTTAAGGAATTTTCCCCCTCTTTGTTTAACTTCACGGTACTGAAAGATACCGCATCATAGGTAAGAACAGTTGACGGGATGTTCAAGATGCCGTATTGTTTTTCTAATTCATCTGTGCCTTTGCTCTCTCGTGTGATGCCTGTTTTTACATCAGTTGTTGCACCATCGATGGAAAAAATAGCGTTCGATAATTCAGGTTGAGATATTTCTTCAATCTGTTCATCAGAACTTGCAATTCCTAAAGCATCTTCTCCTGAGTATGAAAATGCTTCACTTGCACAAACCCCAGGCACAATTACCGTCAGCATGCATAAGCAGACGAATACTAATAGTAGTTTTGATAGAATTTTTATCATTTTACTGTGTTCTCCTCTTCATAAAATTTTTACCGTTGTTGTAACTTCAACAACACTAAAACTACCCTTTCTCCCTCATCTATTATCAATACATTGAGCCTAGATTCCAATGCAGAATGTATCCGTCGGAATCGTGAGACAAATAGTGAGAAAATAGAGGGAGGGGATCACATCCGCAGATTGCAGTATTCAAATATCAGGTCTGTTTGGATTCTGTATTGTGTTCATTTTTCATCACATTCGTTACGCATGCATACATCATTTTCAGATTTTCGACACAGCCAAATCATACAGGCTCCAACCGCGAGATCGAAGAGGGCCCAGATTATGCTAAGGCTCAACAGAAAAATCGGGGATATATACCAGGGATAAGCAGGAGGCATTCCGGGGACAACAACATCATATGCATCTCCTGCTATGCCGCTAAACGTAGAATAGATCAGATAGAAGATGCCGAATACGGCAAACCCTTTCGAGACTCCCGACAGGATCGTCTGTGGTTTTCGTGCTTCGCAAAGCTTCGGAACAACAAGGGAGAAGAGAGGAGCAAGGATCAGGGAGAAATAGACGAAAGTGATCCAAATCAAGGTTCGCAGGAAATTCGTCAGCATTGCCGGAGAAGTGATGGTTCCGCCGATGATGTTTGTAATGCACATTCCGATGTTGATGACGAGCAAAAGAACAAGTGCAATTATAAGGACCGTTAACCATGTCGTGTTTTCTCTGCCGAGCGTTTTCTTATACATTATCGCCCCGATGAGGGCTGCGATCGGCAGAAGAAACATCAGACTCGCAAACAGTCCTTCAGTGACGGCGTTTGGCAAAAATATATTCCATGAGATATATGCCGAAGAAATGCATACTGGTAATAGATAGATGAGTGCCATGCAGATGACACTTCGTTGGGTGTTTTTGGTTTGTTCAGTCATGATCAGGCAAGGAGTGTGACATTATGATTGTGGAGATGGTTTCTATGATCTATAATTACACCTTTTCCCTCATCTATTATCAATACATTGAGCCCAGAATCCAATTCTTGATGTATTTCCTGCCGGCACCAGCTCATCCCGTTATTTTTTACGTATGGTTGAAAGATATCCGTAGATCGCGGTACTTTTCATGAAAGCAAGCAGTATCAGGAGACCGAAACATAGACCGCAGATATAGGCAACTGACGTAAATCCGCTCTTTGCAGAAGGCACATACACGACGATCAGCCATGTAAAGAGAATTACTATTCCCGTAAGGATCCCGATGAACACCCATTTTACTCTCTCGGCATTTTTATCCGAAACCGGCTGTACAACAACGCGGGCCTGTTTTGGAGGAGGATACTTTTTATCCATCCATACTGTTACAACAGCAACAATACCTCCAATAATGAGGCCCGCAAAATACATCGGGAGAACCACCGACATACTGACCCCATTATGCATATCATACGTTCTGAGCAGAATCGTTGGAATACTTGAGAATAATACGAGTAGTATTAAACACGAGATGACTCTTATGCGGTAATTGGTCATGGTGATCATGGTGAATTGCCTCTCAGGAGTGATCTACACCCCAATCGGAGTATCAATTGTACCTATTCTTACAATAACTATCCTGGGTACCTGACGTTGAGAGATTGTGTAATGTACCTTCAACGACATGAGAATTACTCTCTCCCTCATCTATTATCAATACATTGAGCATAGATTCCAATGCCGGGAGTATCCCTTGGAATCGTGAGAATATATGCGGGAATAAAATAGGTTTCAAAGAGAGAGGATTTTCTGTAAAAACAAGGAGGTATATCTCTATTCTATAGGCATGATCACCACGTAATATCCCCCTTCCCAATAAAAAAAAACTTTGTTTGCGACATATTCCCTAATTTCCTTGATCTGCTGCCTAGTTTGTATTCCGACAGAATTAACCTGATATATTTCTTTTTCAGGATCCGAAGTGTCGATATTTGTATCTCTGGTAAGGAAAGCCTCTTTTAATGCAGGATATATTTTGAAATCATCCTATGTTGGAACAACCAGTTCCAAGGTACGATGGGTACTATTATTGATATCATAGCTGGGATAATAATGCAATGTCATCCCCCACGTATCTCCAAGACCCACACCAAAAAATAAAATGAGATACCCGATGCTCAAGCCAACGATCAGAATGAGAATGCCGGCGATGATTTTTTTAGATTTGGCAGATTTTTCGTCCATTATGTATACCTGACTTTGAGAGATTTTATACGTGGTTTACGTTCAACAACACTAAAATTATCTTATCTCCCTCATCTCTTATCAATACATTGAGCCCAGAATCCAATGATGGGTATATCTGTTGGAATCGTGAATATTATGGGCAATAGAAAACAGGTCAATTTCTACCCTGACTTTGACACTCTCCGCCCATACTCTCAGCGGTTTAATCTCGATCTCATTCTTCAGCGAATTTTTGTAATTTGGTTTTTATTAAAAAAAAAGTTTGATGTCAATGGAAATAATATCCAAACAGTTTTGCTATTTTTATTTTGGAGGAGCAGGTGGACCTGTTATTACAGTAAAGTTAATCGTCTTTTCTGCTGTGTTTCCTTTAACATCAGTAACAACAACTGTGATGTTTGTTTTTCCAGGTGTTGTAGGAACTCCGCAAAGCATACCTGTATATGATGTTATTTTTGTTAATTCCGGTTCACCGTAACCAAAACACTTGACATATGCTGATTCTATTTCATAATCCGAAAGGATTGTTCCAAAAACCCCATGGCCTGCCGGAACAACATCATAGTTTACTGTCCCCCCTTCTGTCGGAAATGTTATGTCGATATTTATCGGGTGCTGTATTTGCGGTTTTGTATCAGTAAACGGAAGACCAAATACTGAAAACCAAATCGCAGAGGCACATATCAGCACTACTATACACAGAACGATAATGAGTATACTTTTTTTAGTGTTCATTTTTCATCACATTCGTTACGCATACATACATCATTTTCAGATTTTCGACATATCCAAATCATACAGGCTCCAACCGCGAGACCGAAAACGACCCAGATAATGGCGAGGCTCAACATAAACATAGGGGATATATACCAGGGATACGCAGGTGGCATTCCAGGGACAACAACATCATATGCATCTCCTGATATGCCGCTATAGATAGCATAGATCAGATAGAAAAAGCTGAATACGGCAAACCCTTTCGAAACTCCCGACAGGATCTTCTGCGGTTTTTGTCCTTCGCAAAGCTTCGGGACAACAAGAGAGAAGAGAGGTGCAAGGATCAGGACGAAATAGAAAGGTGTGACCCAAATCGGTGTTCGCAGGAAATTCGTCAGCATTGCCTGAGAAGAGGTGAAGGCTCCGTCGATGATGTTTGTGATCCCCATGCCGATGTTGATGACGAGCAAAAGAACTAACGCAAGTATAAGGATCGTGACCCATTTTGTGGTTTCCCTGCCGACTGTTTTCTTATACGTAATCACTCCGATCAGAGCGGCGAGCGGCAAAAGAACCATCAGACTTGCAAACATGCCGTCTGTGAGAGAATTTGACAGGGATGTTAACAGTGGTACTATCCAGGATAAATATGCCGATATAATGCATAGCGGCAAAAAATAGATGAGTGCCATGCAGATGACACTTGCTTTTGTGTTTTTGGTATGTTCAGTCATGATTACAGATGTAGTTTACGTGTGCAAACTAACATTGGTTTTATTATTTCTAATTATCTGTGCATTATTATGTGTCGAATCCCCATGATAAGATGGTGAGGAAAACTCGAATAAGTTAAATGGACTCCCATAATACTCACTAAGCATAACGGTATTTCTTACATTAAGTAATAATCCCCATGTGTATGTTTGTTCATGTACTGCTCCGAAACAATGTCCAATTTCATGAATGATACAGAATGTTCTTGCATAATCGTTTCCATTGTAAATATTAGAGAGGAAATCATTCGCATCAGAGACCATTTGGGACCATGCATATCTGGTATCATATCCCTATGACATCCCTTGAGCTTTATAATTCACCCCTTCAATATCATATCCCCCAAGATAAACACACAAATCAACATTCAAAGAGTCTAAAGTCGACAGCGGATAATAATATGCCAGAGTCTCTAAAGGATATGTAGTAATTGAAGAATTAGCACTTAACTGAGATTTTTGTGAGACATCATAATGCGGTACTAAAACAACTTTTACGTCATCTCTACCATAACTGGTGATTGAATTTGCTGTTGCAATATAACTTTCAGCGATTGTTACCCAGCTACTAGAGTAAAAAGCGTCGTCTGTTACAACAAGTACATCAACATAAACCGTGTCATATGGTCCCTTTGAGTTTGATCCAGCTGGTTTTACGATGTTTTCAGATAATGAGGTCGTTTGAACCTGATCTTTGAATCCGCAGAATTCAATCGGTTCAACTGGCTGAAGCATATCATACTCTGAATATACGATATGCAATGGCATACCAGTTGTTCGGCTGTTTTCACTTGCCTGAATTGCAGAGATGGTGATGTATTCACCAGGATAGCTTATAAATCCACAAAGAATATTATCCATATCTGCGGTCAAAACAACATGCGAGTCATCAATGCCTGAAATCACGCCCTCATAGGAATCAATACCATCATCAATGTTTTCAAAATTCATTCTTTTAAGGAGAAGAAGATAGTCTTTTCCGTATAATGTGATTGGAAGTGTGATTTCAGCCTGACGGTCGGGAATGGGGTTGTTGAAACAAATCACATCATAGATTTCTGAATCTTTTGCTATCTCGCCTGATGCTTTTTTGGCATCAGATGAGGCTATGACACTCTCTGGAATCTTCAAAGAATCGTAATCTATTGATGATTCAGATTTTTCTGTAATCATTTTCATATCATAAATCGTTGTTTTACCAGGGAGGGTAAAAATTGGTACGTTATCACCGTCTGCAGTTTCTGCACTTACTGGAAAAATAAGCATTACTGCAATTATCAGCAGAAGAAGTGATAAAATTTCAATACGTCGTTTAGTAAAATTCATTTTAACCTCGGTAGAAAGATTCCTCATCGCATATATGTAAGCAACACCAGAGGAAAAACCTCTTTTTGATAATCTTGCGGATTGGAAATCAATCCACAACTATCCCTTCTTTTTCATCTATTATCAATACATTGAGCATAGATTCCAATGCATGTATTCAAGAGTTAAAGAGAATGAAGCAGAATTGGAATCTATGCTCAATGTATTTATAACAAAGAAACAACAGAACATACCAATGTATGAAGATACAGATTCTTTTGATCGGCATGCTCCTTTTGACCGCATGCTGTGTAATGCCTGCGGGTGCAGCTGATTTTTCTGAGAATGCCGCAAAGTATACGATAACTCCCTGGTACAAATTTACCGATAGCAGCAAAGCTCCGCCGCTCTACGATACCATTACCCAAGGAGAATGGAAGAGTCACTCATATATCCTTCCTGCCGGTAAAACAAGAATTGAGATTGCTCTCTCATGGGGAAATACACAAAATACTCTCTACATGGTGATAACCAAACCGGATGGATCTTCCTATGAACCATATTACGATTCATTTGATGGAGTAGCAAATGGAGTGATTCCCCTTACTATAAGCGGAAATATTGCAGAGGGCCAATGGACAATCTACATTAATGGGGCATCGGTGAGCGGTACTCAGCTATATACTTTGCAATTCAATGCCGTTTAGATACAAAATCCACATTTTTCTATGTGTTGTGCTCCTCTGCGTACTTGCAGGTATATGTGGACCTGTGAGCGCCTTTGACTTCTATTACACGTATCCCGGCGAAGATGACTTGGTAATAGCCCCGGCAGATTATGAGATAGTTCCTATTGATGACGGAATTGAGGGAGTAACAATTACCGGATGGCTGAACCTTGTTTACTGGAAAACCGTGCTTCCCATCTACATCGGCTCATACTTTGATTTCTTTGAACCAACGCCTCTTGGAAACATGACCAGAACAATGATGATTCCGCTTCTTACTACGATCTTTGGTGTCTGCGGTACCTTCATCGTCTTCTGCCGCCGCAAATCTCCCGAAAAAAATCCGAAATCAACGCAGGCAAGGATCCTCGCCTACATTCGGCAGCACAAATTCTGCTCGCAAAAACAGATCGTCGACGGGGTGGGAAGTTCCCGGGGATCCGTTGCCTATCAGCTTCACCGGCTCCAGATCGAGCAGAAAATATTTGCAGCCGAAGTGAACGGAAGAACGTACTATTCGGCACACCCGATCGATCAGGAATCCTTAGAACCGATCATATACGGCATTCTGGAAAATGAAACAACGAGATCGATCTTCAAAACATTATATCATCATCCAAACCTGACACGTCACGAGATCGCCGGGATCATCGGCAAATCTCCGGACACCGTATATTTTCATTTGAAAAAAATCGACGACCGATTACTTACCGAAGTGAAAGAAGAGGGGATCTATTACTACTCGCTCAGCCCGGATGCCATGAATGTGTATTTCAGAATGGAGCCTGAAGTGTTGGGTGGCGGTGAACGCATCATGATGGAAACATGAGCAAACTCTTTTTTCACCGGCATCCCTGACGAGAGCAGGGATATACTGCGGCAGTAAATGTTTTTGCTGCCGATTTTTTCGTTTATGTGGATAACTAACAAAATTTTTGTAGTTAACGCCGCATTTATGATAGAATAACGGCAATAATCTAGTATGAAATACGAACCCTCAATCCTGGACAAGATGATAGCGGGGCTTCTCCTTCTTATCATCGCCCTTGCCCTGTCCGGGCCAAAACTCTAAAAGGCAGCACACCTGCCGAAAAACACCCCTTGTTTTTTTCACTGTCTTTCCCCTGTCTATATGTTAGACCGTAGCCCGGTCCACACATTGTCACACATCCTTTATAGTATTTCACGGACAACATATCGGGATATGGACGCATACGAACTCGTCACCCGTAATACGGCTGAGATCGTCACCGAAGACGAACTCAGAGCTTTGTTGAACAAACCAACAAAACGGGTCTATACCGGTTATGAACCAAGCGGCGAGATTCACCTCGGTCACCTGGTGACCATCAATAAACTGATGGATATGAAAGCAGCAGGGTTTGATGTCGTGGTCTTGATTGCAAACCTGCACGCCTATCTGAACAGAAAAGGAACCTTCGAACAGATCAAAGAGCTTGCCGACTACAACAAAGCCTGCATCGAGGCCGTCGGTCTCAAAGGCGCAGAGTTCGTTCTCGGAACGGACGTCCAGCTCACTCCGAAGTATCAGACCGAAGTGCTGACCCTCTGCCAGCAGATCACCCTGAACCGTGCCACCCGCAGTATGGACGAGGTCGGCCGTGCGATGGATAATCCGATGGTCTCCCAGATGGTCTACCCGGTCATGCAGGTCGTCGACATCCCGACCTTCAACGTTGATGCAGCGGTTGGAGGGATCGACCAGAGAAAGATCCACATGCTCGCCCGCGAACACCTCCCGACCCTCGGATACAAACCGCCGGTATGTATCCACACGCCGATCGTCAACGGTCTCGACGGTGAGAAGATGTCCTCTTCGAAAGGAAACGTCGTCTCGGTCGCCGATTCGCCTGAAGAGATCAAAAAGAAGATGAAGAAAGCATTCTGCCCGCCGGAGACGGAAGGAAACCCGATCCTGCAGATCTTCCGGTACAACGTCTTCCCGAGAATGGACACGATCGCGATCCGCAGACCCGAAAAGTTCGGCGGGGACCTCGAGTTCCACAGCTATGCAGAGCTTGAAACCGCATACGCCGGAGGAAAGATCCACCCGATGGATCTCAAAGCCGCATGCGGCGATGCCCTCACAGAACTCCTCGCAGACGCGTACGCGTATGTGCAGAGCTACAAAAACTAATCCTCTTTTTTTATGTCGGACGAGATTTTCGATCATACGTTCACAGAAATAACGCCGATCTTAAAAGGCTGGTCCGACGACACAAAATATCTTGTGACAACAGACGACGGCCGACAACTTCTGCTTCGCGTATCTGCCATAGACAAATACGACCGCAAAAAAGAGGAGTTCGAGGCTCTCAAAACGATAGAAGCTCGGGGCATTCCGGCGCCAAAACCGATCGCATTTGGAAGATGCCGGGACAATTCCTCGGTGTACATGCTTCTCAGCTGGACAGAAGGCAAAGAAGCAGAAGACGTTTTGCCTCTGCTTTCACGCGAAGAACATTACCGGGTGGGGGTGAAGGCCGGGATTTTACAGAGACGGCTGAATTCGATTCCGGCACCGGAAGGTATGAAACCCTGGGGGGTCCGGTTTGGAAAAAAACTCGACTGGCGAAACGAGAGGTATCTTGCCTGCGGCATCCGTTTCGAGCATGACGATCTGATGCTTGCCTGGATCGAAAAACACAGGCATTTGATACAAAACCGGCCGCAGTCTTTTCAGCACGGGGATTATCACTGTGGGAATATGATCATCAACGGGGAGGGAGAGCCCTGTATCATCGATTTCAACCGGATCGACTATGGGGATCCCTGGGAAGAGTTCAACCGGATCGTGTGGTGTGCGAAGAGAAGTAGCTATTTTGCGGCAGGACGGATCGACGGATATTTTGACGGATCCGTTCCTGATGAATTCTGGGATCTGCTTCTCTTGTACATCAGCAGCAATACACTTGGCTCGATCCCCTGGTCGGTACCTTTTGGACAAAAAGAGGTCGATACGGCGGTAGAAATGGCAAATGAGGTCCTTTTCTGGTATGATGATATGAAGAGTTCCATCCCTTGCTGGTATTTGGAAGCAAAAAAGGACGGGGCAAAATAGAATATTCCTGAAGGTATATACTCCATCATCTCATGAAAATCACCGTCATCTACGGAACGAACCGTACGGAAAAATCAAGTACGTACAACATCGCCCAGCAGTTCCTGGCTGAACTGTCAGACGGCGATCCGGTCACCGAATTCCACCTGCCAAAAGACATGCCGGAGTTCTGCACCGGCTGTTTCGCCTGCTTTTCCGATCCCGAAAAGTGTCCCCACTACAAATACATCCGGCCGATCTCTGACGCCATTTTAAACGCCGACCTGATCATTATCGCAGCTCCGGTGTATGTGTTCCATATGCCGGGCCTGGTCAAAGCCCTCTTGGACCACTTCGGCTATCAGTGGATAGCCCACCGGCCGATTGAGGCGTTTTTCCATAAACAGGCACTCGTTATTACGACTGCCGCCGGAGCAGGCATGCGGCACGCAGTAAAAGATGTACAGGATTCCTTCAACTGGTGGGGTGTTGGGCGGACCTACACCTTCAAAAAAGCGGTCCAGGCTTCGGAGTGGAGTCAGGTCACCGAAAAAAAGAGGGCGGTAATTGCAAAAGAAGTGAAGGCGACCTCTCAAAAGATTCGAAGTCAGAAAGGATCGGGGACCCGGCTCAAAGTCAGGATGCTCTTCTATCTGATGAGATTCGTGCTGAAAAAATACCGCTTTATTGAATCTGATGCAGCATACTGGGAAGAAAACGGTTGGTTAGACGGGAAAAAACCCTGGTAAAACTCCTGAAAAGTTTCGTTCCCTGCCGGGAGAGAAGAGAGAAGGTAAATGGTTTCACAACCCAATACTCCGTTATCGTATGAAAATCACCGTCATTTACGGAACGAACCGTACGGAAAAATCAAGTACGTACAACATTGCCCGGCAGTTCATTGCAGAACTTGCCGACGGTGATATCGTTACCGAATTCCATCTCCCAAAGGACATGCCGGTATTCTGCACCGGATGTCTGACCTGTTTGTCGGACAGCACAAAGTGTCCTCATTATAAATATATCCAGCCGATAGAGGAGGCGATGCAGAATGCGGATCTGCTCATTTTCACGACCCCTGTGTATTTACTGCATGCACCGGGTCAGGTCAAAGCATTGCTTGATCACTTCGGATTTCAGTGGATGGCCCATAATCCAAGAGGTGTATATTTCCATAAACAGGCACTCGTTATTTCAACAGGGGCACGCATCGGAATGCGGCGGACGGTGCGGGATGTCAAAAATTCCCTTGACTGGTGGGGAGTCGGCCGGGTCTACCGCTTCAGAAAAACAGTCGGTATGGCAGGGTGGCGTGGGCTTTCCGACAAAAGAAAAGCGGCATTTGCACAGGAAATCAAGACGACTTCCCAAAAGATTCGAAGACAAACGGGAGCGAAGCCCCGTCTCAAGGTGAAGCTGATCTTCTATCTGATGAGATTTGCCCAGAAAAAATTCTGGTCTGATGAACCGCAGGCGGCTTATTGGAGAGAGAACGGCTGGTTTGACGGAAAAAAACCCTGGAGAACATCATGAAACTTACTGTACTCGTCGACAACAACACGTTTATCGACAAATATTTCTACGGAGAGCCGGGACTCTGCTTCTATATCGAGGATGGAACTGAAAAAATCCTGCTCGATACGGGCTACTCCAATCTCTTCATCAGGAATGCGAAAAAACTCGGGATCGATCTTTCGGCCCTTACAAAGGTCGTGATCTCGCACGGACACGACGACCACACCGGCGGCCTGCCGCATCTGCTGGAACATTTCGACACCTCGTCGTTCGAAGTGATTACCCATCCGGATACGTTCGCCGAAAAACGCCGGGGCGATCTGCTGACGGGATCTCCTGTCTCGGAAGAAACGATTCGGGAAAAGACCCGCCTGCTTCTCTCGAAGACGCCGGTCAAAATCAGTGATCACATCACGTTTCTCGGCGAGATACCGATCACGCAGGAGTTCGAGCCGCGGCCGAAGATGGACACGAGAAAAACGCCGGAGGGATATGTCCCGGATTTCATCCTGGAGGACTCGGCTCTTGTATTCGAACGGGAGGCGGGCATCTATATTATTACGGGCTGTTCACATGCGGGGATCTGTAATATCTGTGCGTATGCAAAAGAGCTGTTCAAGAAACCGATCCTTGGGATCATTGGCGGCTGGCATATGAAGAAGATGGATGAGCGGGCAGAGAAGACGATCGCCTATATGCAGAAAGAAGGGATCACGGAGATGTATCCCTGCCATTGTACCTCGTTTGCGGTGAAAGCAGCGGTCCATTACGTGATCCCGGTGCATGAAGTGGGTGTCGGGCTGACGGTCGAGTGGTGAAGTGACGATCAGGATGGATGTGGTTGGGGGCGGGAACTCAGGAAATATTTAACCGCGTTCGAAAAGATTCGCAAATCACTGAGGGGGGTTACGGTTATCTTATGACACATGAGATAATACCAACCGCGAATCGGCGCGAATCCGCCCTTCGGGCGAGCGAATCGGATTTGCTGATCCTCACTCTCGCTCGTCGTCTCTGAGGACACGACGGCTCGTCCCTCATCGGGAGCGTTCGGGCAAATCCTGTCGGCGCCCCAGCGCCTCCCACTGGTGATTCCCCTCTCTCCTTCTCATTTTCAGATTGTCATAAAAAGAACATTTTTCACATTTAGGACAGCTCAATGAATAATTCCCTCACAGGAGCCGCCGGAGCGGCGACAGGATTTGCCCGAACGCTCCCGATGAGGGAGGAGTAAGACAGCAAAGCTGGATTGCGAAAGTGAGGATAAGCAAATCCGATTCGCTCGCCCGGAGGGCGGATTCGCGCCGATTCGCGGTTGGTTTTTCTCATGCGTCCAAGAATACCCGCTTCTTTTTTCTCTATAAATTCTCCGTGAAAAAAAGAATAGTCTATGGACTCAGATTCTGGAACATGATCGCCATTCTGGTGACTAAAGCTGCGAGAATGGTGTATCCAAAAATCACCTGAAGGAAGATAATGAATACGGGAAGGAGCGAGAGGGTCGTAAGGTCGATGCCTAATATGCCGAAGGGGACAAGCGTCGTCTGCATGTAGGCTAAGAGAAGATCATTCCCGGGGGAAAGGATATATCCATGCAGGAGATCGGCATTGCGAAGTACGAGATAGAACATCATGAAGAGAACATTCGAAAATAAAAAGGTGAATATAATCGAAAGAGTGCTGCTGCCGTAATCGGAAATTTTCCAGAATATTTTCGCAGGGATCGCGAGCAGTTTGTTATCTTTATACCATTCTTCCCAGCGTATCTGCCGGATATTTCGTTCGAGTTGTGTCCTAAGTTCTGGAAAAATTCGGGCCGATGATAGAGAGGTCCCAGTGAAATTGGTTTTGCCATCTATGGGATTGTAGTTAAAATGAGTCCCCCCATTTACAGCGACTTGAATGAACTGTGATCCCTTTAGATGTGCATCTACGAAATTTGCATCCTCAAGATGGGCACCTAAGAAATAGGCGCCATGAAGATTTGCATTTTTGAAATCTCTTCCTGAAAAATCAGGTCGTACAAAACCAGAATCCTCATCAATCAATCTCTTAATATTTTCTGGATCATAGCCTTCATCCTGAAACGTCCTCTTCCATTCCGATTTCAGATATGCCTCATATGCCAGATTCCATTCTACAATCTTATTATTTTTCCCACATGCGATCAAATATTCAAAACTCAGTTTATCATATAATTCCTTATTCCACCCTTCCGATCCCTCTACCATAATATCATAGAATAGTCACACGTTCATATAATTATACCTCAAAAACTACCAAATCTAAGAAATGATAATCGGCAGGGTGCGGATATATGAGAAATCCCACCCCGAATAAGCCCAAACTACATTTGGACACATTTTTTTCAAAACCCTGGGAAAATCCTTAAAACCTATCTCTAACCCTATTACTACAGAAAAACAGAGTTTTGGAAAAAAAATGTGTCCAAAATAATAAAACCCCAATATACAGCCATTTTTGACGAAAAAACCCGTATTGCAGAGATTTCCTTGGACACGTCCAATTTTCAAAACCTGTCCAAAACACCTCGCAAAAACGAGATGGAACCTGTTTGGACAGGTATGGAAAAATACAACGTGTCAAAAATCAACACCCGCATTTCAGCCAACAGGTAAAAATCGTGCAGCCGCAGACTGACTCCAAAGAGTGACAACGCCAAAAACCGTTCCCTAGCCCCAAAAACTAATACCTGACAAAAGAAACATATCCCTCAACAGCACAGCTGAACCAAACATCAACCCCTATCATGTCCCCCGAAAAACCCCGCAAATCCAAACCAAGCTCACCACCAAGATCCGCACCCTCAGCCGACCGCCATCATGAACATGACGGAAGGATCGAGTACCTCGACCGTAAACTCGCCGAGTTCGGGATCAGGATCAAAGACGCCGACTCGCAGAAAGTCACCGGCGAAGTCTTCGATGAAGTCACTCTTTTAGCATTATACAAACTCGTCAACAAAAAGATCATCTCTTCCATGGGAGGGTCCATCTCCACCGGCAAGGAAGCAAACGTCTTCCTCGCAGGAAAAACCGATGAAGAAGGTGAAGAAATCTCTGCCGCCGTCAAAATCTACCGGCTTCGGACGGGAAACTTCACCACCATGAGCGAGTACATCCTCGGTGATCCAAGGTTCGCCGGCATTCGCCGGACCCACAAAGACATCATCTTTGCCTGGACCAAAAAAGAGTACAGCAACCTTTCGAGGACAAAAGAGGCCGGTATCCCCTGCCCGACCCCCTACGCATTCGACAGAAACATCCTCGTCATGGAGTTTCTGGGGGAAGGAAACATCCCCTACCCCCAGATGCGGCAGTGCCTCCCGGGAACTCCCGCAGAAGCCTACGAAGAAACCATCGGCCTCATTCGCGATCTCTACCAGAAAGCACGGCTCGTTCACGGCGACTTATCCGAGTACAACATCCTCACAGGGCCCAACGGACTCATCTTAATCGACATGGCCCAGGCCGTAACCCCCGAACACCCCAGAGCCTACAATTTCCTTTTCAGGGACATCAAAAACATCAACAGATTTTTTGCAAACAAATGCAAAACAACCGACGAACACGAACTTTTTCGAAACATCGTCGCCGAAGAATTTTTCGAGATATAAATCATGACACAGGAAGTAAAGATCCCCAACGACAGAATCGGCGCCATCATTGGAAAAGGCGGCGAGACCAGAAAACTTCTGGAAAAAATGCTCCACGTGACCCTGGAGATCGACAGCCAGACAGGTCTCATCGAGATCATCAACGAAGAGGATTCCCTTGCAGAAATCCGCTCGATGGAAGTCATCAAAGCGATCGGCCGCGGCTTCTCACCCGAGCGGGCAAAGAAACTGCTCGAAGACGACGACATGATCCTCACCTTGATCGACCTCTCGGATATCGCAGACACCCCGCAGAAACTTGCACGCATCAGAGGAAGGATCATCGGCCGCGAAGGAAAAGCCCGCGAACAGATCGAAAACATGACCGGCGCACTCATCTCCGTATACGGAAAGACCGTTGGGATCATCGGCATGCCGGATCAGATGAACGATGCTCACACCGCGATAACCATGCTCATAAACGGCTCGGACCACAATACCGTCTTTAACTTCCTGGATCGCAAAAAGAAGGAAGCAAAGCTGGATGTTCTGAACTATTACTACTAAGGCACAGCATAAGTAGCAATTCTTAAATATCATGAGTGATTCTGCAAAGTTCCACTGGAAACAAAGGGGTCTAAAGGGATCCGGACTCGTTTCATGAAAATAAACGAGATGCCGATCCCAAATCACCTGCGCGATGCGTACGCGAAAAATGGGATCGAGGAACTGTACCCCCCGCAGGCCGAATGTGTAAATTCCGGACTATTCGACCGGAAAAACATTTTAGCCGCCATTCCTACGGCTTCAGGAAAAACACTCATCGCAGAAATGGCGATGCAGAAGGAGATTGCCGAGGGGGGAAAGTGTCTCTACATTGTCCCCCTCAAAGCCCTTGCATCGGAAAAATACGAAGACTTCAGCGGCAAATCCGTCAAGGTCGGAATCGCGACCGGCGACCCGGATCAGCGCGACGAGTATCTCGGAAGGTACGACATCATTGTCGCCACGTCCGAGAAGACCGATTCGCTGATCAGAAACAAAGCCGGCTGGCTCAAAAGCATCTCTCTTCTCGTCGTTGACGAAATCCACCTGATCGGTGACGAATCACGCGGGGGCACTCTTGAAATGGTGATCGCGCAACTGAGGTTCCAGAACCCGGACATGCAGATCATCGGCTTGTCGGCCACGATGGGCAACCCCGAAAGCCTTGCAAAATGGCTGGATGCCGCCCTCATCACGAGCGAGTGGCGGCCGGTCGATCTCCGGGAAGGGGTCTACTATGACGGAGCGATCCATTTCCACGGAACCGAACGTCTGCTCGAGACCCCAAAAAAGGACGACGATCTCAATCTTCTTTTGGATACGGTGAATGAAGGCGGACAGTGTCTGGTCTTCGTCTCGTCAAGGCGTTCGGCCGAGGCATACGCAAAACGGGCGGCAGTAACGCTGAAAAAAACCTCGCCCACGCTCGACGAACTTTCAAAACGGATCGGAAAAGCCGACACGACTGCGTCCGGGAAAAACCTCGCCCTTGCCGTGAAATCCGGAGCCGCGTTCCATCACGCAGGCCTCCCCCGGGAAGCGAGAGCGGCAGTTGAAGAGGGATTTAGGAACGGAGACATTCTCTGCATCTCATCGACCCCGACGCTTGCCGCCGGACTCAATCTGCCTGCACGGCGGGTGATCATCCGGGATTATCAGCGGTATGAAAGGGGAGCCGGCATGAATCCAATCCCGGTCCTCGAGTACCGGCAGATGGCGGGAAGGGCCGGCAGACCGAGGCTCGATCCCTACGGCGAGGCGGTCCTTATCGCGAAGCAGCAGCGAGACGTGGACCGGCTCTTCGAAGAATTCATCGATGCGCCGGCCGAAGACATCACGTCCCAGTGCCAGAGAGAGAACGAACTCAGAAGCCATCTCCTTGCGCTCATCACCTCGGGCTTCGCACAGACGGACGGCGAAGTCAGGGGATTCATGGAAAAATCCTTCTACGCAAGCCAGAAGTCTGTTCACAGGCGGCTCGACAAAAACATCGAGAAGACGCTTGCCTATCTGGAAAAATCCGGGATGGTTGAGAGGGAAGGAGACGAGATCCACGGAACCCTCTTTGGAGCGCTGACGTCCCGGCTCTATCTTGACCCCGAGTCCGCCATGATGATCAAAGACGGCCTTGCCGGGAAAAAGTTCACGGCTTTTGGGATGCTGCATCTTCTCTGCATGACGCCGGATATGTTCAGATTCTATCTGAAAGCTTCGGACGAGAAGTTCGTGGATAAGATCCTCAAAGAAAGAAGCGAAGAACTCCTGCTCGACGATCTGTCCGAGGAGTTTTTTGCGGCGATCAAGACGGCACTCGTTGC
Organism: uncultured Methanocorpusculum sp.; assembly: GCF_963667985.1. Lineage (NCBI taxonomy): Archaea > Methanobacteriati > Methanobacteriota > Methanomicrobia > Methanomicrobiales > Methanocorpusculaceae > Methanocorpusculum > uncultured Methanocorpusculum sp. The sequence continues at coordinate 1,160,465 of NZ_OY764081.1, read as the reverse complement.
CGAGGAGTGGATCTCCGAGATCGGCGAGGACTCCATCTGTGAGCGGTTCGGGGTAGGCGCCGGCGATATCCATGCAGTAGTCGAAAACCTCAGATGGCTCATGCACGCGGCAGGCAGAATCTGTCATGAGTTCGCCACCGACTGTGATAGTGAGATGCGGGATCTCGAACTCCGGGTGACACACGGAGTGAAAGAGGAGCTCCTCCCCCTGATCGCCCTCAAAGGCATCGGGCGGGTCCGGGCCCGCAGACTCTTCGACAGAGGTATTACCAGCCCGGAAAAGCTCATGGCCGCAGAAAAAGATGAGGTCGTCTCGATTCTTGGAGCGACCATCGCGAAAAATGTTCTCGAACAGGCGGGCCGCAGATCCGCAAAAAAGAGAGAGCAGGAACTTGAAGAGAGCGATGAAGAGGATCTGCCGACCGAGAAAAAACCGCAGGCTACCCTTTTCGATTTTGGAGGATATACATGACGATGAAAATTTTTTCAGGAAAACTGGATGTTGAGAGTGTTGCAGGCACGCTGAAAACGATTAACGGCATCGGGAAAGACACAGGGTCAACCATCGTTCTTTTCGACGCGGCAAAGATCGCCGGAAAACCCCACATAGAGTCAGCGGTCATGCATGCAGAGCGGTCCTTTGCCGAAGGAAAAAATATTGCCCGAACACTTTCGATGGAGATCCTGGTGTATGCCTCGGGGCAGAGACAGTGTTCTCTTGCACCAAGGTTTGGTCTCCAGCAGGGACAGAACCAGGTCTATGTTCTGATTCTTGACGGCAATGTCGAGAGGGCGGAACAAGATATCCGAGGACTCGTCGAGGAGTCAAATGAAGTGACGGCAACGAGAGAGACCCTCAAACGTGAGTTCGGCATCACCGAAGAGGAGATCGGCGTCGTCGGCGAGGACCGGATTGGCGAACTTGTAATAGAACGGGTCGCAATGCTCGATGCATGGCGCTAAACTTCCAAACGAAACGATTAACTCTGAATACAGTGTATTTCCATACAACCGATGAAAATACCGCGTATACTTCTTTTTTCTTTTCTCATTCTTCTGATACTTGCGGCAGGCATCGGTCTGGCCGCTGATCAGAACAGATATCCGGAGATCCCGGTGAATCAGTCCGACACCTCGACGACCGTCGTCCAAATAGAATTTCCCTTCATAAACAACACGGTCCAGGCCGAGATCACGCTTAATCTCGCTCCCTACTACGGCGCAACAACCGAAGGAGTAAAGGTAAGGCCTTTGATCGGCTGTCTGCCGGACCGGTATTACTCAGAGATCGCGTATGATCCGGCGCAGGATCAAATGTATGCGGAACTCTTTGCGGTCTTCAATACCTATGCAGTAGAGCATAATCTCACAGGCGACGAGTACGTCGAACTGCTGACCACCTACGTCCAGAACATTCCCTACAAAACCTCGGAAGCGGAGATAAAATTCCCGATCGAAACGGTGATCCAGAACTGGGGGGACTGTGACGACAAAAGTATTCTTCTGGCGGGCCTTCTTGCGAAAAAAGAGTATGACGCCGGCATCTTTGCCTTCGAAGACGACTGCCACATGGCCGCAGGAGTGAAAGCAGGGTACCAAACCGAGTATGAAAACAGCGGATACAGCATCATCGAAACGACCAGATACGCTTATGTCGGCGAGGTCCCCGAACTTCTGCACCCCGGAACCGACCACGGTGATTACAAATTTTACCGGATCGGTGAGGGAAAAGGTATCTATACGGCATCCTGGCAGGTCAGCACGATCCTGAACGTTCGGGACGCGGCATACGCAGCTTTGGAGGTTCTGTACCAAAGCCTGAATAGTCTGAGCGTGACCATCGCGACGGAAAAAGCTATGCTCGAGACCCCGGAGTATGCATCGAACGCAACGCTTCGCTCCGATTACGATCTTCATCTCGATGAATACGACGAGGGGATCGAGGCAGGAAATCAGATCCGTTCAACTCTGCATATGATCAATTCCGAGCCCTACAACAGGGCGGTAGTGTATTAGAAGGTCGTGTCTCTGAAATAAGGACGTGCAGGATCCATTCCCGGAGAATTCTGGGAGAGAACCCAAACAGAAACGATTAAGGTACAAAAGAATCTATTTCCTTAGATCGAATGAGAATACTCCATAAAATACTCTTTTTCCTGCTTATTCTCTGTATGATAACCTCATCGGCCGTTGGCATGAGGGGTATCCAAAACACGGGCCCGGCCATTATCGCGGATCCTGCCGACACCTCGACTGCGGTTGTTGAGATCGAGTTCCCTTTTAGGGAGGAGATCGTGTCGGGCGAGATCACCCTTCACCTCGCTCCGTACAACGGTGCAAAAGCGGAAGGTTCGAAATCCATCCCTCTTTTCGGGTATTCTCCACAGAAGTATTACGCTGCGATCGCAAACGATCCGGCGCAGGATGAGATGTATGCGAAACTTCTCGGGTTTTTTGACGGGTATTCCAAGGAGCATGATCTGACAAGCGACGAGTACGTCGAACTGCTGACGACCTACGTCCAGAACATCCCCTACAAAACGGTCGGTGCCTCAGTGAACTTCCCAATCGAGACGGTGATCGAGAATAAGGGGGACTGTGACGACAAAAGCGTTCTCCTGGCAGGTCTCCTCGCAAAATCCGGCTATGCGGCAGGTGTCGTGGTCTTCAGCGAAGAAAACCATATGACTGCCGCAATCAAGGAAGCGGAGTCGGAACAGGTGATCAGCAATTACGTGCTGATCGAAACGACCAGATACGCATACATCGGCGAGAACGCGGCCGTCATCAGAAGCAGAGCCAGAAACAGGACGCGGGTCAGAGAAGACTCGGTCATTCTTGTCGGAGGGGGGGACGGCCGCCTACGCAGCCGCCTGGCAGGTTGACGCGATACTCGAGCAGCGGGATAGAATCGTTGAGACCATCGACTCGCTGAGTCAGGAGATGCGAACGCTCAAGTCCGAGATACTGGGCCAAGAGGCCCAGCTCGGCCAGGCATATGATCCGGCGGTCTACGAAAAATATGAAAAAAATCTCACCAGCTACAACGAGTACATGGAAACCTGCTATGCCTACATCGATGAACTGGACGTGATCAATACCGGGTCCTACAGCAGGGAAGAGACCTATGAAATGGTCGCTTCCATGATGTGATCGTCCATGACGTAGCCTTCACCGATGTCAGTCACGACGTCACGGACCTTGATGAACCCCAGATGTTCGTATACGGCAATGGAGGAGCGATTTCCTTTGTTCACCGTCAGCCATATTTTCTCGAGTCCTTCCTCGCGGCAGATTTTTTTTCAGAGCAGCAATCGTCTGCGAGGTGATGTGTTTGCCGCGGTATGCTTTTTCCACATATATTTTGGAAAGAAAAAGTGATTTTTCCGCAGGCTCAGAGAGTATTGCCGTATATCCAACGGATCTGCCGTCGTACTGCATCAGATAATATCTGTATCCCTTTTGGATCTGTTCGGTTATTGCCGGAACCGACTGGAATTTTTCTATCATATAGGCAACCTGCGCCGAACCAATCAGAGAAGTATAGTGTTCGGTCCAGACCTTTTCTGCAAGATCGGCAACTTCTTGAATCTCTCCGGCGGTTCGAACAGGTGTAAGCAGGATGCGGGGGTCACTGGTTTGCATGGGTCAGGATATGGATGATTTCCGGGACGATGATCTCTTCGGCTGCAAGTTTGACGGCTTTGGGTGACCCTGGAATGCAGAAAATTGCCCGGCCTTTGTTTATGCCGGCTGCGGCACGGGAAAGAATCACGGAGTTTCCAACCTGAGCATAACTTTTCTGCCGGAAAAGTTCGCCGAATCCATCCATGGTTTTTATGAAGAGGGGAGAGACTGCTTCAATCGTGCAGTCGTCGTGCGTAAGTCCCGTACCTCCGTTTACGACGATACAGTTGGCAGAGTCGAGCGCTTCCATAACAGCAGATCTAATCTCGCTGATGTCATCCTTGACGATTTTTATCCAAAGTACTGGGATGCCGGTTTTTTCGAATGATTCCTGAATGATTTTTCCGGAGAGGTCGGTTTTTTCCGTGCGGGTTGTTGAAACAGTGATTACTGCAGTTTTCACCGAAATATCTTCACGGTGTTCTCTTGACATGAGGGAAATGTATGAGTTCAAAGATAATAGGTTATTCTCCTGTTTAGAAGAAGTGATTTACCCTGGAAGTTTGTGATGGAAATCTGAGATATTGCAGATGTTTTTTTAGTGTTTGATGAATATTTGCAAAAGAAGTCCCCCACCCCTTTGTTGCGAGTGGAAATGATATTTTTGTATTGCTGAAAAATACATTTTTCATTTACGTATTTTTGTAATCATTATCACTTTCATTTTTATACATATAAAGATTTTCTTTTGTTAAAGATAAAACAAAATACTTTTTCGTACAACAATCAAAAAAAAATTAGAGACAACCAAGAACAACCAAAAACAAAAACCTTTATAAGCAACTAACCTTTTCTTTCCCTCTAAAGCTTTAGATTATATAAAGTATTTAAACAAAACCAAAAATCCCCCTCAAATCTTCCCCTCCCCCCTCGGTAAAGCTCCAATCGCAACAAAGGGGTAGGGGCGTTTCTGCACACGCAAACTCATCAAACGAGAATCTTCTATCCAAACAACATGTTAGCATATTATCTCCACTCGAAACACACCTAAATCTCTGATTTTCACTCCACTCGCAGTAGTGGTACATTATCAGGAAAAAAAACATAATAACTTTGCAAGGATGGAATTACGATGGACACCGAACCCTACAAATCTACTGGTCTCTTCAAAAAATATATCAATCCCAACAGAATTTTTCAAAATCGCGAGGTCTTAAGGCATAGTTACAGCCCAAAAGAACTCCCGCACCGTATGGATCAGATCGATTCCATCGCAGAGATCCTCGCTCCGGCGCTCCAGGGAGCAACTCCTTCGAACATTCTCATCTATGGAAAAACCGGAACCGGCAAAACCGCAACGGTCAAATTCGTCGGAACCGAACTCGAAAACGAAAGCTCGGAGTTTTCCCCGTGCAGACTTGTCCATCTCAACTGCGAGACCATCGATACCCAGTACCGCGTCCTTGCCCAGATCGCAAACCATGTCAGCGGTCACGATCTGAAAGCAAGCGACCGGGTCAAAAACACCATCCCGGCAACCGGATGGCACACCGATCAGGTGTACTCGGAACTCAAGAACGTTCTCGAACAGGCAGGCGGTCTCCAGATCATCGTTCTGGACGAAATCGACAAGCTGGTCAAAAAAAGCGGAGACGACACACTGTATAATTTAACGCGCATAAACAGTGATCTCTTCTCGTCCCGCGTCTGTATTATAGGCATCTCGAACGATCTCACGTTCAAAGACTTTCTCGATCCGCGTGTCTTATCCTCTCTCTCAGAAGAAGAACTGGTTTTTCCGCCGTACAACGCGGATCAGCTTCGAGATATCCTTCATCAGCGTGCCGAGATGGCGTTTTTCCCGGACGTCGTTTCCGATGAAGTGATCGGTCTTTGTGCCGCACGTGCCGCCCAGGAACACGGCGATGCACGCAGAGCGCTCGATCTCTTACGTGTATCCGGCGAACTTGCCGAACGCGAAGGAGCTGAACATGTTATGGTAAAGCATGTTATCAGCGCCCAGGAAAATATCGAGACCGATACGATGAGCGAATGCGTGAAAACCCTTCCCTCACAGAGCAAGATCGTTCTGTGTTCCATGCTTCTTATGGCCGCCTCCGGCCAGAAGGTGTTCACGAGCGGCTCGGTCATCAACGTATACCGCGAAGTTGCCGCCGAACTCGACACCGAAGCATTGAGCCACCGCCGTGTCTCGGATCTCATCAATGAACTCAACATGCTCGGCATCATCACGACCCGCGTAGTTTCCCATGGAAGACACGGCCGGACGACAGAAATTTATTTTAAGAGTCCGACCAATGACATACGTACTGTGATCATGAATGATTCACGGTTTCAGGAATGCGGTATTCTGCATCCTCTGTTGAAAAGTCATGAAAAAGGTGATTAAATATGGATCAAAAAGACACCATAATCCTAAAGGAACTCCAGAAAAACAGCAGGATCCCTGTAAGTGATCTTGCTGTGATGCTGGAAGTGACCGAGAGCGTTGTGACTAAAAGGATCACCAGCCTCTACCAGGCAGGTATCCTCCGCCGGTGCACGGCAGTCATCGACTACTCGGCAATGGGTGTCGATGAGGTCTCCGTTATTCTCTCACTGAAGGTCACTCCGGAAAAAGGTCTGGGGTATGACGGCATTGCCGAGAAACTTTCCCGCTTCCCGCAGGTCGAGAGTATCAGACTCCTTACGGGCAGCTACGATTTCCAGGTCACGATCACCGGCCAGTCCATGGCGGAGATCTCCCGGTTCGTCGCCGAGCAGATCGCATCGATCGACGGCATCAGGGAAACGATGACCCAGATCGTTATGCGGACGTATATGGAACAGGGTGTAGAGATGGCCCGTCCGGGAAGCCGCGACAGACAGCTTATTACGTTCTAAGGCCGGGATCATCATGCGTAATTTTGTATCAAAAGTAGCTGCCGAGATCCCTCCCTCGGGCATCAGAAAGTTCTTCGATCTTGTCCTTACGATGGATAACGATAAGGTTATCAGTCTGGGCGTCGGGGAACCCGATTTCGATACCCCCTGGAATGTTTCCAAAGTTGCCATCACATCCATCGAGAAAGGGCTGACGATGTACACGTCGAACCGTGGTCTGCCCGATCTCTGTTCTGCTTTGTCCAAAGATCTGGAGCAGCGGTATCACACCCCGTACGCCCCAAGCGAGATCATCGTAACGACCGGTGTGTCGGAAGGTTTCGATGTTGCCGTTCGAACCGTGGTAAATCCCGGCGATGAAGTGATCGTTGTCGATCCCTGTTTTGTCTCCTACAAATCCGAAGTGCTTATGGCGGGAGGAAAACCCGTCTCTCTTCCCTGCGATGCGAAGGATCAGTTCAAGGTCACGCCCGATGCACTGATGGAAAAGATCACGCCGAACAGCAAAACGCTGATCATCAACTTCCCGAACAATCCAACGGGAGGTGTCATGGGCAAAGACGATCTGAAAGCGATCGCCGATATCATCATCGATCACGATCTTCTGCTGATCTCGGATGAGGTCTACTCGGAACTGACGTACGAGGGCTCACATGTCTCGGCGGCATCGATCGACGGCCTTTGGGACCGGACGATCACGCTGAACGGCTTTTCCAAAGCATATGCGATGACCGGGTGGCGGCTTGGATATCTGTGTGCGCCAAAGGAGATCTGCGATGCCGCACTCAAGATCCACCAGTATGTGATGATGTCTGCACCGACCTCGTCCCAGTTTGCTGCGATCGAGGCACTCAAGAATGCCGAGGAGGCAAAGAACCAGATGGTTGCCGAGTACCGGATCAGAAGAAATCTGTTCGTGAAAGGTCTCAACGATGTTGGTCTGCCGTGTCATCTTCCTAAGGGAGCGTTTTATGCGTTCCCGTCGATCGAAGGCACCGGTCTTTCCGACGAGGAGTTTGCCGAGCGTCTCTTAACCGAGCAGCAGGTGGCTGTAGTTCCGGGCAGTGCATTCGGTGAAAGCGGTGTTGGTCATATCCGTACCTGCTATGCGGTGGATCGTGCAAAACTGATCGAAGCGGTGCGCAGAATCGGGGTATTTGTCGAGTCACTTTCGTGAACTATAATAACCCCTTTATTTCGAGTGGAAAGTTAATTTAACACGAATCATTTTTTTATGGATAAGCGTGAGATTGTTACCCGGTTTGCCGATGCCGGATTTCTGGTAAACCATCAGGTTGTGAATTATATCAGCGAATGCGGCGGGACTGGTGTCATTGAAGGGATCATTGCTTCCCTCCCGGAAGGAGTGACGGTCGTTACTCCAAAAGAGGTGCCGGCGATGATCCCTCTTCGGACCGACAAACTTAATGTAGGGGTCAGCAGGACACCCGAGATCCTTTTCGGACGGGCGGGGAGTTCGGTTCCCCTGCCGGATCCGGAGTCCTCGTATACGATGTTTCGGGACCGGTATGATTCGCTCGCTGTCATGATGCGGGGCAGGGTCAGTCCAATCCCGATCGAAGCTCTTGTGAGAACCGGCAACCGGTTCACGGATCAGCAGATCGGTCTTGTTGGTATGGTGAGTTCGATCTCGGCAAGTGCCAAAGGTCACCGGATCGTTGAGGTCGAGGATTCGACCGGCTGTATCAAGGTGCTCTTTAATAGAAACCGCGAAGGGTTCGCCGAGGCAGAAGCGATTATTCCTGACGAGGTTATCGGCGTGAAAGGTCAGCTTGCCCGCGACAGTATGGGAAAGACCCAGATGGTTTTTTCCGACACGCTTTTCAGGCCCGATATCCCTCTGACGAATGTCCCCTCCCCCTCGAAAGAACAGGGTAAGGCGGTGTTTATTTCAGATATCCATGTGGGCAGTAATACGTTCCTGCCCGATGCGTGGGAAAAGTTCTCAGAATGGATGCAGACACGCAAAGATATCGGTTATCTGCTTATCGCCGGGGATGTGGTGGACGGTATTGGTATTTATCCCGATCAGGACAAGGAGCTGGATATCAAAACTATCTATGAACAGTATGATCATGTCGGCGACCTTATGGCAGCCCTGCCTGAGTGGCTGAAGATCGTTATCTCCCCCGGTAACCACGATGCGGTCAGAGGAGCCGAGCCCCAGCCGGCTCTTCCCGAAGAGTTTCGCGGGAATTTCCCCTCTAACGTCACCTTCGTTGAAAATCCCGCCCTCGTCAACATCCAGTCGGTCAATGTACTTATGTACCATGGACGAAGCATCGATGATCTGATCAAGTTCATTCCGGGCGCCTCCTATACGAAACCCGGCGAGATCATGGAGGCCATGCTCAAGCGCCGGCATCTCGGTCCGATCTATGGTCAGCGCACCCCTCTTCTCTCCACGGATAAAGATTCCCTCGTGATTCGCGACGTGCCGGATATCATCCATACCGGGCATGTTCACATAAGTGACGTCATCTCATACCGGGGCGTTCTCGGGATCAATGCCGGGACCTGGCAGTCTCAGACCTCCTTCCAGAAGCAGATGAATATTTCACCTACCCCGGGCGAGGCGGTTGTCGTGGATCTTGCCACGCTAACCTATGAAAAACTCTGTTTTCTTTAACTGATTTTCCCTCTCTCTTCCTTCGTTCCGGCAAGGGATTAGTATTATTAGCTCCTCCACCCATTAATATAAGGAGAAACCATCCCAATTTTATGGAGGTTTTCTATACCTATGGATTTGATCTATCTCGCTCCAATATGTGCCGTTTTAGGCCTTCTCTTTGCTCTTTATTCCTTCTCTATCGTGAAGAAAGAGGGATCGGGCGATGAGAAGATGCAGAAGATCGCTGCAGCCATTCACCTTGGCGCAATGGTCTTTCTGAATCGTCAGTATCGTGCAATCGGAGCTTTTGTCGTCGTTATTGCAATCATTCTTGCTATCCTCATTTCCCAGTGGGCAGCCCTTTGTTACGTCATCGGTGCAACCCTCTCGGCAACTGCAGGATATATCGGAATGCACAGCGCAACAAAAGCAAACGTAAGAACAACCAATGCAGCAAAACGCGGAATCGCAGACGCTGTAAAAGTCTCCTTTGCAAGCGGCTCGGTCATGGGTATGTCCGTGGTCGGTCTCGGTCTTCTTGGTCTTTCCATCGTGTTCATTCTCCTTGTAATGATCAACGGCGGATTCGGCAGTGTTGACAATGTTAACCTCGTTGTCTCCATCCTTGCATCCTTTGGTTTTGGTGCCTCCTCAGTGGCTCTCTTCGCCCGTGTCGGTGGCGGTATCTTTACGAAAGCTGCAGATGTCGGTGCTGACCTTGTCGGCAAAGTCGAAGCAGGCATCCCCGAAGATGACCCGAGAAACCCGGCTGTCATTGCCGACAATGTTGGTGACAATGTCGGTGATGTTGCCGGTATGGGTGCCGACCTTTTCGAATCCTACGTCGGTTCGATCATCGCATCCATGGCGCTTGGTGTTGCCGGTGCAGCATTTGCATCCGAACTCTTCGGCGAAACTATCGCAGCATTAAACCTTATTCTCCTCCCGATGCTCATTGCAGCATTCGGTATCATTGCAGCAGCAGTCGGAACGCTCTTCGTTCGCACAAAGAAGAATGAGAGCTCCGCGATCCACAAGGCATTCAATACCGGTCTTGTTGTTGCAATCATCATCTCCATCGTCTCAACCTACTGTGTAACAAGCATCCTCTTATACGATCAGATCGGTATGGGATTCATGTTTGAAGCACCGCTTGGTATGGGAATCTGGTTCGCAACCATCGCAGGTCATATTGCAGGTTTCCTGATCGGCCTTATCACGGAGTACTACACTTCGTTCGATTACAAGCCGACATTAGGCATCGCAAAATCCTGTCAGACTGGTGCAGCCACAGATATCATCAGCGGATTTGCAAAAGGTATGGAGTCGACCATCTGGCCGGTTCTTATCATCGCAGTTGCAATCTACATTGCATACCAGTTTGCCGGCATGTACGGTATCGGTATTGCAGCAGTAGGTATGCTCTCTACCCTTGGTATCTCCCTTGCAGTTGATGCATACGGTCCGGTCGCGGACAACGCAGGCGGTATCGCCGAGATGTCCCACCAGGATCACTCTGTTCGTGACATCACCGACACGCTTGATGCAGTCGGAAACACGACCGCAGCAATCGGTAAAGGATTTGCAATCGGTTCAGCCGCTCTTACCGGTCTCGCACTGTTCAGCGCCTACGCCCTTGCAGTCGGCATCGATGCAATCGATATCCTGAACACGAAAGTCTTCATCGGTATTCTTATCGGCGGTATGCTTCCGTTCCTCTTCTCTGCTCTTACCATGACAGCAGTCGGTGATGCAGCACAGAAGATCGTCGTTGAAGTCCGCCGTCAGTTCAAAGAGATCAAAGGCCTGATGGAAGGTAATGCAGAGCCGGACTACACATCCGCTGTCTCGATCGCTACCAAAGCAGCAATCAAAAAGATGATCCTTCCGGGTCTTCTCGCAATCGTTGCACCTCTCGCGGTTGGTTTCATCCTCGGTCCGCTGGCTCTCGGCGGTCTCTTAGTCGGATCCCTTGTTTGCGGTTTCCTCCTTGCAGTCACTATGGCAAATGCCGGTGGAGCATGGGACAATGCAAAGAAGTATATCGAACTCGGTAACTTCGGCGGAAAAGGCTCTAACGCTCACAAGGCAGCAGTTGTTGGTGACACTGTCGGTGACCCGTTCAAAGACACTTCCGGACCTTCAATCAACATTCTGATCAAACTTATGGCAATGATCTCCCTGGTATTCGTACCGGTCCTTCTCCTGCTGTAAGATTTCATCAAAAAAATTCTTTTTTTAAATCGCTTTGCTTCTGACAGCAGAACGCGTAGCAGTATTTTATAAAAATAAAAAGTAGGAAAATTTTACTCGTGGATCATCACGAGCATCATTTTAAATCGGGAAAGAGGGTGGACTGCATGCGGGATTTTTGCCGGCATTATCAGCATATCCCCCTCTTTGACCAAATGCGGTACACCGGCGATGGGGATCTCGGCCTCTCCTTCGAGAACAATGACGAGGGCATCATATGGAGCGGAGTGTTCGGAAAGTCCCTCGCCTTTTTCAAAAGCAAATGCCGTAACCGTACCTTCTTTTTTATTGATAACCATCCGGGAGACGATCGACCCCTCCTGATAATCGGTGAGATCCTTTAACGGCAGAGGAGTTCCAATCAGATCTTTGCTCTCTTTCATGATGTCTTATCGGCGTCTAAATCATATAAACTCTCCAATCCTGATAATTTGGAACGTATCCGGCGAAAAGATGAAATGCATGATAATAATATAGATATACAGTAAGCCGGCAGATAATGCGGGAGTGAACCTATGGATACAAAATACAGCTGTTATTGCGGTCTTTACTGCGAAAACTGTGCAGTCAAAGCGAAAATCACGCCTGCTGCAAAGCTCTTGTACAACGAAATGAAAACCGCCGGGTTTGAGGAAATCATACATCTGATTCCCGGAGGCGACGGTTTCTGGCCGTTTTTAAAAGACATGGCCGAAAACGGAACCTGCACTTCATGCCGCGAAGGCAGCGGGAATCCCGGCTGTGCGATTCGGATATGTGCAAAACAGAAAGGGATAGAGATGTGCGCAGAATGTGAAAATTATCCGTGCGAACATTTCACCGAATTTTTGAAGGGATACTCTATTGTAAAACATGACAATGATCTGTATCGTGAGATGGGCAGGGAAGCATGGGCAAAACTTCAGGATGAACGTCGTGCGGACGGGTGGGTGTATCAGGATGAAAAAAAGAAATGCTGAGAGCATCAGGGATATTGATCCTCAGTAAGCTCTCCGCTTTTTGAATCTGGGGTGGGGGATGAACCCGTAACGTCTGTCCTTAACAATAATAGTCATACTGCGATCAGTCGGACCGGGCGGATATTCTTCGCTGACGGCCTTGGCAGCTTGAATATCACGCCGCTTTTTGAAGTGGGTCTGCATCATGATAATTTCTTATCCGAGGTCTTCCGTCATAAACGTATTTTTCGAAGACCTTTAGAACCACCGCATCATAACAACAGCATCTTCGCCGTCCTTATAATACTCTCCAAATAAAATGACATCCTCATATCCGATTTTTTTGTAGAATTCCTTTGCAGAAGTATTACTTACCCGGACCTCAAGGCTGCAGCCGCAGCACCCATCCAGAAAAAAATCCCTCTCAAGTTTACGGAGCAGAAGTCTGCCGATCCCAAACCCCCGCATCTCCGGAGAGACGGCAATATTACAGATATGACCGTATTTTTCCTGCTCGGTCTCTTCGATAGCCCCTGCTGAAAATCCGACTATCCTTCCTTCAGCTTCTGCTACATAAAACGAGGTCAGAAAAACCGTCATCATCTCAAGCATTGCCTTATAGTCCCAGGGATCGGGAAAGCACAGGAGTTCGATCCGGTATATATCCGGAATATCTTCGATCGTCGCTTTCCTGATCAGACAGCCGGCGGCGGTCCCCCCCACTCCTCTAAAGGTTACCATTTGCTATTTTTACTATTGGGCGCTAACCAATATAGCATAATGGTTAGTGTATATCCTTTCACTGGTCTTCGCCCCGCACCGGATGCATATCCTAGTGTGCCGTCCGTTCCATACGATGTGATCAGCGCCGAAGAAGCCGCTGCTGAAATAGAAAAAAATGAACGTTCTCTTCTTAGGGTCATTCGTCCCGATGCGGAACTGATGGATATCGACCCGCATGACGACCGCGTGTATGCGAGGGCCGCAAAGATGTTTGCAAAGATGAAGGCAGAGGGACTTTTCCAGGAAGATGATACCCCCTCCTTCTACATCTATCAGATAACGCTTGGCGGCGAACTGTTCACCGGTCTTGTCTCCTGTGTCTCGGTAGAGGAATACAACAATGATACGATAAAAAAGCACGAACTCACCCGCTATGACAAGGAAGAGGACAGGACCCGGCATATCGATGCGGTATCCGCCCATACCGGTCAGGTATTTTTACTCTATAAAGACTCAGGCCTCATCCATAAGACCCTGGTCAGCATCGCCGCCGCCCGCACGCCCGACGGCGAATATATTTCTGCCGGCGGCAATCTTCACCGGATCTTCCGGGTGGCAGACCCTGCCGACGTTGCCGCCATCACTGCACTTTTTGCTGAAATTCCGAATTTATACATCGCCGACGGTCACCACCGGGCGAAGTCCTCGGCAAATGTTCTGGAAAGAAGGACTTCCGAGGGTCGTGCAACCCCTGATGCTGAAAAGTTCATGAGCGTCCTCTTTGCGCATGACTCGGTTCGGATCTACGGATATCATCGTCTCGTCAGGGATCTCGCCGGCATGAATGCCGACCAGTTCTTAGGCGATCTCGCTCTCAGATTTACCGTTACGCCGTTAAAGAAAGTCGACGTGTCCAAAAATATGATCCCTGTCAAGAACGACGGATCGATGCACATCATCCACCTCTATCTTGAAAGCCAGTGGTACGAACTGACTCGTCCGGTAGATCCTTCGGCCGATGCCATTTCACGGCTCGATGTTTCTGTTCTGCAGGAACTCGTTCTGGACGATATGCTTGCAATCTTTGACCCCCGCGGCGATCCGCGTATCTCCTTTGTCGGCGGCATCGCTCCCCTAGCTGATGTCATCAAAGATGTCGACAACGGCGAATACTCGGCGGCATTCATCATGCAGCCGGTAACTGCCCAGCAGGTAATCGATGTGGCTGATGCGGGACTTATCATGCCGCCTAAATCGACCTGGTTCGAGCCGAAACTGCTCTCAGGCATGGTCATCCACGAAATCCGCTGATCTCATTAATATCCCCCTCCTTTTTTGTTTACTTACCTTTTCTTACTGTTAAGAATAGGACAAAATATCGATAATGCACCTCATCATATTCGGTAGCCTATCAGAAAGACATCATACATAGTTAACTATTTTTAATTTACTTTGATTATTATTTTAGCAATTGTTATATACACTCCGAGACATATTCTTTTATCCATCTGTGAGGTGGAGGTATCTATGAAGAAAATACGAGGAATAATCCTGTTTTTGGTTCTAATTTGTGTTGGAGCTGCTGTTTTTTGCGGTAGCGTTTTCAGCTGAAGAGACAAAAACATTTGTTGATGACGTCGGTCGTGAAATCACGGTTCCGGCAGTAATTGACGCTGTATCGCCTTCCGGCCCTCTTGCGCAAATTGTGCTCTATTCATTTAATCCAGATCTGTTGGTGAGTATATCCAGCAAGTATTCTGCTGATCAGGAAAAATACATCGATGCACGTGTTCTTGCTTTACCGGTGACCGGTCAGTTCTATGGATCGAAATCGACAATGAATGCCGAAGAGATCATGGAACTCAATAAGCAGCTCCATATCGATGTGGTGCTGGATCTTGGTGAGGCAAAATCGACGATGAAAGCGGATCTTGACGAGATACAGGCAACCACCGGCGTTCCTTTTGCATTTGTTACGCAAAATAAACTCAATGATATCCCGCAGTCCTATCTCACACTCGGCTCGCTTCTTGGAAACGAGACACGCGGACAGGAACTTTCCACGTATGTTTCAAATCTTTTGAAGGAATTTGATACCGGCATGGCAAAAGTGGGCGACAATAAAGTCTCAATGATCTATGTCACCGGTGTTGACGGAAACTCGGTCCATCTGATCGGATCCGGAGAAAATTCATACCACGGCGAAGTCATCAACTATCTGGCTGATAATCTTGCAGGACCTGCTGTTACAAGCAGCGGATTAGGCGATGAGTATACGATGGAGGATATCCTTGCGATGAATCCGGACTATATTATTGTAGCTTATACAACGGATCATGCCTACTACAATGAAATATGAACAGTGAGATGTGGAAGTCACTCTCTGCTGTGAAGAATGGAAATGTCTATGAGGCTCCGTATGGTCCCTACAGCTGGATGGGCGGTCCACCCTCGGTTCAGCGGCTTCTCTCCATGATCTGGCTTGGCAATCTGTTCTATCCTGACGTGTTCGATTACAACGTCGATGACAGAGTCAAGGAGTTCTACTCAATGTTCTTCAGATATAATTTATCTGACACGGAACTTTACGATCTGATGGTTTATGCAAAGAGCGATGCATCGTCAGACTCTACGCAGACTCCCGTTCCCGTAGTGGGAATCCTTGCGGGTCTCTGTGCAGCATCAGTATTCGCTTTTGCACGACGCAGAAACTAACCGGACCTTCCGGTAGACACCTTTTTTTTGAAAAAATAAGTTAGTTATCCTTTATCTGTACAGGTACCTGGATCTCGGTGAGCCAGTCATCTTCGGTTTTCTGGTTCCAGATTCCGTCGATATAACTCTCTCTTGGATTATCCGTGACCGTGTATCCGTTCTCTTCGATCCATTTGAATATGAATGCGTATGCTTCTCCAAGAGCACTGTAAGGTCCTTTGTGCATTACGGATACGGCCGTGATTGCCGGCATCTTTTTGAATTTAATGTCGCCGACTTCCTTGCCGAATTTATCGACCGCTTCGCAGTACTCGACATTGATGTCTTTTTCCCGGTATTCTCCATCGAGATATACGACAAAGCAGTATCCGGGGACAATGCATTTGATGTCCGGGTTTGCTGCGGCACATTCCGCACCTATTGCCGGGATCTCGGTAAAGTATGCATCGTAAGTTGGGATCGTCATTTTTTTCGAGTAGACGATACACTCTGGAATTTCTTTGATGGTTGCCTGATAATTCATAAAATACTCCTCCTCCTTTCCTTGTAATATGAAATCGATTCGGGAGAGCTGGTCGGTTTTTTCCCGAAGTTCTGTCTCGAGTCCAACTCTTCTTTTCTCCAGAACTTCTGCAGCATCCTCTCCGGAGATTATTTTTTTGATCTCGTCCAGGGACAGACCTGCCTGCTGAAGCGACTGGATGTAGTGAAGTTTGACAAGCTGACCGGTTGTGTAGTAACGGTAGCGTGCAAGGTCGACCTTTTCCGGTTCAAGGATGCCGATCTCGTCATAATACCGCAGAGTTTTAACAGTGGTCTTGCTCATCTTCGAGAACTCGCCGATCCGAAACATTATTTCTCCCCCAAAATACGTTTTTCATTGTCTGATAAATTCTGTATCTACTCTCCGGCAACAGGAGAGTTGTAATCCTTATACGCTGTTTTTCCAAAAAGAGGAATAAAGCGCTTTCACGCATATCCCGGCGGGTGTTCGTCCTCGCTTTTTTCCTCGTCTTTGCCTTTGTAGAACTTCTCAAAGAAAGCGGTGAAGTTTTTTTCGCATTTGTTGATGAGGCCCTCATCCACATTTTCCTTTGGGATATTTTTTGCGAGTTCGGCGGACAATATCTCGACCAGTTGGAAGACGGAATCCGGCGTCATGGTGATTTTGGTCTCGGTTCCGTTGTAGAGTACGAGTTCAAGGCTGAGTATCCAGAGAGGCGTGTCACCTTCCCGCTTATAGGTGTTGACATCAATCATGTGCCAGTCTTCGTCCATCGTTCCGGCTGAAAGAGTGTACGCCTGCTGGACACGGTTCCCGTAGAGCGAGGTTAGATGCTGGATGACCCAGACTGCGTTTTTCTGTTTTTCCTCGTTAATTGCATGCAGTAAATCATCGAAGAATGCCGCTGAGTTGACATGGCATGCGGTCATGAGGACCATTGTCGCATTTGCCCCAAGGAGCATCGACATGGCATTGACAAGTTTCGGGAAGGTTTTCCGGTCGATCGGGTCGACAAGGTGATACTCGAATACTTCCCGGATGGGTTCAAGGATGGTAGGATTCGCCTCGAGAATTTCTGCAAGCGACCCAAGATCCGTTAAAAACTGCTCGGGAACAGGTTTGTGCGTATCGTTTGGCTGCTCATTGGACTGAGCGGCCGTTTCTTGTGCCGGGAGGCTGGTCTCCGGAATCTTTACCGGTTTTGGCTCAGATGTTTTATCCTTTTTGGATTTTACCGTTCTTTTTTTCGGCGCAGGCGCGGAGGTATCGCTCATGATAAAGAGGTACATCCTTGAGAGATGAAAAGATGTTCGTTTGTGATTCACTGTATGGAAAAATTTTCGCTAAAAAAAGTGTACCCGAGAGGATGGGTACATTCTGCAAATCCGGTGACACCGTTTAGATGTACGGGTTGCGCAGTGGTTTGAGAGCCGGGTGCTCCTTATGCAGCCTGTGCTCAAGGTACTTCTGGTTCTTGGTGATCTTCTCGGTTGCAAGCTTCTCGACGAGTTCAAGACCCGGCTTGACGCCGTCCATTGACTCGGCAATGATCCAGCCTGCTTCGACTGCCTTGTTGAAGGCTGCCTCACCGGCTGCGGAGCGGACAAAGACGGTTGACCATCCGTCCGGAGTTCCTACAGAACCGGTTGAGATATCTGCCATGTTTGCGACGTAGTCGAGACAGACGTGGCATCCGGGCTGCTCATACTTGTGAGTAACCTTTAAGGGGATCTGTGAGTTTACACCACGCTCGGTGTAGACGGAGAATTTGCCCTTTCCGATGTCCATCTTGGTGACATTGTCGATCTTGGTTGCACAGTGGTCTTCGACCATCTGGAAGAGTCCCTGGTAGGGGAAGTTTTCCATACAGAAGATACCGAGTGCAAGGGCGATCTTGTCGGGGACGTCACGCAGACCGATCGGGTAGAGCTGTGCTTTGCGCACTGCCTGGATCTGGCATGGGGTTCCGACGATACCGATCTTATCAAGACCATAGCTGCGGGTTGCCTCTTTGATCAGTGCAAGGTTCGGTGAGACTGAGTATTTGGTTCCACGGCTTGCGAAGAGCTCTTCGACCGTTGTGGCGATCATCGGTTCAGGCTTGTACGGCTCTGCTCCTGGTCCTGCGACGATTGCTCCGTCAATAATGCCTGTCTCAAGTGCGTAGGCAAACATTGCTGTGACGATTCCTCCGTCCTGGGACTTTGCGAGAATGTCTTCACAGCCGGCTTTGGCTTTGTAGACTGCCTTGTATTGTCCAAGATATTCCATTTTTTTCGCCTCCAGGACCCTCAGGGTTTCATAACCTCTCCAATGAGGTTAGTGATTGCTTCATACTGTCCACAGACGTCGAAGCTGAAGAAGCTTCTCGGGCACTGTGCGTAGCATGCTCCACATTTGATACAGAGGTCGCGCTCAATCTGCGGTCTGCCGTACTGGATCGTGACTGCACGGACAGGGCAGGCTGCTGCGCAGCTGCCGCATCCGCAGCAGAGACCCTGGTTGATGACTTCGGTCATCAGGTCGCAGCCGCATGCTTCGGTTCCTGCTGCTGTAAGGTTCATGAGAGGGGTAAGGTATGCGGTTGCAAGTGCCTTCTGCTCGTCGTTTCCTTTGAGTAACAGGTATGCCATAAGACAGACGTTTCTGATCTGCTGTGGTGTCGGTGCACATGCGGGGATGTACACATCGACCTTGATCAGGTCGCCGATTGGCAGGAAACCCTCATGCTGGGGTTGGTTCTGCTGTCCGCCGCGGCAGAAACGGGTGGTGTTTCCGTAGCAGGCACAGCCTCCGAGAGCTACAACAATTGCTGCGTTCTCACGGGTTTCTAAAATCTCTTCCATTGAGCACTCGTCGTTGATACAGACGGAACCCTCGACTAATGCGACATCCATTTTTGGGATGTGGCGCACATCGGCGAGAGTCAGACAGTAGACGAGGTCAGCGTATTTGTCGAGGATTGTAAGTAATCCTTCGTAGTTATCTGCAAGGGACACGAGACATCCGGTACAACCGCTCATGTGTACATGTCCTACAGTAATCTTGTCAGCCACTGGCTTCTCCTCCTTTGGTTTTGTAATAATTGGCTTTTGTTCGACCTTTATGTCAGCTGGTGTTGCACCAGGCTTTGCGTCCTGTTTTCCCTCGCTGACAGCCTCATTACCGAACAGTAAGCCTTTGAGTTTATCTAATAATCCCATTTTTCAGCTCTCTAAATCCTGTAAGATGACAGTTACAGTTTTGGGAACAGCTCCTTGGACTTCCGGAGTTAATTCGAGGGCAAAGTCCTCTGAATCCGGAGCAGGAATATACCCGGGCTGGCACCCGATAATAACAATATCCATTTTTCCTTTCAGTCTGCCGATCGGATCGAGCAGATTTCCGGAATGGGCATCCATGTAACGTTCTCCTCTGCCTTCAGGAAGAAGATCGGCGGGGATTTTCGTGACGTCTCCGGGTTTTCCCCCGAAGTCCATTGCATCCACAATGATCAGTTTTTTCGTGACTTCTGGATCCAGTATCGAAAAGATGAGGTGAGGGCCGCCAAGGCCTACATCCATTGCTTTTACATTGTCGGGAAGTTCGTAGTCAGCTAAAGCTCTGATCACAACGGGACCAAATCCGTCGTCGCCAAAGAGTTCGTTACCGACACCGGCGATTATTATTTCTGGAAACAGTCCATCCATGGTATATACTTACTCAAGGAGCTTCTGTGCAACGAGCTTGTTGTTTTCATCCAGCACAATCATGTGGGTTGCGCAGGAAACACAGGGGTCGTATGCACGGACGATAACTTCTGCAAGTTCCCAGGGTGCGCCGGTAAGTGCACGGCTGCAGACCGGGAAGTTCCAGGTGGTCGGGACAAGCATGGAGAACCATTCGACTTTGCCGTTGCGTACCTTTGCAAGGTGCACATCACAGCCACGCGGTGCTTCGTTTGCTGCCCATCCGATTTCGCCGTCACCCTGAGGGATAACATCTGCACAAACTGGGGCGCTGGTGTCAATTGCATCAACTGCCTCAATCATCTTGTACATACAGTCCATATACTCCATCGCACGGGCAATGTTTAATCCCATTGCACCTTTGCGGTTGTAGTTCTGGTATTTTACAAGACGTGCACGGGGACCAACCTCAACAGGCTGTCCGTCGTACAGAGGTACGCCGGTGCATGCCTGCATCTGCGGCCAAGCTTTCGTGCCTGCTTTGGTGGTTCCGCCGACCGGGTAGGTAGGGTCTTCGAGAGTGATCTCTTCTTCGCCCATATACCAGTCCCATGGTCTGACTTCAAGCCAGCGTGCAGGATCCCACTCGGGGTTCTCGTCAAGGGAAGAGCTGCCGTACATCGGAGCTGCTGCCATGTAGCCCTGGTTGTGGTAACCAAGTTCTTTTGGAATGGCAACTTCGCGGCCGCACATTTCTGCCCAGTCACGTTTCATGTAGTTCTCTTCCAGAGCAATCATGAACTCCATCTGTTCACGTGCAAGCTGGAGTCCCTGCTTTGCAAGATCGTAGATCTTAGCTTTTGCACGGGGAGTGATGTTTTTGTACATACCTCCAACACGGGGGTTGGACGGGTGTACTGCTTCGCCACCGACGATCTCGCCGACGGTCTGACCGATCATACGAAGGGTCTGGATACGCTTTGCGACAGATCTGACCGGCTCTTCTGGGCTGAAGGGGTTGACCTTGATGTCGGTTCCTGGCAGATATAAGTCAGGCAGTGCAAGAATGTCGTGCAGTGCATGAGAGTGCAGTCTGTTACCGCACTGTAAAATCATACGCAGGAGGTATGCGTCGTCTGGGATCTCAACACCCATCGATGCTTCCATTGCCTCAGTTGCGGCAAGCGTGTGGGCAATCGGACAGATACCGCACACACGGGAAGCGATCTTTGGGACCTGCTCATAGGTTTTACCAATGGCAAGTTTCTCTACTCCACGAACCGGTGTGATAGAAAGCCAGTCTCCGCGCTCGATGATGCCTTCATCGTTTACCTTTAAAACGAGCTTGGAGTGACCTTCATGTCTGGTGGTCGGGGAAATTTCTACTACTTTCGACAATATTTTCGCCTCATCCTAAATTATTTAGGTTTTCAAACAGCTATACAGGAATATTACCATTGTCCTTTTGGATTAATGACACGTACAGAAGTACGCTAATCTTAATTTTTCTTGCAGGGCTAATTAATGATTCCCTATTTTACCGGAAAGAAAAATGCTTAATTTCAGGTTGATTTCAAATAATAGCATATATTTTAAAATTATTGATATAAAATTGTACTTAATTGAAAATATATAACACTCGAGGGTCAAATCGGCAGATATGAGGTTTATTCCCCTCTTAGTGGGCACGCGCTCTCTCCAAGGCCTCTCTTTATGAAAAAGTAACTCCATTTTTCTTACGTATTGTCGGAGTTGAATGGCTGTAATTCACACGAAAATCGAAAAATATCAAATGAATGAGTAGATGCCTGAAAACAAATATTTCAGGTATCCATCATCTTCGGGATCTGTCTCTGCACTTCTGCCATCACATCTTTCAAGGGCAGATGCAATTTTTTTGCAGCTTTTTTCATATCTTCGAACTCGGGCTTTGCTGAAATGATGCGTCCGCAGTGTTTTGATACTTTCACCCGCACGGAAAACTCCTCGCCGGAAATCATAAACTGATACGGCTTTCTTACACGGTCCGCCACGATCCTCGGCTCTTCCTTGATCCGCACGCCAAGAGTTCTCGTCTCTTCCATCAAAATCTCTACGAGATCCTGGTACTTTTCGAGACTCGTGATCACGGATAAAACAAATACCGGCCGGTGTTTTTTGCCAAATCCCTGGGTGACGAACACATCGACGGCCCCGGCGGCTAAAAGCTGCTCAACGGCATACCCGATGATCTCTCCGGAGACATCGTCTATGTTCGTCTCAAGAATGATGATCCTCTCCTCCGTCAGATCGGAGATCTCTCCCTCGACGACCAAAAGCCCGGACTCCTTTGCATATCCGGTTTTCACGGGAGTCATAGAAGGAATAGACTGCCGAAAGACCGCAAGATTTGCCAGAAGCGCTGCACCAGAAGGTGTTGTAAGTTCAAAAGCGGCGGGACTTTCCGCTACAGGCATTTTGTGACGGGCACAGATCTCCAGAGTTTCAGGCAAGCAGTTGCCAAGAACTGGCGGTACGGAATAGATCGGACAGGAAAGAAGGTCCATCCCATCCAGTAATGCGATCGGACACAAAACTTCCTTGAGTGCCTGATCGAGGGCAGATTTTCTCCCATCATACTTTGCAGATACGGATTCCAAATCGGAAAAAATGGCATGTGCCTTCTCCTGCGCTACACTCGACAAACCCAGTTCGTCCATTACGAAATCAGGGTCCTGTCCCGCACATCGCGACAAAACATCAGCAACGGTTTTTTTCACATCTTCGACATCGCCAAGATCAGAAAGAACCGCTGTTAAGGCAGCTCCGCTGATCCCTCCGATTCGCGGATCAATGGATAATGTTCTCATTCTGGAAACGGCTCTTCCATCTTTGCATAGATCAGCTGAGCGAGTTTTGCAACCTCAGCCGCCTTATCTTTCGCTCCGGGAATGGAACGGGTCAGATATGCTCCGTTCTCTGCTTCTTTTGCTGCTGTTTTTGCGTCCATCGCAAAAAGACTGCCGACGGCCGCCGGGACCGTGACATTGATGATGGTGTGACCAATGTACTGTAGCTCCTGAACGAGGATCGCGCCGCACTGGAGAGCGATGCCCCAGTCGGGATTGTCGCGGTTTTTCCCGTTACCAAGGCAAGAGCGCTTGTTCTTGCCCCTCCCGCATGCATGCGTGCGATCGCGCCGAGCTTTCGGTTCCCAAGAGGGACGCCACGATCAAAGCTGCGTTTTCCGGGGCAGAGCCTGCATATATCGCCGCTTTCACGGCTTTTTCGATGACAGTATCAAGCGGGAGTTCACCGAGTGCTGCGTCCAGCACCGTCATTTTGTCCGCACAACTGGTCTGTTTTCCGGAAAGCGAACAGAAGATGTCGTCTGCGATCGAGTTTGCAGCTGCATAAACGGGGATTACCAGAGAGCCGTGGCCTTTTGTGGCAGCCTCCAGTTTATCGTTGGATAAAGAGTCGGGTTGATAGGTTGCCGCCATGGATGTGGCGTAAATGATTTTTTGCTTCGTGTCATTGGTCATGAAATTCCACCTCTGATTTTGTGAGAGTTAGATGTTCAAACCATATATACATTTCACAATAGGTCATAAGTAAATAAAGTTATCTTTATTATTATGGTGAAAACAGGTCATTTTCTGATACTTTATCTCTGCTGGTTATGAAAAAAATTTCATTAAGTACAAAGACGGATGAACAGATTTAAAAAAAAGTGATTATATGCTGAGCTCTTCGCGAAGTTCGGCAAGGGTTGCCTTTCTCTCCGCATAGGCGTCATGCTGGTGGATGCTTTCCTCGTTGGTCTGCCGGATCGTGATGTGGGTGTCCCCCGGGAGGTCACCGAACGTGGAAACCACTCTGCGTGCCATCTCGCGAACGCAGTCTTCGACGAATCTGGCATTCTTGTGGGCCGCCATCACGACATAGCTCTCATCGCCGCGTTTGAGGAGTTCGTAGATCTTTGCGCTCATCGACTCTTTGAGAACCGTTACGATCTTTTCGAGCGGGACGATGATATCGCCGTCCGTCTCAACACAGAGGAAGCCGCGTCCGCGCTGGTTGTGGCTTGCCATCGGGATCTCGTTGAAGAATGCCGCGATCTTTTCTTCGGGGATCTCGAGTTGTTCCATCACATGCATCGCGTGATCCTTCATGATGTTTTGAGCGCACGGACATGCGGTGATACCGGTAACTTCGGCGCCGACACTTTTCCTGACGATCGGTTTGCCGTTCGTCCTCTGGGCGATCGCGTGTGCATAGACGTTGATAACTTCCTGGCATGACGTCTTCGAGACGGGGGTCTCTCGGTTCATCATGTAGAAACTTCTCATAAAAACTTCCGTGCGGTCGGCATATTCGTGATGGTCGAGAAGTTTTCGTGAAACGATCCCGCACACTTCCTCAATACCTTTGACATCACCGCTCGTTGCCTGCTGGAGCACCTCGTCGATCACTTCAAAGTTTCTGGAAAGATTCGCTCCTTTCAGACTGCTTGGAAGATCAACGAATACATCAAACTCTGATATAAAGATCGCCGGCCGGGTCTTCCCGGGTCTGCCGACCTCGACAAGTTTTCTGACATTTTTCACACCAACAC
Organism: uncultured Methanocorpusculum sp.; assembly: GCF_963667985.1. Taxonomy (NCBI): domain Archaea; kingdom Methanobacteriati; phylum Methanobacteriota; class Methanomicrobia; order Methanomicrobiales; family Methanocorpusculaceae; genus Methanocorpusculum; species uncultured Methanocorpusculum sp. The sequence continues at coordinate 1,135,903 of NZ_OY764081.1, read as the reverse complement.
GCGTCAGGCTGATTCTCACATCCGGGGCGGTGGACTGCACATCTGGTAATGACATTATATATCGTGTCCTTTTTTCGTTAGTATGCCGTTTTCATTTAAGAGGCACGTCAACGTGTAACTATGTGTATGGGGACGAGGGTATATAATTTTATACGTATTCGGATTCCAAATACACCTGCATATATGATGCAAAAATACTCCGTGACTGATGAAGATATCGAATTTATTTCTCAAAAATGTGTCGCCGTGCTTGGTTACGGCTCTCAGGGGCGTTCTCAGGCCAGAAATCTTCGTGACAGCGGGATCACCGTCATCGTCGGGAACCGTCCCGGAAAAAGCTTCGATTTAGCCGTTTCCGACGGTTTTCCGGTCATGTCCGTCCGCAATGCGGTTATGCGCTCCGATATTCTTGCGGTTTTTTTCCCGGATGAATCCGCTGCGGATATTTATCGAAAAGATATCGCTCCGTTTTTAAAAGAGGGCCAGTGTCTGGTTTTTGCCCACGGGTTCAATATTCATTACGGCTTCATCGTTCCGCCGAAATTCACGGACGTCGTTTTGGTCGCCCCGAAAGGGGTAGGTCCGATGGTTCGAAAACTCTACGAGGAAGGGTCGGGTGTTCCCTCTCTCATTGCTGTTCATCAGGATCATACGGGGCGCGCATTAAATCTGGCCATCGGGTTTGCGGCAGGTATCGGCTCTTCACGCTCAGCAGTTCTCGCCTCCACATTCAGAGATGAAACGGAGACGGATCTCTTTGGAGAACAGGCGGTCATCTGTGGCGGTCTTCCGGTATTGATTTCTGTGGCGTATGATACCCTCGTGAAAGCCGGCTATCCACCGGAACTTGCCTTTTCCGAGTGCGCCCATGAAGTGAAACTGGTCGTCGATCTCATCTACGAAGGCGGATTTTCAAAAATGCACGACTTCGTTTCAAAAACCGCAGGGTACGGCGGCATCACCCGGGGTGCCCGGGTAATCGGGGACGATTCCAGAGAACAGATGACAGAGATCTAAATGAGATTCAGAGCGGGGAGTTTGCAAAAGAATGGATGGCCGAGAAGCGTTCCGGGAGTAAAAAATATGCAGGCCTTGTTGAAGTGGTCAAAAAAAGCGATATCGAGACTACCGGTGCGGAGTTTCGGGATCTGCTTACCTAGATCAAGATCCTGAACAGAGTTTTCGAACGGTTTTCCCTTCAAGACGGAGCCTGCCGGATTTGAGAAGACTGCTGACTTCCTTTTCGATCTCTTCTCTCTCCCTTCCTTTCGCCGCACCGAACAACGGATGCGTGTTCAGCTGAAGTTTTACCGTCTTTGCCCGTTCGAGACCGAGAAGGAACGAGATGAATTCAGGCGTCGTCAGGATGCCGTCCACATCCTGAACCCCTAAAATGATCATCTTCGTGAGACTGCCCGCCGGCTTGCTCTGTTTTATTTTTTTGTCCCCGCAGGTATCGCAGTTCCCGCAGGGCTGTATTTCTTCGTCGAAGTAGGAAAGGAGCAGCTGTCTTCGGCACGATTTGGCAGTGCAGTAGGCATACATCTGATCCAGTTTTTCCCGGGCGATCTCGGACTTTTTCTTATCGGTGAACTCCCGTTCGAGCATATTTTCGATCTTGCGCCGGTCGCCGCCCGAATAGAACAGCAGACACTCTCCGGTTTTCCCGTCTCTGCCGGCCCTGCCGGCCCTGCCTGTCTCCTGATAGTAGGACTCGATGTCTTTTGGCATGTGGGCGTGGATCACATATCTGACATCGGGTTTGTCGATCCCCATCCCGAACGCCACCGTTGCACAGATCACCCTGATCGAGTTATTGAGAAATCCCTCCTGAACTCTGCTCCTTTCCGGGGTCGGCAGACCGGCATGATACGGATTTGCCATGATATGCACCTTTCGGAGACGCTCCGCCAGCTCTTCGGTACTCGCCCGCGAGAAACAGTAAATAATTCCCGGGTCATCTTTGTGGGCGGTAACGTAACTGATAATTTTCTGCATCCGTACCTGGGCATTCGGTTCGGCAAATACCGAGTACCGGAGATTTCTCCGGTCGAAACTTCCGATAAATTCAGCAGGATCTTTCAGTTTCAGTTCGTTTACGATATCTTCGCGTACCCGAAGGGTGGCCGTTGCCGTAAAAGCGGCGACCGGAACGTTTGGGAACTTGTCCCGCAGATGTTTGATCTCCCGGTAATCGGGCCTGAACTGATGACCCCACATCGATATGCAGTGCGCCTCGTCCACGGCAAAAAGCGCGACTTTGCAACCTGCAAGCGTTGCGGCAAATGCCGGAGTTACGGCCCTCTCGGGCGAAACGTAGAGGATCCTGACTTTTCCGTCACGCATATCCTGCTCGACCCTTCGCCGTTCGTCGTAGGTCTGCAGACTGTTTAAGGTCTCGACCGTCACCCCCTGGTTCGAAAGAGAGTCGACCTGATCCTTCATCAAAGCGATCAAAGGAGAGATAACGATCGTCATCCCCTCGAGCATCATGGCCGGGAGCTGATAACAGAGGGATTTTCCTCCGCCGGTTGCCATCACTGCGAGTACATCCTTCCCGCTGACGATCTTTTCGATGATCTCCTGCTGGTTGGGACGGAACGTCTGGTGGTGGAAGTATTTTTCCAGTGTCTGCTGTATCCCTTTCGTCATGAATTTTTTGGGGTGCCCTTTCCTTAACTTTGGCACCGGCGGGGTATTCACTTTTCCTTTAGATGCCGCTCACTGCCGGGATCGGATTATTCGAGCAGATACTCCGAAAAGTCGGCTACCAGAGCCCTGTCAAGTTCCTGTTCGTTCCCGACGCTTGTCTCCGTAAACAGAAAAGCAAACAATCCCATTTCCGGCGCCTCTACTTTCCGGACGTCCAGGACATGTTCGAACGCATTGTAGAGTTTTTTGTAGTCGAATCTGCCGCTGTCTATTTCTTTTCCACCCTTGTCGACCAGAATCATGCTGTAAATCTTGCCGGATTTTTTGGCGAGAATCTCCGCAAAATCCGGTTTAATCTGATTCAGATAGTAGTCGACCGTGTTTATGCCGTACGCATAATACGAGATATCGGTTGAACAGGAGCCGGCGAATCTCAGCGGATTGAATTCGATCGGGATAACGTCGTCTTCTGTTACCCTGACTTCGATATGCATCGGAAAATCGGTTATATGCAGCTGAGTATTGATCCGTTCGAGGAAGCGGGTAAAAGGCTCAAGATACTGCCCGATGATTTCTGCTGACGTATAGTAGATCCGGTCTCTCACATCGGACTCCGAGGCAAACCTGTGGGTGAAGATATTGAGTATGACCGGTTTTCCTTCTGTGTCGTAATACGCGTCGATCGCATACTCCGAGCCCCTGATGTACTGCTCGAGAAGGAAGGTCGATCCGATCACGGTTTCCGGGAAATCCGCCGCCCATTTAATGATATTTTTCTCGATGTCGAGGACCGCATTTTTCAGATCATCTTCATTGAACAGCGCATAGACGCCGACGCTGAAAAATCCGACGGAAGGTTTCATAATGACCGGGTACGGAATGTGTGTATGATCGCCGTTTCGCAGTTCCTCCAGCGTGACCTCTTTGAAAAATAAATTTGGGTAGAGATTGGATACGGTTTTACGAAACAGTGCCTTGTCTTTGAGGATGCCGATCTTACGGACAAGTTCACTTCCCGGCAGGTTTGCATAAATCCAGTCGAGAGCGTTTTCCGATACGGTGTAGATCCGTTCGCCGTCATGATATCTCTCTACAGCCTCTTTGGTATCTATTAAATGCAGGGCATTTCCTCTGCTGTTGGAGACTGCGTATTCGTTTTGTAGTACGGGAACTTTCTTTGCTGCGAGATATTCCAGCAGCAAGTCGGAAACATATGGTTTTTCCAAAATTATCATAGAATCACCCTCGATAAATTATGTGAATTTATACGAATTTGCTGTAAAGAAGACTAATATATGTAGTATTGCTCATAAGTCGGTAAATATTTACTGATACAATATCCGGCCATATTCCTGCTTTTGCGGCCTTGTCCCTCGATTTGTGGACAAAAATGGTATATGCGATAACGAGTAAGAGTAAATTGTCGATTCGGGTTTTATTTTCTGCATTGCCGGAGGGAATCCCATCGAAAAACAAGTAAATAGGATTACTTTTTATGAAAAAAACAGTAGGAATTATTGGAGGGACTGGAAACATCGGGGAAGGTCTTGCAAGACGGATCTGTCTTGGCGAGAAATTCGATGTGATCATTGGTTCACGTGAGTCGGAAAAGGCCTGCGTCGCAGCAGATGGTGTTGTATGTGCTCTGAACGAGCGAAAATGTACGGCAACGACCTGTTCAGGCACGACGAATGCGGATGTGTGCTGCGCAGATGTTATCATTATCTCGTTACCTTTCGAGAGAGTTCAGAGTACGATCGAATCCATCGGCAAATCCGTCTTTGAAAACAAGATCGTTATCTCTCTTATCAATCCGATGATCAGGAACCCGAAAGAGAAATACTTCCTTCCGGATGCACCGGCAGAAGGTTCCGCAGCACTCGCTATCCAGAAGATGCTTCCGGCATCAACCAAACTCATCGCAGCATTCAACAATGTTGCAGCCAACAAATGGATGGAACTCGACGAAGTTCTGGATTACAGCGTCGCTGTCTGTGGTGACGATGCTGAAGCAAAAAAGACCGTTATGGAACTTGTCGGCAGTGTTTCCAAACTGAAGCCGCTTGATGCCGGACCTCTTGCGATGACGAAAGTCGTTGAAGGGATCACTCCGCTCGTCATCACGATCGCCATGAGAAATGGTCTCAAGGATGTAGGTGTATACTTCAAATAACGAAAACTACTCGACAATGCCTTTTGGGTGTAATGACCGTACAGTAACCCTCTCACATCTGCACGGTCTCCCATAAATGAGGCGGGGGTAAATGGATATTTCCTTTTTCCCGCACCCAGGGTCTGTATGCTTTCTCAGATCCCCGGAATGTATGATGTCTCTTCTTTATAATACGGAATATAGACGATCCGTGAGTTTTCCACCGTGAAGTCGTATCTGAGGACCTGCAGGATACCGGGTTTTTCCGTCTCGTAGCGCAGATACAGAAATTCCGTGAGTTCCCGTGCCGTGTTCTTGTTGATCAGGATCGGCATATAATTTCCTTCATAACCGGCAACGACTTCGACGACCTCGGGGTTTCGAATCGTCATATCGATCTCCCAGGGCTCGGCAAGATACCGCGGTATATCGGCCGCACAAATATAATAGCTACGTTTCCCGGAAATATCGGGAAGGCCGGTGGTCGTATCGCCGCCGGTGAGCTTGTCGGTCACTTCCAGATCAACGTCGAACCGCCAGAACGGAATGAAGTCGGCCTTCACGCCCTCCATCGCTACTTTTGACAGAAGATCGGGTTTGGCAACATCGTAGGGCACGGTTTTGACCGTATCTGCGGTAATGTCCAGCAGGTGGGAGCATTTTTTGCAGGGGGTGATAACCTCTCCCCAGGGCTGCTCCACTTCTTCCCCACAGAGCGGGCACTTCAGGATGGTGGAGTCATGGTTCAGAATCTCCTGATCGGTCAGCTGTTTGGGCACTCTGACCGCAGGACGAAGAGATGCAACATGCGTCATCGTTCCCGTGGCCACGAAAGTCCTTCCCTCTTTGAATGCCGGATAGCCCGCCATGCACATGGCAATACCCAGCAGGAGCAGAATGATCTGGAACATCTCGGCCAGCTGATACGGACCCGCATGAATGAGCATAGCGACCGAGGAACCGATCATGATCCCGCCAAGAGCGAGGGAAAGGATCATCATCCGGGTGCGTGCGGTCAGATTGATCGGGCTTGTGCCGCCAAGGACCTCTCCACGTACGGCATCCACGATCGCCGTATAGTGGCCGCCCTTGTAGGAGTAATGCGCGATCCAGACCGGAGCATACACCAGTTCGAACACTTTTGGAATCAGGAACGACTTTTTCAGAGTAATCGTATCGATCCGTTTTTCGACAGCGGTCTTGATCATTTCATGGACCGCTTCTCTTCCCCGTTTGCTTGCTTCGATCGCGGATCCTCCAGGCTCCATCGAAACGACCGACCCTCTTATGTATGGAACTTCTCCTCCGGGATCAAGCCAGAGTTTTTCGATGCCGTATTTTCCAGTATCGCAGGCACACTCCGTCCAGATGAACTCGTCGTCGATCAGTTCCTCGAAGATATTCCTGATCACGTTGCCGGTCTGTTCGGTATGTTCGGAGTATCCGCAGGCAACAGCCTTTCCCTGTGTCACGAACCTCCAGAATGGCAGATAGATAAGGTACATTTCGCTGACTTCGGCACACTTCGCAAGGTCGGGCGCTTTGATCCCTTTCGAAAACCAGGTCCGAAATGTCCGGTCGGCGACGCCTCTGGTGATCTTCGCCTTGTAGTAGGACTCGGCGACCTGATCCTCAACTGAACGTTCAAGCCCCATCTTTTCCCTCCCTGCGCTTGAGGTTTATCATCCCAAGCATCTCGCTTTGATACAGGAAAAAGACCAGAACCGCGGCCACCAGAAGAAAGAGCCACGGACTAAAGTAGACGGCAATCAGGGAGAGGATCATTAACGGGATGGAGGCAATCAGTGCGGTCTTTCTCCAGTTGACCGGCTCTTTGATCGGGTGCCACTCTTCGTAGATTTTCCCGGACGCCGCGTCCACCTCGACCATGTAAATGGATTTTTTCACTTTGTAGCTGATCAGCCATAAGGGGATCCCGATCAGTTCCTCCGCACGGGCGATACCGTGGAGCTCGGGGTAATATACAGAGGATTGAATAGTGGCAGGCAGGATATTCGCCTCTTCCGGGATCGGCACGATTTCGTTATCTTCTCTATGCATATTCTGCAGACCCGAAAGGAGCGTCCCGCAGGCCGGCTTGTAGACCGTCACATCCGTACATCCATCCTCCCTGATGTATCTCCAGAAGGGGTAGTAGAGCATGACGGCTTTCCCGAATCTGATTTTGTCTTCGGGGATGAACGGATTTGTGTCCGACTCCAGCCACTCGCGGGCGAGTTCCCGCGCCCGCCCCTCATCGACCTGAGGGGCGATTACGCCGGAACACTGCAGAGGTGCGGGTATTCCTTCTGGTATTTCTGCCATAAATAAGTCAATATATTTACGTACATTCAGATAGATGTTTTCTTGCCTCACCTCATGGCAACCCTGTTCATCCAATCAATTGGGAGCATATTTATACCTATAATGCATACAATTATACATTAACGTATATTGTTGTGATAAATGATGTTGAATATAACAACCTTCCTTGATGCAAACTCCTGCCGTCTGGAAAAACCGGTCTTTTTCTGTCCGGAAAGAAACACGTCATACACCTCTGCCGAAATACTTTCGATATGTTCTGCGATCGGCCGCGATCTCCTCTCGCTTGGTGCCGTGAAAGGCGACCGTATCCTCCTTTATATGAACAGCAGCCCCGAATACCTCGTTTCCTACTTTGCCGTCTGGAGGATCGGCTGTGTGGCTGTTCCAACGAACCGCGTTTATACACCAAGCGAACTTGCCTATATGGTTGAAAACTCCGGGGCGAAGATCTTCATCACCGACGCCGAAGGCGTGTCCGCCGCCAGGAATCTTCCGGTCAAGACGTATGTGCCGGGAGACATCGAATCTCTGCGCGGGGAGCCCCGTCTTCTGCCGGAACATACGGAATACGATGATCTCTGCCAGCTCCAGTATACGTCAGGAACCACGGGCAAACCCAAAGGAGCGATGCTCACCCACGGAAACTGGCTTGCGGCCATCCACAACATCTGCGATGTGCTGACCTTCAAACGGGACGACGTCTATCTCGGCATCTACCCGATGGGTCATGTGGGTCTCTCCTGGGGGATCGCCACGATGCGGGCGGGAGCTCTCTTTGTTATGATGGAGAGGTACGAGTATCAAAAATACCTCGACCTCTGCAAAGAGCACAAAGTCACCGTTCTCGCCGGCATGCCGCCGGTGATCCACTCGCTCACCGAAGCCCCTGCGGGAACCGAAGAGAGCCTGGCAACCGTCAGAGAGATCATCTCCGGCGGCGGCCCTCTCCACCACGATATCTGGAAAAAATTCTATTACCGGTACAACATCCCGGTCATCAACGCCTACGGTCTTTCAGAGACTGTCGTCATCGGTACGGGAACGGTGATCCGTCCCGAGGATTATGCATCTGCCGACCGGTTCCAGAGCATGGGTCATCCGGTCTGTTTCTCGGAAGTCAAGATCGTTGACGAGCTCGACTCCTCGATTGAGATGCCAATCGACATGCCTGGAGAGATCGCTCTTCGCGGTCCGGCAGTGGCCAAAGGCTACTGGAATATGCCCAAAGAGACTGCCGCCTCGTTCCTCGAAGACGGCTGGTTCCTCACCGGAGATGTCGGTTATCTCGACAAAGATCTCCGGCTTTTCCTCACCGACCGGAAAAAGGACATGATCGTCATGTCCGGCTGGAAGATCTACCCGACCGAGGTCGAAGAGGCCCTCATCGGTCACGAAGGCGTCGACGAGATCGCGGTCTTCGGGATCCCGGACAAACATCGTGGCGAGATGCCGGTCGCCGCTGTCGTGTGGCGGAAGGGCTGGGACAGCTCTGATAAAGAAGGCTCTCTTCGCACATTTGCGAAAGAGCGTCTTGCGGGATATAAAGTCCCCCGCAGGATCATCACGGTGGACGCCCTTCCCCGCGTCAACGGCTGGAAGCTCCTGAGACGGGAACTTCGCGAACAATACTCATAAAAGATACTCAATCATGAAATCACGTGATATAGCACTCGTCGGCATTTTACTTGCCGTCGGGGCAATTGCCCGATACATCTCCTTATTCGTACCGGGCGCGATCGTCGCGAATCTGACGATAGCATTCTACTGCCTTGCGATCATCCTCGTCGTCCCGAAGTTCAAAGAAGCTCTCGGGATAGGTGTTGTAGCCGGAATTATCTGTGCGGTTTTTTCGCACTCGATCTTTCCGTTGGGAAACCTGATCTCGGAGCCGGTCGGCGCCGTGGTCTGTTTGGCGGTGTATAAACTCGTAAAGGATCATACCCGCCTTGCCCCGGCAATTTCAACCGCGATCGCCACTCCTGCGAGCGGTTTTACTTTCATCATCGTCACCTGCTTCGTGATGTTCTTCACGACCGAAACGACCGTCGCAACTGTCGTGGCGTTCGCGATTGCCCTGATCCCGATCGTTATGAGCGCCATGATCGTGAACGTCATCATCGCCAAGATCATCGCGATGCCGGCGACTTCGGTCATGCAGAAGACGAAGACCGTCATCGAAACTACCCACACCGAGGCAGCGCCGAGTGATTCGGTCGCCTTGGATAAACTTACGTTCACCTATCAGGCGGCAGAGACGCCCGCCCTCGACAACGTTTCGCTCAAAATAAACCCGGGCGAGTTCGTTGTGATCAACGGCCCGTCGGGAGCTGGAAAAACCACGCTTGCCCGTGCGATTTCCGGCGTCCTCGTTCACGCATACGGCGGGACGGTTGTTGGAAACATTTCTCTGTACGGAAAATACGCCGACGAATACAAAGACGTGACCGATCTTTCTTCCAAGGTCGGCATGGTGTTTGACGATGCCGATGCCCAGCTGATCTTCACCACGGTCGAGGAGGAGATCCTCACCGGTCTCGAGACCCGCGACCTGCCCGAGGACGAGGTCAGAAAGAAACTCGACGAGATCTACAAGATCACCTGTACGGGCCACTTAACGGACCGTGCCCCGCATAATCTCTCCGGCGGCCAGAAACAGCGCGTTGCGATGGCCGCGGCCCTTTCCCGCGAGACCCCTCTCCTCGTTCTGGACGAGGCGACCTCCGAGCTGGACAAAAACGCCAGACGCCAGGTCTACAACCTGCTGAAAGGCATGACGGCGAAGGGACACACGATCGTTTTGATCGAACACATGATCGATGAGACGATCGGCTATGCCACCCGGATGATCACGATGAACGAGGGGAAGATCGTCTACGACGGCGTTCCAAAACCCGAGAACACCAACTACCCGGCGCTCGAAAAGACCGCTCCGACCCACGAAGTCGTGCTGGAGGCAACGCACGTCACGCACAAATTCCCCGAGGTCCTTGCTCTGGACGATGTCTCGGTCTCCTTCTACAAAGGCGAGATCGCGGCGATCCTTGGTGAGAACGGGTCGGGCAAGACGACGCTCGTCAAACACCTGAACGGTCTTCTTCGTCCGGATACGGGATCGGTCCTGCTGAAGGGCGAGGATATTTCGTCCCGTTCGATCCCGGAGATCGCAAAGCATGTCGGTCTGGTGTTCCAGAACCCGGACACGATGCTGTTTGAAAACACCTGCGAGAAGGAGATCCAGTTCGGTCTGAAGAACATCGGCAAGTCCGATGCTTCGCCGGCGGTCTCTCTTGCGGCCGTGGGCCTTGCCGGCAAAGCCAAGATGAATCCCCGGCATTTAAGCCGCGGTGAACGCCAGAAGCTTGCTCTTGCCTGTGTTCTGGCAACGGGCCAGGAGATCGTTATCATGGATGAGCCGACGACGGGTCTCGACCCGAAGGAGTCGTATGAGATCATGCGTGTTCTGACCGGGATGCGAAACGAGGGTAAGACGATCCTTATGGTGACGCACGACCCCGTTCTTGCCGGCAGATATGCGGACCGGATCATCGAGATGGAAACGGGTAAAATAACCGCGATCCGCGGAGGTGAGTGAAATGGAAGACATTATGCAGTATATCCCGGGGAACAGGTTCGTTCACCGGTTGTCGCCGATGACGAAGATCTTCTTCGCGGTCGGTATGATGTTTGCGGCGATCTTTACGTCGAATCCGCTGCTTCTGGGCGGGATGGTCATTTTCGTTCTGGCATTCGCGGCGATCGGCGGGCTTTTGAAGCCGCTGATCCGTCAGGTCCCTCTGCTGATCATTCTGGGTCTTGCTCTGGTCGTCCTGACGGTGCTTACGAGTGCATCGGGCGATGTGCTGTTTACGCTTCTGCCGAACGGGATGTTCCCGGTGACGACGGGCGCGATCATGTTCGCAGTGCAGATGGCTCTCCGGTTTGCGGTGCTGATCTTCTCGTTCCAGCTGCTGGTTATTTCGACCCAGCCGCGTGATCTGGTGAATGCTCTCTACACGCTCCGGATCCCGGGCGATTACGCACTGATGTTTTTGATCGCTATCCGGTTTATCCCGACTCTGCAGAGAGAGGGTGTCAGGATCAATGAGGCTCAGCTTTCCCGCGGGTACTTCCCGGGAGGGGGTATCATCGGGAAGCTGAAGCAGCTTGGCCCGGTTATGCTTCCGCTGATGCTGAATTCCCTTGCGAAGGCGGATACGCTTGGTCTGACGATCGATATGCGGGGATACCGGAAAGCTTCCGAGCACCGGAGAAAACTGGTCTACCATGCGGCGGATTTCGTGACTATTCTTGTCGTTGCGGCGATCCTTGCAGGCATCGTGTATGTGACGTTCTTCCTGTGAGAAGAACACAATAATTCCATTTTTATTTTTTAGAAAATCTTCTCAGGTCTTATTCCTATGAGATTATTGAATCATTTATTTCTGATGGAAGGGAGTGGGATGAGTGTTGATGGATGAGGTTATTTACCGCGAATCTCCGCGAATTCTCGCGAATCGCATTTTTCTTGCGTCGTCGTGCTCTGCTCCGGCTTATCGCCTACGCAGGAATCGCACGCCGTCTGGAAAAATGCTGGGGAAAAACCCGCGTGCGGGTTTTTCTATTGCACTCTCTCATCTAGCGTAAATAATAGAGTAATTTTAGAGAAAAATCCGAACGTCGGTTTTTTCCTAGCATTTTCCTTTTAGCCATTATCCTAACTATCTAATCACATCTCCCGTCGTAGAAATTGTCTCCCAGATTCACCATATCACAGTTGAAACACACAGAAAGTTGTGTCCATACGGTGCTCATCTGTATGATGTTTTTCCTTTATCTCATTTTTAGTGCAATCTAAAACATTCGTGAGGACTCCACATTGTTTCTTATAACATCTGATAATTTTGTGGATTGATACTTTGTAGGGAACTTTTGGAAGTTGTCTTCAAAATCATGCCAATATATCAAACACGTAGCTACCATATTTGACACGGGACTGCTTCCCCCGGGTGTTAATTCAGAAGATAATATCCCATAGATTGGCATTTCTAGAAGATTACTAGGGGATAATATATTTGAGTTGTAATTTGATAGGAACATATCAATACCTTTACTACCTATTTTCTTGAGTTTTTTCACATATTCGTCCTCTAGGTTAACACCATTGTTTACGATATCTGCATAAAGGAGAGGTTGACCATATTTTAGAGCAAAAAGTAAAGCATATACTGCACGGAATTCCTTGTATCTATCTGAAGACTTATATGGATAAATTGCCAGAGATATTTTTGCCTTATCATCATAAAATTTACGTAGGTTACTACAAATAATCTCAACATCCCTTAATGAAAATGAGAATATTATAGTTAATTCAGATATTATTGATGCTGTATCTGATAAGAAAATCGGATTTCCATTTCTTTCAACTGTAAGATTCTTTTTAAGTAAATCCATCAGGTGTGGTCGTGGTAAAAATATCTGTCTGTCAAAAAAGCGCTGAAGATATCCAACGCTATCAATAGCACCATAAATATTTTTTATTGAATGGCTTAACTGTGTTATGTCTACAGAAAATACAAACACAACACCATCAATATCAAAAAAGTGTTTTACCACTTCTAAAGTTTCTATAGCATATGTCGGACGGCAACGATCAAGTTCATCAATAAATATCAAAAGTTTTCCACCATCTGGAACAAAGCTCCCAATAAGTTTTTTGAATGCCTCCTTTTCTTGATTTAAGTTCTTATACTTTGCATTGATATCTTCTGGTGTTGGAGTAGTTACAACATTATAGAATTTATCTGCAAGTTGCACAACTTCAGAACCAACAATAACTGATGCTCCAATTTTTAGGACACCCGAAGCCACTGTTTTGATACCTGAAACAATTCGTTTGTCTATCTCTTCTTTATTTATATCAGGATATTTTGGTAGCAACTGGTTAAAACTACAGATAATTGGAAGAAGTGCATTATTACAATCGTCATTTTCCCAGGCATTATATTTGATTATATTGAATTCTGGATGATCCTTGTTCATCTGATCAATCCACATATCAATAAAACAGGTTTTTCCACTACCCCATGGAGAATTTAAGGCCATTACAAAAGAATTTTCATTTGTTGTTGGCTCCCCCTCTTTTATGAGTTCAGTGAGAATATCAGCAAATTTTTTTCTGTTCAGTAAATCTTTTTCAAATGTAGAGGGGGGACAACGACTAGTCATATGAATCTATAGGGACATTCTTGTTTATTATTTATCTCCCTAATGAAGCAAAATGCATGTATTTGGGGCAAATCATTTTCGTAAAAAAAGAACAAATCAAGGGAATATTCTTTTTGAAAAACCGGCACGCGGGTTTTTCCCCAGCATTTTTCCAGACGGCGTGCGATTCCTGCGAAGGCGATAAGCCGGAGCAGAGCACGACGACGCAAGAAAAATGCGATTCGCGGAGATTCGCGGTTAAATAATTTTATCTATCCCGAATCACTCACCCATCTTCAGCTCATCCATTCTCGCTTTCAGATCGCTTTGAAACGCCTCGAAGGCTGATTTGATCTCGGCATTTCTCTCATAGCATCTCTCCCTCCACTGACCCGACGCTTCACTGTCATCCTTTTCATCCTTATCCGGGATATATGCCAACGCATAATCGAATGCCTGGTTCATACAGACGTCGATAAAAGTATTCAGACTCTGCAGGACCTTTTCCGGGATGAAGGAGATGTTTGCCTCCGTCATATACTGTATCGTGTGGGCTTTTTTCAAAAGCTCCTCGGACCTTTCCCGATGCCATTTGGCTCGTGCTTTTACATCGCTTGCCGGCGGACCGCCTTTCAGCTCCTTATCCGGATGCAGCAGTAATGCCGTCGAATAGCAGTGAGAAATCACCGGAGCGAGATCCCGATAGGCCTGAAGTTCCGGATCCATCATAGCATTCAGCGCCGACTCGGTATTTGCCAGATTGTTCTGGATGTTCAGCATCTCTGCAATCGACCGTTTCTGGAATCGGGACAGCAGAACGGCCACCGTCGTCGAGATCAGGATCCCTATGATCGTCAAACCTATGCTGACTATGCTCATGTCGATGAGGACATCACCGATCATAATACTCGTAAGTGCCATACACTTTTCCTCGTCTTGGGGTATGATAAACGTACGTCTCGGGGAACACGGATATTCAGGCATGCTAAAAAGCAGGGTGCAGGTCCGACCTGCTCCCTCGGTTTTTATTTGTGTTTTGGGTGCAGGTTTCAAAAATCTACGTGCACCCTGATAATGCTGTGATTCTCGCTCTTTTTTGAAAAATAGCCCGATTTAGGAGATTTTCAAAGAGGGTGCACATTTTTCCCAAAACTCTCATTTTATAGTATTTAGGCTTAGATAGAGATTTTACAAATTTTCCCAGGGTTTTGAAAAAAATGTGCTCCCTGGAAATGTAACTCCCGATAGGGATCGACTCCCATCAAAAACATTGGTGTCACATTTTTTTCAAAACCCTGGGAAAATTGTCAGATACCTCATTCCACCCCTAAATACTATAGTATTGGGAGTTTTGGGAAAAACCTGACACTCCATAATAAATCCGTCATATCCCGTATTTTTTTAAAATCAAGCTGGAATCAGCGGTTTTTTGGTGTCACCATCATTTTTCAAAACCTGACACCGATCCCTCCCAAAAACATCAGTGTCACATTTTCCAAAAACCGACCTGACACCAACCCCCAGGCAAACTCAAAATACATTTATAGTAATATGATCATGCATAAACAATGTCAAACCGTTATCTCCCGAAAATATCTGGTGTAGAATCCCTCATTCTTGCATTGATCTGCGGCATTGGCACGGCGATATTCACCCCCTGGTCTCTCGAATTCGACCTCTTTGCACTATTCGGACTGGCATTTCTTATCACCGGCGTAGTTCTCCTTCTCAAAAAACGTAACGGCACGAAGGATGATGAAATAAAACAGTAAAAAATTTACAATAACTTTCTTCTCTCGCTGAAACTCAAAATATCGACATTCCCGGACGGGGTCTTTTCCGGCGTCGATGATCCCGGTTTTTCCAGACAGTCCATACAGAGAATCATACAGTTTCGAACATCATCCTTTCCCCCTTCGCTCACCGGCTTGATATGTTTCGCATCCCAGCCTCCCCGTCCTGCCACATTTCCCCTGTTTGCATAGATCAGCTTCTTCCCGCAGCTCTGACAATATCCGTTCACTTTCTCAAACGCATTCCGTACTACATCTTCAGTAAATGTCATCTACCCTCCAATACCTAGGGATAGGTCACTCTGTCACGATAAAACTATCCCTGAATGCTCTTTTGGGAAATCTCGCGGTTATGCGGGGATTTGACCCGCAAACGATTTTTCTTCTTCCCTCCTCTCCTCTATCTCAGGTCGTAAGAAACAGGAACTGATAATAGGTCCCGTTCCAGAAAAGGATCTTCCCGCCGTACTTCCCGTAAATTTCCTGCCCCTGCTGAGAGGTGACCCCTGAAAACTTAAAATAATCCAGGGGCCGCTCATAGATATGCACATATTTACCCATACACTCATACAGACTCGGATGGGCCGCAAAATCCTCCTCCGTCAGATTCATGAGAACAGCATGATGCGGCAGTTCATCCTCCGAAATGGGGCGCATCGTAAACGCCTCGCTTAGGTCACTAAACGGTTCGAGAATTACCCACATGCCGGTCACAGAGATGATAAGGATCACGGTAATCCAGAGAAGCGCTTTTGAATTCTGCATGATGGGTCTTTCGTTCCGGAAATATATAATCGCTCTGGCTCAATCAGTCAATTTTCTGCCATTTCACAACAGATCCAGCTTCGAATCCTTCTCAGTGATCCGCCTTACCGGCCTGCAAGGATTCCCGAACGCAAGAAAATCCGCCGGAACATCCTTCGTTACGACACTTCCCGCTCCGATCACCGCATTATCCCCGATATGCATCCCGCCCAGCACAACCACATTGCATGCGAGCCAGACATTATTCCCGATATGGATCTCTTCTGCGTATTCGGACATCGAAACATGCCCGTCCTCATAGTGCATAGCCGTCCGCTCCTTTGGGATCAGCGGATGCGAGGTCGCCATAAGGGAAACGTTCGGGCCAAACATCACGTTGTCCCCGATGAAAATCCGCCCGTCGTCCATGATCGTCGTATTGAAATTCGCAAAGAAATTCTTCCCGATAAACGTATGACAGCCGTAATTGAACTGGATCGGCCCCTGAAAATAATAATTTTCACCGATTGTTCCGATAAACTCTTTGATGATCGGCAGACGGCCCTCGTCGTATTCATCGAGCGCATTGAATTTCTGACAGAGAACATGGGCCGTATGCTTCAGATCGCGCAGCTCCTTTGATCGTGCGTCAAAGAGCCTGCCTGCAAATATCCTCTCCTCTTCCGTCATCAAAAATCAGAGGGCACCCCGCACGTTCCGCGTCGCTTCGCACATCCGTGCAAGCTTCTCGAACGCCGTCTCCGGGGTATGCATCCGAAGACCGCAGTCCGGATCGATCAGAATATTCTCTGCCCCGAACGCATCCACGCAGGCCGTGATCCTCTCTTCGATCTCCTTCACCGACTCGATATGCGGATCCGAACTCTTCACGCACCCGCAGCCGATCTTTTTTCCTGCAAGATCTCTCTTCGAAAGAACGGACAGATTCTCCATCGACACCGCATACTCGAAATCCAGAATATCCACCGGAAGCTTCGTCCAGGAATCCGCGATCTTGCCAAGCATCCCGCACGTATGGATGCAGGACGGGGTTTTGATCCCGGCGAAGATTATTTTGAGCGCCTCTCGTGCCGTATCAACCGAAATCGCCCCAGTTGAAAGGATCGGCTCATCCACCTGAATGATCGTAACCCCGGTCTCTGCAAGATACTTCGCCTCCTGATGCAGAGCGGCGGCAAGATCCATCATCACCTCTTCCTTGTTCCGGTAGATCGGTGTATCCACCTGCAGAGCGTAGGCGAGCGTACAGGGTCCGGTAAGGATCCCCTTCACATATTTCGTCTTTGTCAGGGCATACTTCGTATCGCCGACCGTGATCGGCTTATCTGCCGCCCCGATCTTTCCAAGAACGGTCTTATCCGAAATCCCCGGCAGTTTTGAGACGAATGCCTGGACCATATCGGCTCTCACCTGTCCGTCCGAAATAATATCCACCCCCGCCCGTATCTGTTCGGCTACGGCAAACTGCACCGCTTTTTTGTAAGGGTCGATTAAAGACGAAATTCCCGTTCCTTTCACGCAGGGAAACGATCCGACGACCGTCGTCGGCATAATACAGGGGAGATCCATGATATGATAGGTCGTCCCGGTAAGATAAAAATCCTCTGGATCGGGGACCATCTCATCTGCCGCAAACCAAGAGTTTATTTTTTCGTATGAGAATCTATTGCTTGATCACCAATGTCCGCACCATTAAAAATTCCGAAGATGCAAAAAAGCGAATACGACTCACTCATCCGTAACAATGTCCTATCGCGGATTGCCTTCCTAGGGAAAGAATATCCCTACATCGCACCGTTTCTCTACGTCTTTGACGAGAAAAACCTCTACTTCCTCTCGACACGCTACGGCAAAAAAATGGAACTGTTCTCCCAGAATCCGGCCGTATCCGTCGAGATCGAAAATGTCGCTCCGGAAATGTCGACCTACAAGTTCGTGACACTGCTCGGCAAACTCTCCGAGGTGACGGACGATGCGAGAAAACGTGCGGTAAAAAGTCACTTCGTCCAGCTTATCTCAGACAAAAAAATCTCGGAAAATAGTCTCTATGCCCTGGGTCACTTACCCACCGAGTCCCCTGATAAGATCGTCGGCGAAGAACGAACAATGGTTTGGAAACTGGTTGATGTAAAGGAGATCGTTGCGCTGAAAAACGCATGATCTCCAATTTTCAAAAATCACACATTCATTCAAAAAAGATGGTCTCCCATACGCCTCA
The DNA here is from genome assembly GCF_963667985.1 of uncultured Methanocorpusculum sp. Taxonomy (NCBI): domain Archaea; kingdom Methanobacteriati; phylum Methanobacteriota; class Methanomicrobia; order Methanomicrobiales; family Methanocorpusculaceae; genus Methanocorpusculum; species uncultured Methanocorpusculum sp. Next base: position 1,117,791 of record NZ_OY764081.1, on the reverse strand, counting down.
TTGGGCCGTATGGGACGATCAGCTGATTATTTGAGTTTTTTCTCGAGTTTCTTGAGCTTCTTTTTTGCGTCTTTGCTGCCGGATTCTGCAAGCTTCGAGAGTTCTTCGGCCTTTGCTTTCTTTACTTTGTTTAACTTTTCCAGCTGTTTCTTACTTGTCGGCATACATGTACCTCGTTTGGCTGGTTCTATTTAGAGTTATTCCCTGTTAATAATATCCCATCGTCCCTTTGGCGATTGTGTGAAGAAAACTTCATATGAAATAAACTTCACATTATAGTATATGAAAAAGGAAATACTCATATCGGCTATAGGACTGGCCGCCGGCGTTGTCCTGATTCTTCTCGCAATGTTTGTTTTTACGGGAAGCACGACCATTAACGGAGCCTGCTACGGGTTCGGTGCCGCATTACTTGCGCTTTCCGTAGGAAATCTGATTGGAAAATCCGTCGTAAAATCTGTTGAGACGCCCGAGATCCGGAAAATGCAGGAGATCGAAGTGAATGATGAGCGCAATATCCGTATCCGGGAACGTGCCGGCTGGAACACTGTCCGTATCTTTACGCCGGTATTGTGTTTTCTAACACTCGCCTCGGCTCTTATCGGCGTTGAATTATATGTGACACTTACGGCCTGTGGGCTTGTCGTTCTGCTCGCTGCTCTTTCCATCGGCTCGCACATATATTACGACAAGAGGCTCTAATGGAGAACCGGATCAAAGAACTGCGGGTCGCCCGGGGCATGACCCAGGCGGAACTTGCAGAGATCATCTCCGTCTCTTCGAGAACGATCATCTCGCTTGAGAAGGGCCTGTATAATCCTTCGGTCCTTCTCGCCCACAAACTTTCCCTCGTATTCGAGTGTCCGATCGAAGAGGTGTTCCTTTTCGGAAAAGAGGACGGGATCTGAATAATCAGATGTAATAATCTGCAGTCACACTTTTTTCGCTCACGCTCTGAACATATTTTTTGACCGGGCCTGCGTGATAGGGATGCTCGGCATAACCGCGAAGGGCATCTTCATCATCCACGATGACTGAAAGCGCGACATCGAAGGACCGCTCGGTGTGCGCATAATCAATACCGACCTCGATCTCTCTGATCTGTTCAACGGTCCCTTTCATGGAGAGAAGGAGATCGCGGACTTTTTCGGAGCATGCCGGGTCATTGAGTTTGAAGAGAACGAGATGTTTTATCATAAAAAAGGGTTATGGACTGACTCTGTGTCGGTCCCGCGGGAAGAGAACGGCTTCCCTGATATTCTGGAGATCGAGCATGGTCATGACCAGGCGTTCGGCGCCGAGTCCCCAGCCTGCGTGGGGCGGCATACCGTATCTGAACGGATTTAAGTAGAACTCGAATGCGTCGGGGTTGAGACCTTTTGCTTTGATCTGCTCAACGAGAAGGGAGTGGATATGACAGCGCTGAGCGCCTGAGGTCAGTTCCATTCTTGGGTGCATCATATCGAATGCACGGCAGACCTCGGGGCGGTCTTCGAACAGCATGGTGTAGAACGGTCTCGTGGAGGTCGGCCATTCGGTGATGAAGTACATCGTTCCCATCTTCTCTCCGACGATCCTCTCGGCAGCGGTCGAAAGATCGTCACCGAAAACGAGCGGCTCCCCGCCGGCGGTGGAGATCTCGATTGCCTCTTTGTAGGTGATCCGCGGGAAAGGAACGGTCGGGACCTTGAAATCGGTGATTCCGAGCGTCTCAAGAGCATCGCCACAGTGGTCGGCGACGTACTGGTATGCCGAAGCTACGACGTTTTCGAGTACATGCATCGCGTCCTCTTCATTTGCAAAGGACATCTCGATATCGATCGAAGTGGCTTCATTTAAGTGACGAACGGTGTTGTGTTCTTCTGCACGGAAGATCGCACCGATCTCGAAAACTCTGTCGAACCCGGCGCTCATCAGCATCTGTTTGTAGAGCTGGGGAGACTGGTTTAAGAATGCCTCTTTGTCGAAGTAGGCGAGCGGGAAGAGTTCGGTTCCTCCTTCAGTTGCGGCAGCCACGATCTTTGGGGTCTGGACCTGGGTGAATCCGTTGTCCCAGAGGTATTCGCTGATGGCGCGAAGACAGGCGTTTCTTATCTGGAAAATAGCGTTGATGCGGGGTTTTCTGAGATCAAGGTACCGGTTGTCGAGCCGGGTATCGAGTTCTGCGGGAACTTTTTCCGAGACGTCGAGCGGGAGAGGGGTCTCGGCACGGGAAACGACGCGGAGCGTGTCGGGGACGAGTTCGCGTCCTCCGGGTGCTTTCTCGGTTGCTTTGACAACGCCTTCGCATTCGATGACGGACTCGCGGGTCGCTTCTTTGACGGTGGCGAGTACTTCGGGGGTGACTTTCTTTTTCGGAATGGTGACCTGAAGGATCCCGGTTCTGTCGCGAACAAGAAGGAAGGTGAGTCCTCCAAGGTCACGTTCTTCGTGGACCCAGCCTGCAATGCGTGCATGCCCAATTTCAGGGGTCACGTCTTTTATTGGTATGCGCATAAAATCTCTATAGTATTTGCGGTTGAGATAGATTATAGTTTGGAGTGGGACGAAAAATTCCCTTCCCAGGGCCGGCGGGTTCTCTTCTCATTTGCATGCGGCTCTCTCTGCATAGAAAAAAGAAAAACGTTTTAGACAAGGTGGACGGCATCGGTCCGCCACCCTATCCAGACGATATCGCCGGAGACATAGGTGGTCTCGGTTTGCCGGAACGGGCAGACGACGGTAAAAATGCATCCGGCATCGACCATGACATGAAGGAATGCTCCCGATCTTTCTGAAGAGACTACTCTGCCCTGAACCGAGATATGGCCGGCGTCAATCGGGTTTTTCGAGAGGAAAATATCCTCTGCGCGAAGCATAATCTGCACGATCCCGTCCGGAACATGAGGTGCAGGGCAGAAAACGACGCCTCCCGAAACCGCAGTTTTGTTTCTGACAACACCGGTGAAGAGGTTTTGTATGCCGACGAACTTTGCCACCCTCTCGTTTGCGGGATGATAGAACACTTCATCGGCAGAGCCGAGCTGAACGATTGACCCGTCGATCATCACGGCAACCCGGTCGGCGAGCCGCTGACCCTGTGCCTGATCATGGGTCGTTATGATGATCGTCGTTTTATTCACCCGGTTTTCATGCAGGATCATCTCTTCAAGGAGGTGCGTCGCGCCGGGATCGAGATTTGCCGTCGGCTCATCGAGGAAAAGGATCTCCGGTTTTGTCACCAGGACCCGGGCAAATGAAATCCGCTGACCCTCTCCGCCGGAGAGAGTCCGGCTTCTTCTTCTCGCATACTCGCTCATCCCCATCTCTTCGAGAATCTTCTCTACCCGTTTTCGTCTTTCTTCTTTAGGAACATGTCTGTATGACAGACCGAGAGCGATGTTTTCCTCCACGGTTCTGTCAAAGAGGACTGTTTTTTGGAAAAGCATACCCATCCGATCCCGGAGACTGTGGGCCGAGTGTTTTGTTACCTTCTCGCCAAACAGCGTGATCTCGCCTTCGGATGCCGGTTCGATTATATCGAGCATTCGAAGAAGTGTGCTTTTTCCGGTACCTGACGGTCCGATGATCACGAGGATCTCGCCTTTTTTCACCGAGAAGTTCAGCGGGTGAACGATCTCTTTTTTTCCGTAGCTTTTAGAAAGGTCACGGACCGAGATGATATCAGTCATCTTTCACCCTCCCGTTATAGTGCTGGAAAAAATTCACGCCGAAGTTTACGATCAACGCGATCGTCAGGAGAATAATTCCAAGAGCGATCGACGTGGAAAACTCTCCCATGGATGTGTTCAGCGTGATGGCCGTTGTGAGGGTCCGGGTAAAGTGCCGGATATTTCCACCGACCATCATAACGGCGCCGACTTCTGCGATCGCCCGGCCGAATGCCAGCACGACTGCCGATAAAATAGCGAATTTTGTTTCGCGAACCAGGGTCAGCATTGCCCGGTATGCCCGTGCATTGAGTGCCATGGTGGTGAATTTCATCTCTTTGTCCAGGCCGGAAAGTGCGGCTATGGTCAATCCCACGATTAAGGGCGAAACGAGAATGACCTGTGCAATGATCATTGCATTGACCGTGTACAGGAGTTTTAAGTACCCGAAAGGTCCCGAATTCGATACGAGGAGATACACCAGTAATCCGACAATCACGGTCGGCAGAGCATACAAGGTCTGGACGATATTGATGACGGATCGTTTTCCGCGAAAATCATAGTAGTAGATAACGGCGCCGAGCGGGATCGCTATCAAGGCGGCGGCAATTGTCGCGAGCGATGAAACGTACAGACTTCTGTCGGCGATCTCCATGATCTCCGGGTTCAGCGTGACGATGAGCGTTATCGCTTCCAGAAACCCGTCGGTTATCTCTCCCATGTATAGTTTTCCTGCGTCAGATATGATAAAAAAATTGGATGACTGTTTTATGCAGTCGGGACGACTAAGGGGTCTTACAGTCAATGTTGAACGGCGGAAGAGTGCTGTCGTTCAAGGTGCTCATCGGTGTGAAGAGTGGTTTGCCGTAGACTTCGACACCGTATGCGCCGATAAAGTTCTGACCTTCTTCAGAGATGAGCCAGTTGGTGAAATCGGTTGCGTCTTTCACATTGGTATCTGGATATTTCGCCGGGGAAATGGTCATGATACTGTATCTGTTCAGAAGGGAAGCTCCCTCATCGATGATTACTTCGAGCGGGAGGTTATTGTTCTTCTTGTAGGTGAGATAGGTTGCTTCGTCAGTGAGGATGTAGGCACCAAGCTGGCCGGCAGTGGTCAGGGAGTCTCCCATTCCTGCACCTGTTTCTTTGTACCATGGTCCGCATCCGGTGATCTGGGCCGTGTAGTTGAATCCGGCAGACTTCCAGATGTTTTTCTCTGCAGAGTGGGTTCCCGAGTTGTCTCCGCGGGATACGAAGATGATTCCTTCGGTTCCTGCATCTCCAAGTTCTTTGAGTATGGCAACGCCTTCTTCGGGGGTCATGCCTGCAATTCTTCCCGGATCATCGGCCGGGCCGACGATGATGAAGTAGTTGTATGCAATACCTCTGTGGTTCACACCATAACCCTCGTCGATAAAGGCTGCTTCCTGTGAGGGGGAGTGGACGAGTAAGACATCGACATCCCCGTTCTTTGCCGAGGCAATTGCTTTTCCGGTTCCCTGCGATGTGATAAGAAGATCAACATTGTAGTTTTTAAGATAGTAATCCTGGACCGCGTCAAGGAGTCCGGTATCATACAGCGATGTTGTTGTCGCGATTTTCAGCTGGGTAGGTTCCTGCTGTTGTGTACTGACACACCCTGCAGCGCAGATGATGGCGAGCAGAATGAGAAAAACACCAAACACACTTAGTAATTTTTTCATACGGATTTACGTATCTGGGGCATCCCATAAAAATCAGTATGGTGTCAATTTAATCAATTAAGTTTATTTAACATGATATCATGGATGAATATTGCATGTGTTTTTAAAGTTTAAATTTATATTTTTGAATATTGTTTGAAAAAATCATTATAAATATTCTGAATGTCCGCTTCAAACACAATTCACCAATTTCCCGGATGCAATCTCTCTGAAAAATTGAATGGCGCATATTTTGGTATCGATATTCGAAAAAAATATTCAAAATAAGGAAAGTTTGCCCTCTTCACTCAGTGAAAACAGGTTAGTATATATATATTATCCCGGTGAGATTTAGATAGACATTGATGTCCTCTCTGATTGTACCGTCGGAGATCTTTTCCGGTACGGCCGTCATGATCCGGTTCATCAGTGCGCCGGTATCGTACTGGACTTTGATGCCGGTCTGGCGTGCGGCTTTGTAGATCAAAAAAATTTCCTGTGTGAGCTCGCTTCCGGCAGACAGCGTACAGACGAGGGTCGCCTCAAGTGAATAGAGGTAATCCAGCGCCTCTTTTGCAAGCCTAATGTTATCGTTTGCCGATTTCTCGATAAGACTAATGTTTGAGCGGGTGGTCTTGAGTTCATCCGCGATTTCCTGTTGAGTCATTCCCTCCTTTCGGAATTGGATCACCATCTTCTGGCGATCAGTTAACAACGGTCCGGGCATTATCTTACCTTTGCAACTGACGAGTATAAAATATCTTTGATTCTCCAATTTTTCAGAAAAAACTCAAGAAAGATGCTAAAAAACCTGCGCACGCCACCAACCACCATTATTAATCAAAAAATTGGAAAGGACCTCAAAGAACGGCTGAAATGTAATTATAAGCTCGCATGCGTTTTCTCTCAAAAAAATGAAATACCCGAAATGCTTGCGCGTATTGGCAAACTGGGGCTTTTAATGGTTTAATTTCATGTTAATTTAAAAAAGATTTCCATATTTATTTTGTAAATATAAAATGCTATTTTGCAGCAATTAATGACACTTTGTAAACTAACATTGTTTAATTATTATGATAAGTGTTTTACAATACTGCTAATTAATATACCCGGATTTTAAGAAACTTACCTATATGAGGTTTACCAAGCATGGCTGATTTGAAGTATATTCAGAGCACTTGTCCGTATTGTGGTACCGGCTGCTCTTTTAACCTCGTTGTAAGTGACGGAAAAGTCGTGGGCGTTTCCCCGTACACCCGTTCACCTGTTAACGAAGGAAAACTCTGTCCGAAAGGCATGTATGCCAACGAGTTCATCAACTCTCCCGACAGACTGACTACGCCCCAGATTCGCAAAGACGGCAAACTCGTGCCTGTTTCCTGGGATGAGGCAACCAGCTTCATTGCAGAGAATCTGAAGAAATATAAACCATCAGAGCGGTGTGCTCTTTCGTCTGCCCGTGTGTCCAACGAAGATAACTATGCCATGATGAAATTTGCCCGTGGTGTTTTGAAGACCAATCATATCGACCAATGTGCACGTCTGTGTCACTCTTCCACAGTTGCCGGTCTTGCAGGCTCGTTTGGGTCTGGTGCAATGACCAACAGTATCCCCGATATTGCCGAGTCTAAGTGTATTTTCATCATCGGTTCCAACACTTTCGAGCAGCACCCGCTGATCGGACGCCGCGAATATATGGCAAAAGCAAATGGCGCCCGCTATATCTATGCCGATCCGAGACGCACGATCACCGCCAGTCCGGCAGATCTCTTTTTGCAGTTCCACTCCGGATCCGATGTAGCTCTCCTTAACGGTCTGATGCATGTCATCATCGAGAACGGATGGGAAGACAAAGAGTTCATCGAAAAACGCACCAAAGGCTACGAAGAACTCAAAGCTCTTGTCATGCAGGAGAAGTACAATCTGGAGAACGTTGCCAAAGTCACCGGTCTCAAGCCGGAAGATATCCACACCGCTGCCGACTGGATCGCCAACTCGGGCGGATGTGCGTTGATCTATTCCATGGGTATTACCCAGCACACTGTCGGAGTCGACAACGTTCACGCAACGGCAAATCTTCAGATGCTTACCGGAAACCTCGGTAAACGCGGTACCGGTGTCAATCCGCTTCGCGGCCAGAACAATGTTCAGGGTGCCTGCGATATGGGTGCACTTCCGGTTAACTTCAGCGGTTACCAGAAAGTTACCGATCCGGAAATGCACAAAAAGTTCGCCGATGCATGGGGCTTCCCCGAAGACATCGCTCCGACCCAGAACGGATACGAAGTCACCATCATGATGAACGTTCTCGTGGACAACCCCGGAGAACTCAAATGCATGTACATCATGGGTGAAAACCCGCTCATGTCCGATCCGGATATCAACCACGTGAAAGAAGCATTCGAGAACCTCGAGTTCGTCGTCGTCCAGGATATTTTCTACAATGAAACCTGCGACTACGCTGATGTCATCCTTCCGGCTGTCTGTTATGCGGAACGCGATGGAACGCAGACCAACACCGAACGCCGTGTGATTCGCTGGAGAAAAGCTCAGGATGCTCCGGGAGAAGCACTCGACGACTGGCAGATCATCTCCATGGTCGCAGCAAAGATGGGCTACGAAAAACAGTTTGCCTGGAAGTCTGCATCCGAGATCTTCGATGAAATGGCTACCCTTACTCCTCAGTATCATGGTATGAACTACGAGCGTCTTGACACTCCCGAAGGTCTCCACTGGCCGTGCAAGACCCCGGAAGACCCCGGCACTCCGATCCTCCACAAGGAAAAATTCCTGACCCCGGACGGACTCGGCGTCTTCTTCCCGGCAGAATGGAAAGCACCTGCTGAAGTGCCGGATGATGAGTATCCGTTCGTCTTCACGACCGGACGCTGTCTTTTCCACTGGCATACCGGAACGATGACCCGCCGCAGTCCGACTCTCGACAAAGAAGTTCCGACTGGCTGGATCGAAATCAATGACGAGGACGCAAGAGCACTTGGCATCAATGACGGTGAGCTGATTAAAGCAACGACCCGCCGTGATTCTATCAACGTAATCGCACGCGTCAGCCCCATGATCATGAAAGGAACAACCTTCATGCCGTTCCACTTCGCAGAATGTGCAGCGAACCTGCTTACCCACAACGCACTTGATCCGGTCTGTAAGATTCCGGAGTACAAAGCATGTGCAATTAAAATTTCCAAGATCGAGGAGGGTCAGTAAATGTCTGCCAAAGGTGATATGTTCTACGCATGGACCGCAGTCCCCGACATTAAGGGAGAATGCGGTGGCGCCGTAACATCCATTCTCAAATATCTGCTTGACAGCAAGATCGTTGACGGTGTCTTAACCGTCCAGAAAGGTCTCGACGTTTTCGATGCAGAACCGATCGTCATTACCGATTCTGCCGATCTTGCCAAGACTGCCGGTTCCCTTCACTGCGGAACCCTGCTCCTGCCAAAGCTCATCAAGAAGTACCTGAACGGTGCAAAAGACATGAAACTCGCCGTAACCTGCAAAGGCTGCGATGCGAAGGCAATGTATGAACTGGCAAAGCGTAACCAGATCAATCTCGACAACATCGTCATGATCGGTCTGAACTGCGGTGGGTCCGTCTCCCCAATTGTTGCCCGCGACATGATTGCATCGAAGTACGGCATCAACCCGAATGATGTAGTGAAAGAGGAGATCGACAAGGGACAGTTCATTGTCATGACCAAAGACGGTCAGCACAAGGGCATCTCGATCGATGAACTCGAAGAAGAAGGTCTCGGCCGCAGAACAAACTGTCAGCGCTGCGAAACCAAGATCCCCCGTCAGTGTGATGTCGTATGCGGTAACTGGGGAGTTATCGGCGACAAAGCCGGCAAAGCAACCTTCGTTGAGATCTGCTCCGATAAAGGCGCCATGGTCTTCGACGGTGCCGTCAAGGCTGGCGTTCTTCAGACCTGCGCACCCGAGGCAAAAGGTCTCGAGATCCGCGGCAAGATCGAGAACGTCATGATCAAGATGGGCAAGAAGAATCAGGAAAAGCAGTTTGCCGCGATCGGTGAAGGTACCGGCGGCCGCCTTACCTATATCATGGCCGAAACCAGCCGCTGCATCAAATGTTACGGCTGTATTGAAAGCTGCCCGATTTGTTACTGTGTTGAGTGTTCAACGAAAAAGCCCTATCTGGTTCCGCCGGGAAGACTTCCGCCGGACTTCATGTTCCAGCTGATCAGATTCGCCCATATCGCAGATTCCTGTGTGAACTGTGGTCAGTGTACCGATGTCTGCCCGATGAACATTCCGAACTCGCTCTTCATGCACGCCCAGCAGGTCGAACTTGAGAAAATGTTCGGTCACAAGCCGGGTGTTGACATGGAGCTTCCGGTCCTTGCCTTCGCCGAAGAAGCTGATGAGCGTGCCCGTCTGCATGCAACCGGTTCGGATATGATCTTTGAGAACGTGTTCAAAGAGTAAACTTCCGGTCTTCCTATAATTTGGATTAAAACCTACAGAGATTCTGGAGGGAATGCGATCGTTCGCAATGTCCCGGTCTTTGAGGGTCAGGATCCGGCCGGGGCAAAACGTCAGTCCGCTCTGACAGCGAATATCACGATGGTCATCTGCCTGCATAAGTGTACGGTCTGCGGCGTCTGTGCTTCACTTTGCCCGGCCCTTACGATCAAACACCGCGTGTTCGATGCTGAGAAGATGTTGTTTGGTCCGGCGGGCTGTCCTGCAGAAAAAAGCGGAATCAAATGTGATAGTCAGTCGGGAGAGATCAAGTGGGAAAAATCGCTTTGTGACGCCTGCGGTGTTTGCGTTGCCGCCTGTCCGGAAAAGGCGATCCTTGAAGTCACCCGTAAACTGACCAAAGCTCCGGTCCTTCCGGGAAAAGTCGCGATCAACAAAGATAACTGCGTGGCATGCCGGTGGTGTGATGAGATCTGTCCGTCCGATGTGTTGTCGTTACGAAGTTCTTCGAAGGCGAGATAACCGTGGAGATGGGAAAGTGTCAGGAAGGATGCACTGTCTGTGTGGACGTATGTCCGTGCCGTGCATTCTTTGTTCCCGCACCCAAAACGGAGAAGGGAAAGAAAAAAGGGAAGGGCAAGAGTTCCAAAACGCTCCATGTTGCCGTAAATCAGGATCTCTGTATTCTCTGCGGTGCCTGCGTGTATGCATGTCCCGGTGAACAGGCTCTCACCATCCATAGAAAAGGCATCAACGTAAAGGGTGTGGAGACGGACATGTTCAAAACGATCGCAGAAAAACTCTGCACCCCAAGAATGTCTGAAAGTGAAAGCAATCCGAAGATGCGGTTTTGGACGAAGAGTGAAAATAGAAAGGGCCTTCAGACCCTCCATGATATATGTGCATACAGCCCTTCTTCCGGGAATCCAAGATTCCCATCCTCCCTTTTCACGAGTACGTTTTGCAGATAATCTTCAATAATTGTCTTTTGCCGCTCGTCATGGGCATCCATACGGTCAGAATAATCCTCGACTGCTGATTTCAGATCAGGATATCCCCGATTATCCCTCATAGGATAGACCGTGATGTCTGCATAGATTCCCATCTGATACAGACAGTTCCAGACCACATCAGCCTTCGGTTTTGGCCAGTATTTTTCTCCGTGCAGGCTTTCCCAAAGTTTGCTGTAGGTCACATCCCAGACGGCATCGTTCATGAACCAGAAGATATGGACCTCTTTTGCTGCCGCCTGATGCATCTTTCCAAGAGCTTCTTTCAGATCCGGCACGCTCAGCGCGAACGAGGAGATCACGTAATCGTATCTGCCGAGTGTTCCTGAGTCTACATCTTCCCAGGCCGCCGGGACAACACCAATCTCGGCTTCGACGTTTCGAAACCGGCGGTACTGGTCCAAAGCAGCAATCATGGGTTTTGACGGTTCGACCACCGTTACCTGACATCCCGATCCGGCCTGAGGGACGGCAAGCGTTCCGGGTCCCGCGCCGATATCCAGTACGGTTGATCCGGCAGGAATATTCATTGCTGCGAGCTGATCGGTTACCCGCCCCCATCCCGCCGCTTTTGAGGTTCTGCATCATTTTATCCACGAAAAGCTGGATCGAAAAGAATTCTGCGCTTGATTTATAGCTCGATACTTTTTGTTGTTTTCTGGTGATTTCCCGCCATTCACTATCTGCGTCGTACATATTTTCCCGATTGATAATCTGGGAAGTGAAAACAGATAGGGTTTTCCTTACGTTTCGAGTGATACGATTTTTTTTAACATTAATATTTAGATCGCGTAAAATAGGATATGCAACATATTAATAGAATCAATACCAAGAAAAGAGTAGTTACTATGCATACGAAAAAGTACTTTGCAGCTGCAGGAGTTCTTCTCCTCATGCTTCTTATTGTTTTCTGCAGCGGGTGCATCGCATCTTCAGAGACCAATCAGGATGCAGTGCTGAAGATCGCTACGCCCAACGAAATCACCGAAGCCTCGTACTTCGGGAACTACAACTTTGCCCAGATGACGCGTGTCGCCACGCCGCCCCTGATTCAGGTCGATGAAAACGGCGATTATGTCGGGGCAGTTGCCAAGTCATGGACCGTTTCTTCTGATGGAAAAACCTGGACCTTTACACTGGATCCAAATTATCAGTGGAGCGACGGAACAACGCTTACCCCAGAGGATGTCAAATTTTCTCTTGAATATGCATCTGAAAAGATCGCCGTAACCCCGTCATGGATAAAGAATGCCACCATCACGACCAGCGGGAATGATGTTACCATCAGTCTTGCCGATCCGGTGTACCGTCTGTGTGGCGATCTTGTTGCGATCAACATTGTTCCAAAGCACATCTGGGAATCTATCGATAACCCCGAAGAGTACGTCAATACAGGACCCTACGTCGGCTCGGCTGCCTACTACGTAAAGTCGGTCGATATCAACTCGGCGACCCTTGTCCTTGCAGTGAACCCTGAGTGGAAAGGAGATGCTCCGTACTACGGAACCGTCGAACTTCACTGGTTCGCGACCGAAGATGCCGCGATTCTTGCGATGCTTGGGAATGAATGCGACACCTACTGGAAGTACGGCGCCTCGTTCCCCGCATCATCCGTTGCCCTTCTGGACGCCTCGGATAAATTCACCACGGTTGAGACTCCGTCCTTAAAGATGACCTATGTTGGATTCAACACGATCTCTTCCGATGTGGGAAGCGATCTTGCATTCCGCAAAGCGATCGCCTATGCGCTGAATTACGATGAACTCGTCGAGATCGGTGCTTCGGGATATGCTCTCTCGGCAAACTCCGGCTTCATTCCAAACGGTGTTCCGTATTATAAGAATACCGCGGCCAACATCTAAAATCTCGCAACCGCTAAATTGATGCTCGATGCGGCAGGCTACAAAGATGTAAACGGGGATGGGATCCGCGAGGACACAAACGGCAATGCACTCACCGTTACTCTCCTGACCCGTGACAAAGTCGCGGGAGAACTCATCAAAGAGTACCTCGAAAAGGCAGGACTCAGTGTTGAGTATAAATTCACCTCCGATCTGAACGCCTGGATCGAATTAAAGGATGCCCATGCATACGACATCGCCTACAACGGGATCACCGCCAAAGGCATGATGATGGATTCAGGCTGGGCGACCGGATACTTCGCCTCGAACACCGTAGGCGCAGGCAAACTCCAGAACGTGGACGACCCGATATTCCTTGAACTCTGTGCGAAAATCGCCACGACGCCGGACGGAGACGAACTCAAATCCCTGATCTCCACTCTTCAGGACTATTATGCGGACAACATGCCAGGTATCGCTCTCTACTGGTGTACGGATGTGACCCCGATCAACACGGAGATCGACTGCTGGTACATCTCCAAGGCAACGGGAATCCTGAACGAGATCAATCTCCTCTCGATTCATCCGACCAATTAATCTCCCTTTTTTTACTGTTGTGACAAATAGTATACATACTTCGAAAAACGTATGAACAAGGTCCTTGCCAGAAAAATCGTCCGCTATGCCGTATCCCTGCTGATAGTCGTTCTGCTCGTGTTTCTTCTTCCCCGCTGCATGCCCGGCGACCCGGTCCAGTGCCTTGTCGGAGAGGATGTGTATCTGACCCAGGAGATCCTTGATTCGGTCACGGTCAAACTGGGACTTGACCGCCCGCTTTTCGAGCAGTTTCAGATCTATATCGGGGATCTTTTCACGGGGGATCTAGGATATTCCTATACAAGGCATCAGAATGTGGCCGATCTGATCTGGGACCGCCTTCCCTGGACACTTCTTCTCACGGGAGTTTCCATGCTGATCGGCTATACGTTTGGGATCATTGCCGGTACCTGGGCCGGGTGGATGACCGAGAAAAAACGTGCGAAGGTCATGACCGGATTTGGGGTCTTCGTGTCCTGCATCCCGCCGTATTTACTTGGTTTGATCTTCTTCTCGGTGTTTGTGTACCAGCTCGGCTGGTTCCCGTACAAAGGATTCTACGAGACCCCGGATCTTTTCAGCGTGTGTTATCATATGGCGCTTCCCGTTTTGACTCTCACATTGTTCGTGTTTGCGAGAAACATGATCATCATGCGGGGTTCGGTTCTGACGGAAAAGAACCAGTTGTATCCGCTGTTCGCAAAAAGTCTCGGCGTTCCCCGAAGAAAGATCATCTACGGTCATGTGATGAAGAACGCGATCCTGCCGATCCTTACGCATTTTGCGATCGACTTTGGATTCATCTTATCGGGCGCACTATTTATCGAGATCATCTTCTCCCTCAACGGTCTTGGAAGAGTCATGTACACGGCGGTTCTGAATCTGGATTATCCAGTGCTTTCCGGACTGTTTCTGGTGATTGCCATCATGGCAATCTGTGCGAATCTGATCACCGATATTCTCTACGGAATCATCGATCCGAGGGTGAAACGGGGTGATGATCAGTGAAGTTCGACCGGCGGTATATTCTTCCGGGTCTTTTGATCCTGATATTCTTGATCGTTGCGATCTTTCCGGGGATGTTTGCCCCGTACTCGATCAGCGATCGAAGTGCGACCTATCAGGCGCCGAGTGCCGAACATCTTCTTGGAACCGACAATATGGGGAAGGACATATTTTCTCTGCTGATCTATGCAGCCAGATGGACGCTGACGATTGGATTCGCGTCCGGTCTTCTTGCCGTGGTTGTGGGGACCGCGTTCGGTCTCCTTGCCGGCTGGAGAAGAGGAGCTTTGGACGAGTTTTTGTTGGGAACGACGGATATCGTTTTGATTCTCCCGAAGATCCCTCTGGTGATCATTCTCGCCGCGTATCTTGGCCCAAGTCCGTGGGTTCTGATCTTTGTTCTGTGTCTCTTGTCCTGGGAATCTATTGCCCGGGTCGTGCGTTCGAAGGTCATCCAGATACGGTCATCCGAGTATATTCTCGCCGCCCGCTGCCTGGGATTTTCTGATTGCCGGATCATGTTCAAAGAGATCTTACCCGTGGTTTTTCCGGTGATCGTGCCGAAGTTCGTTCTGGTTACGGTGGTGGCGATGATCTCTGAGGCATCTCTCGCGTTTCTTGGGCTTTCCGATCCCAAGACGGTTTCGTGGGGTGGCATGATCTCGGACGCCTTTACCTACAGCGGGTTCCTTCGCGGCATGTGGTAATGGTGGCTTCCTCCGGCATTGTGCATCATTCTCGGGGTTCTGGCGATCACGAGTCTTGCCTTTATCCATGAACGCGGTGTTCGCGAGGTGATGCAGTTATGAAAAACATTCTCGAGATCAGTGACCTTTCCGTCTCATTCCCGGGACCGAATGGAAAAATTCCCGCAGTTCGAAATCTCTCCCTCTCCCTTGCGCCCGGCGAGTGTATTGCGATCGTCGGCGAATCCGGGTGCGGGAAGTCCGTGGTCGCCCAGGCGGTCTTACGTCTGCTTCCGTCCGGGACCGAGGTGCTTGGCCGCATCTCGTATCAGGGGCAGGATCTTCTGCATCTTTCTGAAAACGAGATGGATCAGATCCGGGGTCAAGAAATAGGGATGGTGTTTCAGAGCCCGGAAAGAGCTCTCAATCCGGTGATGAAGATTGGAAAACAGCTGATCTCACCGCAGGTGATGTATGGACTCTGTTCGGAAAAGGATGCGGAGCTTCGGGCGAAGGGGGTCCTGCAGAGTCTCGGTCTGGACGCCGCAAATGTCACTGATCTTGAAGCGATGCTTTCCACGGTTACTGCCGGAAAAAGTACCGGTCTGCTTTTGATCACGCATGATATGGATGTGGCCTCCAGGCTTTCGAACCGCATTGCCGTCATGTACTGCGGCATGATCGTCGAAGAGGGGGAGACCACGTCCGTTTTATCATCGCCGAAGCATCCGTATACTCGTGGTCTTCTCGGCAGTCTTCCAAAGAACGGGTTTGTGCCGATCCCTGGAATCTCTCCTGCACTCAGTGATCTGCCGCATGGCTGCGTCTTTCATCCGCGTTGTGCGTTCGCTGACGAAAAGTGCAGAACGGATATCCCCGATCTGCTTGACGGAGTGAAGTGCCGCCGATGCTGATTTTAGAAGCCGAGCATATTTCAAAATCATACGGGAAGTTTGCGGCACTAAATGATTTCTCTCTGGAAATCGCTGCCGGGGAGACCGTCGGGCTTACCGGCCTGTCGGGGTCCGGAAAAAGTACCTGCGCCCGGATCCTTGCAGGCCTCGAACGCCCAAATACCGGTGTCGTGAAATATGCCGGAAAAGAACTGACCTGTCCCAATCCTGCGATCCAGATGATCTTTCAGGATCCGGCGGGGTCCTTCAACCCGGTTCGAACGATCTTTCAGTCGTTATCTGCCGTGCTGAGTCTGCAGGGTGTACCAAAATCACAGCGCCACGATCTTCTCTCGGAGCATTTCAAGCACGCCGGTCTGCAGACCGAGATCTTATCCCGCTATCCCGACCAGATCTCCGGAGGGCAGGCTCAGCGGGTCGCGATTGTCCGGGGCATGCTCGTTCACCCGAAGGTGATGATTCTGGACGAGCCGACTTCGGCGCTCGATGTCTCGGTCCAGGCCCAGATCCTTCATCTGCTCAAAGATATCCAGAGGGAAAACGGCATGTCCTACGTATTTATCTCGCACGATCCGTCGGTCGTCGAGTTCATGGCGGACCGGGTGATCCGCCTGTGATGATTTTTCAGCCCGGTTTTGATGGGCAGATTGATATTTCGTACTGCCGATTCTATTAATACTACCATGTCCGGGACCGTTTATCTGCATAAGGTCATGTTGAAACATTTTGACGACACCTCGTATCTTGCCGATCTGCCGGTCGTGCGAAATCTTGAGCAGATGGGCGAGCTGTCGTTTGAGTCTCCGGTAACGTTTTTTGTCGGAGAAAACGGTTCGGGCAAATCAACACTGCTCGAGGCCATCGCCATTTCAGCAGGATTCAATGCAGAAGGCGGGTCCCGAAACTTTTCGTTTGCCACGAAATCGACCGAGTCAAATCTGCATTCCTACCTGACATTATCGCGCCGAGGTCGTGAAAAGGACGGATTTTTCTATCGTGCCGAGAGTTTTTACAATGTGGCTTCAAAGGTGACGGATCTTGATCTCAATCTCGACGGATATGGGGGCAAATCCCTGCATGATCAGTCTCACGGAGAAAGTCTGCTGGCATTAGTGCAGAACCGGTTTCGAGGGAACGGTCTCTATATCCTCGATGAACCGGAATCGGCCCTTTCTCCCATGCGGCAGATGACGCTTATGCTTGAAATCAAGCGGCTGGTTGAAGAGGAGCATTCCCAGTTTTTGATCGCGACCCACTCGCCGATTCTGATAACCTATCCGGGTGCTGATATTTTCGAGGTGACGCCGGATGCTATCCAAAAAACAACATACGACAAGACCGAATCATACCGGATCACCAAACGCTTTCTGGAAAATCCGAAACATATGCTCGATGCTCTGTTCGAGGATTAAAAAAGAAGAGAAGAAGAGAAGATCAGTGTTCTTCTCTGACCATTTTTATACACTTTTTCGGGCATTCGTTGGAACAAATACCGCAGCCTTTGCAGTAAACGAGATCGATCTCGAGCGTGTCCGGATCGATGACCGCATCCGGGCAGAACATTGCACAGATCCCGCAGTGGTTGCAGGTTTCCCGGTCAACGATCGGACGGAACGTTCTCCACGTACCGGTAAGACCGGCTCCCCCTTCATGGGGGACGCTGATCGTCATTTTCGGCATTCTGCTCATACGATGACCTCCTCAAAAGCCGCTTTTGCAGCCGCAGTGTTTCTTGGATCGGCAAACGTCTCGGTGATCGCCTTCACTCCCGACTCCCGGCTGAAGAGGCCGAGTTTTGCGAGAGCTCCGATAACCGGCGTGTTCACGATCGGACTTCCGGCGACCACGAGGTTTTCACGGAGTGCGATCCCGGTAAGATCAGCCTTGTAGACCTTGAAGCTTGCCGGGAAGTCAACATCGTCGTGCGTGTTGATGAAGATCGAACCTCCTTCTTTCAGGCCGTCCAAGACATTGACCGTGTCCATCACGGTCGGGTCGAGAATCACGATCATATCGGGTTTGTTGATCTGGGAGTAAATTCTCACCGGCGCATCGTCGATTCTGACGAATGAAACGATCGGAGCACCGCGGCGTTCGGCACCGTAGAACGGACATGCCGTCGCGAATTTTCCGTCTTTCACGGCGGCGGTGGCCATCATTCTGGCCGCAGTTACTCCGCCCTGACCGCCGCGTGAGTGAATACGAATCTCGTACATTTACTGCTCCTCCTGCGGGATACCGAACCAGAACTCTGTTCCGATCTTGCGGCTGCGGACGAACTCTGCCATATCCTCGAAGGTGACTTCCTGTCCGCCGAGACCGGCAATGACGCTTGCGATTTTCGCATCGGGATATCTTGCCTGGATTTCTCCGGCAACAACGCCGCCGAAGCCGAACGAGTAGTCACGGTCGATCACGACGAGGTCTTTTCCTTTGATGTTCATATCGAGCGGGAACGGTCTGAACCAGCGGATCCGCATGACTCCGGCTTTGACTCCCTCTTTTCTCATGAGATCGGTGGCGACCTCGGCTTCTTTCCCGAGTGTTCCCATCGCGATGATGATAACATCCGCATCATCGCAGAAGTATTCCTCGACCGGCGCATAACTTCTGCCGAAGCGTTTTGCAAACTCGGCTTCGGTCTCTTCGATGACCGTGCGTGATGCCCGCATGGCCTTTTCCATGTCGAATCTGAACTGGTAGTGGACGTTTGCCGGGCTCATTGCGCCGTAACCTTTCGGATCGTTGACGTCGATTTTGTGCGGGAGCTCCAGCGGCGGGATGAAATCTCCCGGCTCGGTCATCTCGAACGGCTGCATGATGTGGGACAAGAGGAATCCGTCCATGTTGATAATGACCGGCAGAAGAACGCGGTTGTCTTCTGCGATCCTGAATGCCATCAGGGTCGCGTCGTATGCCTCCTGCACGGTTGATACGTAGACCTGCAGCCAGCCGGTGTCTCTCTGGGAGAGGGCATCGGAGTGTTCGGCCCAGATGTTCCATCCCGGGGCGAGTGTCCTGTTGACCTGGCCCATCACGATCGGCAGGCGTGCGCCTGCTGCCCAGTGGAGCATCTCGTGCATATAGAGAAGACCGTGCGAGCTTGTCGCGGTAAATACTCTAACTCCCGTGATGGAAGCACCGATACAGGCTGTCATTGCGGAGTGTTCCGACTCGACCGGGATGTAGCGTGCTTTGAGGTCGCCGGACTCGACGTAGTCGGCGATGCTTTCGATGATCTCGGTCTGGGGGGTGATGGGGTATGCGGCAACGACGAGCGGCTTTGCCATTTTTACGGCTGAAGCGACGGCTTTGTTACCGGTGGACATTACAAGTTCGCTCATTCTGTTTCCTCCGATTGTGCGGCTTCGAGAGCAATTTTCTTCAGGTTTTTGTCGACGTTCGCCTGGATGATTGCGGCGGTCTTTTCATCGACTTTTCTGAATCTTCCCTGGGCTCTGAGGTACTCGCCAACTGGTGCCGGCCGTTTCATAGCGGCGCGTGATGGGGCACTGACGGTGAATTTATCGTACTCTTTTTCCCAGAGGACCCATATCCCGGATTTGACTGCCATCTTTCCGATCTCGACTGTCTTTTCCGATGGAATTCTCCAGCCCGGCGGGCAGGGTGCAAGGATGTGGATGAACTTCGGCCCGGGAATCGAAAGGGCTTTTTTCACTTTGTTGTAGACATCGGCGGGGTACGAGGAGCAGGCCGTTGCCAGATAGGGAAGGTTATGTGCCTCGACGATTCTGTCAAGATCTTTCTTGTTGACGGTTTTTCCGTTCGGGGTAGTAGTGGTTATTGCTCCAAGTGGGGTCGCGCCCGATCTCTGCATCCCGGTATTTCCGTACGCTTCATTGTCATAGCAGATATAGAGGAAGTCCTCGCCACGTTCCAGGGCTCCGGACAGTGCCTGGATACCGATGTCGGCGGTGCCTCCGTCTCCTGCGTAGACGATGACGTTGGTTTTTTCGCCTTTTGCGCGAAGAGCTTCGCTCATACCGGAGGCACAGGCCGCGGCGGCCGCAAATGCGATGTTATAGACGGGCACCGTGTGAAGCATGTAGGGATAGACACCCTGGATCACACTGTTGCAGCAGGCAGGTATCACGAGGACCGTATCTTTGCCTGCAGCCTTGAGGATATAGCGGAGTGCAAGTAAAGAGCCGCATCCAGCACAGGTGGATGGACACTTTAAAAGCATCTCTTCTTTGGGAATTTCCGTCATGGGTTCTTTATTTATTTGTCACGATTTATAATGAGGCTTACTAATCGAAGCGACGCTTCAATTAGTGAACCGCTGAGCAAATCTTGCGAGAGATTTGTGATAGCGGGTTGGACGCTGAAAGTGGACGACCTCAGCGGAGCCAGTTTGCAAAGGAAACTGGCGACTGAGGCTTGCTACTTGTTACGAGTGGGTCGGCAGATCGGATGTTCAGGCGTCGAGATCCGATCACATTTTTGTGGAATCACAATACTCAATCAAACTTTGAAAAAAAGACCCATTTGTTGGCTAAAAAAAATAATTATTTTAGATATGCTATTTTTACCCAGTCTGCAGTATTCGGATCGCGTGATGGCCTAATAATATTAGAGATAATGACTGCGTCCATATATAATCCTCCTTCATACTCATAGAGAGAACCGATTGTCGGATAGGGCGTTGACTTCCAGGGTTGGCTAAAATCAGTTGGATCCATATCGCTCTCTGTGTAATTTTTTTTCGACAGATCGATCATTATCAATCTGTTGTCACGATAGATGTCCATATATTCTTGGATTGATGGATTTTGAGTAGCTTCTGCTTTGGACACACGCTTGTTATCGATAGAAACCCAGTATTCGCCGTTATCAACATACACAATACCATGACCCAATGAAACACCGCTTATGCTTGCATTTACTTTATCAAGAAATGTCTGCCAGTCTACTTTCGTAATTATCGTATAGGTATCTTCGAACCTCTCTACAACTTTCCCTACCTTTCCACTGCTGCTGCTACTCACGGTTGTACTCCCTGCCTTACCAAAGTTCTTCTCTGCAAGAAGCGTTGAGAATCCGTTCTTACTCGTGTAAACGATTGAAACCGTACCGACTGCCGCCGTTCCGGAATCCCATGACAGAATAACCCCTGGCCCAAAATCCACATTTCCACCGAACTCTGCTGTTTTATCAACGCTGTCGATGAAGATTGTATAGCTTCCTGCCGGCAGCACATCTCCGTTAGATGCGTAACCGTAATGATATTTCCCTGCTGACCAATCGATATTCCAAGAATTGGTGCCGGCTCCGGCAGGCCGTAACTCACCATGGCCGCTCCTACAATCCCGATAAGGACGATAGTAAGAGCTACGAGAAAAATCGTTCCGATCACAGGAGAGACACCATCATTCTTCTGTGAACCGGGCAGTATCATAATAATGATATACAGAATCTCAATACTATATTAAGTAATACCTGCAGGCAAAAAACGGAAGATATTGTCTGTCTTCGAGCTGAAAACTATTCCAAATGCCTTGAGAAAAGTATTATCATCTCCTCCCGCCCAAGAATCATTATTATGGATGATGTTCCAAATGGATTAACTGATGAAGAAATTCTGAAGCGTGCTGAGGAAATCAAAAAAGCCGAGGAACTTAAGAAAGCGGAAGAACTCAAGCGTGCCGAGGAAATAAGACTGGCTGAGGAAGCAAAAAAGGCTGAAGAACTTAGAAAAGCTGAGGAACTTAAGAAGGCTGAGGAACTTAAGAAAGCGGAAGCACTTGTAAAAGAAGATCATGCCAGAAAAGCCGCGGCAGAAGAAGCTGCAAGGAAAGCTGCAGAAAAAGATGCAAAACCGAAAAAATCTCACAAGGGCCTGAAGATTTTTGGAATCATTCTCCTGCTGATCATTATATTTGCGGGTTTTGTTCTCATCTCTGCTGATGTGACGATAACCGCCGGAACTGATAAAACCTACGGGTATGATACGACCTACAATGTCTGGATTCCGCTTGATAAAGAACTGAACATCGGCGGTTACAAGGTCATTGCTCTTTCTCCTTCGTCCGGTGGCTCAATGATGATCTCCCTTGGTGGCGTCACCTATCCGCTTTCGGTCAATTCAGTGACTAATGTCCCCGATCAGGTAGGTACACTGACCATCTTCTGGGGAAAAGTAACGGTAATGAAGGTACAGTATGAGGTGGCCCTCACGTATCTCGGCAATACAAACAACAATGAAGCAGCGTTCAAAATGCTGATCTCAAGCGACCGGCAGCTGCCGGAGTTCCCTATTTCCCTCTTCCTTTCATCAAGCGGGGTTAAGGTCCAGTCAGTCTGAGTGAAAATGACAACAAAAACCCTGGTGCTTGGCATCCTGGAAAAAAATCCCGGTGCATATGTATCGGGGGAACACATCGCTTCCGAGCTATCGGTTTCGAGAACTGCGGTATGGAAAGCGATTCGGACACTGCAGAGTGAAGGCTATATTATCTCTGCAGTCTCCAACAAAGGATATCTTCTGGAGAACTCGGATGTTCTCTCGGCCGAAGGCATTCGGTCCCGGCTTTTGCCGAAGTATGCCGACACGGTCGTCATTGTAAAAACCTCGACCGATTCGACGAACACCGACGCAAAAGTAATGGCCGCCGCCGGAGCAAAACACGGAACGGTGATTCTTGCTGAGGAGCAAACCGCCGGCAGAGGGAGATACGGGAAATCCTTTTACTCGCCCAAAGGCACCGGCATCTATCTGAGTATCATCGCCCGGCTTGGGATCTCCTTTTCGGACGCGGTTATGATCACGACTGCTGCAGGTGTTGCCGTCTGCAGATCGATCGAATCCGTTTCCGATTCTGAACCGCGGATCAAGTGGGTCAATGACATCTTCTTGAACGGAAAAAAGATCTGCGGAATCGGAACTGAGGCGGTCAGCAATATCGAATCGGGAACTCTCGAGTCGGTGATCGTGGGGGTCGGCGTGAACTTCAAAACTTCAGAGTTCCCAAAAGATCTCGAATCTATCGCGGGTCCGCTGTTTCCAAAAGATTTCCCGCTCACGAGAAATGCGTTCGCCACCGTTTTGATCAATCATCTGCTGGATATGTTTGCCGCTCTCCCGGAGAAAAGTTTCATCGAGGAGTACCGTTCCCGATCGCTTATTCTTGGAAAAGAGATCATGTTTCTCGAGAAAAATGTCTGGCATTCTGCGAAGGCGGTTGAAATCGACGGCAAGGGCGGGCTTGTCGTTGAAGTCGACGGTAAAATCAGGACACTGACCTCAGGTGAGGTCAGTGTTCGCATTTAGGCAAAAAGCGAGAGAATCACGGTCGGCACAAGTGCGAGATAGAGCAGGACAAGCGATACGGCAATAACTACCCCGAAGACGACAGGGTTCCATCTCATAATCTTTTTTCCGTCAAGCGGCCCGACCGGGAGCATGTTGAAGAATGCGAGCATCGCATTGACCTGGAACCCGATCAATCCCAGATAGAACAAAAATCCCGGCAGGGTAAAGAGAACGATCCCCGCCGAAGGCGACATCATAAACCCGATGATCATTATGATGATGAACGGAATGATCAGGACGAGATTTGTGAGGGGTCCGGCGATGGAGATAAGTCCGTTCTCTTTTTTGGTCATCTCGCGTCCGGCCGTGTTGATGAGCGTGGCTCCGGGTGCGGCAAATACGATTCCCGTAATTGCCGCAACGACTACGGCGATGATCAGCATCTGCGTGCTTTTTCTGAATTCTGCCCAGTAACCGAACTTCATGGCAGTGAATTTGTGGGCAAGTTCGTGAAGCACGAAAGAGAGTCCGACCGCGATCAGCGATACGAGGAAGGTTATCAGAAGTCCTTCTACGGTTATATTTTGATAGTCGGTAAGTAATGCAAATCCGCCGTTGATGCCTAACGTAAAGGCAACACCGAGGACAAGCCAGGCGATCAGAAGATCTTTTCTTTCAAACGGGGAGATTTTATCTAAGAGACTCATTTATTCACCACATCCTGCACGGACACATTCCTCGAGTGTGCCTAAAAGCGGCGTCGCTTTGCACATTCCCGGGAGATACGTGAAGGCTTTTCCAGAGTTCGTCATGACGACTCCGGCTCTGTCCATCAGTGGCGAGACGACCATGCAGGTGTCGGGTACGATTTTTGCACCGCTGTTTTGGATCTTTGTACAAAGATCCGGGTGTTTTGCATTCATCTCTTCTGCAGCGAAGATGTAGAACGGCATCACGACCCGTCTGTTTTCCAGAAGGAAAGCAAGCTCTTCCAACTCCTCCTCGGAGACATGAGGACATCCAAGAGCTACGACATCCGCTTCGAGACTGCCGAACAACTCATCGATCTCGGACACTTCGATCTCGACGACTTCGCGTTCATCCTCTTCGATATGTTTTTTGAAGAAGGGGAACCTGGTCTCCGGGGTGATCTCGTTCACGTGATATAAGGCAACTGCCCCGCTTGCGGCCATGGCGGCTCCAAGGCTTTTCAGCATGTCGCGGTTTGGTCTGATTTCGGTGAAAAACGGTATCCTGTTTCCTGAGATCGCTCCGGCGATGATCCCGAGAGCCCCGTAATGGGCATTGGTCCAGGATTTTGTCGCCTCCGGATCGTCGATGTGGAACTCGATCTGGTGGATCCGGTTCCTGACGATGTGCAGACCGTAGTATGGCGTCTTTCCGGTAAGAGCGGACGCGAGAGCGGAGGGTCCTCCTTCACGGTTGGTCCTTGCCCCGAGAACGGAATTCACGTAGCTGACCGCCGAGGACTCTGACCATGCGAGATGGTCCCCCCGTTCGATGATGTTGAAGTAGTACGGGGTGCAGGTACACGTCGGCCGGATCCCGAGCCGGGTATATGCGGCGTTGACTTCCAGCTGTTTTTTTGCGAACTCGTCCGGGATCCCAAGGTTCTGCCACTCTTCACGCGGCATGCCGATCGGGTTTAAAAACGACGGGACGACCGCTTTTCCCGACAGGCTGTTGAGCCAGGAAAGACCTGCGTCCCCGATCGTTTTAAATGAGGCGCCGGATACCTGAACGCTTTTTACTTCGATGAACTTCTCTGCCTCGTAGATTTTTCCAAGAGCGAGGAGGATCTCCATCATTTTTTGTTTGGTTTCGCCGTATTCTCCGTTCAGTAGCGCCTGATCATATTTATCTAGTTCCATTGTTCACTTCCTTATTATTCAATCCCATTCAGCACGGATAAACTCATCTTCTGATCCAAGAGGAATGGTCGCATCCACCCCTGCCTTAACATTCATGCCGTCTCCGATCCTGCAGGGATCGAGCGAGGATCCCCTGACACCTGAGATGATCATGACATCCGTGTCTGCCCGGACGCGGGTTGCGATCGCGAACTCCACATCCGAGGGGTCGTAGATGTTGATGTCTTCATCGACGATGACGACATGTTTGAGCGATGTGTGGGCGGCGAATGCTGCCATGATGGCATTTTTCCCGTCCCCGTCGGTCATCTTTTTGATCTGGACGACCGCATGGAAGTATCCTGCTCCTCCCGGTGTTAAGTAGACATCTTTTACGTTCGTGACGCCTGAGACTGCCTGATAGATCCTCGGCTCATAGGGAGCTCCCATGAGCATTTTGTGTTCTGCGCCGGCAGGAACGATCCCGTGATAGATGAAGTCGGGTTTCGTTCGCATACCGACGATCTCAAGCACGGGCTGCATCCTAACGGGATCGTAGGTCCCGCTGATGTCGACGAACGGTCCTTCTTCATGGAGGTCAGGGGTCAGATAACCGTAAAGGATGATCTCAGCGTCGGGAACCTGAATTCCGTTTGGACAGGTGAAAAGATCCAGCTCTTTTCCGAGGATTTCTGCAGCATAGTTCATCTCCTTTCCTTCAGGGACTCTGGTGGATGCGGCAAAGGTCTCGGCGGGATGGGGTCCGATCACTATTGCGATCGGGAGTTTTTCTCCTTCGGAAAAAGCCTGCTTCATCAGTTTGTAGGTGTGACGCCCTTCGACGATCCTGCCGATCAGGTGGGTTTCATCCAGGACCTGCAGGCGGTGGATCGAGGCGTTGGTAACTCCGTTCCATGCCGAAAACACGATTCCCGATGTCAGATATTTTCCTGCATCTTTTGGGAAATGCTTCATGATCGGGATCTTTGCGAGGTCTGCCTTTTCAAACTGCAGAGTTCCCGCATCCCGGGTTTTTCCCGCGTAGGTACAGGCGGCAAGTGTTTTTACAAGCCTGTCCTTTGGAATATTCAATGCCACCGAAAGCGAATCCCGGTCGAAGATGGTATTCATCACACAGCGGTGACCATCCATATTCGAAAATTCCAGCATTTTATTTGTCCGGAAGGCAAGCTTCGGGGCTTCGTATACTGAAGAGATCGGGTCGGTGATCTCTTCGACAAGCCCTGCTTTTTTCATCTGCAAAATAAAATCTCTCATTCTTTCCACCGTGTTCCAATGGTATGTTCGATCCCGACGTGGTCCAAGATCCGTGCGGCGATCATATCTGCAAGTTCGTCCAGCGTTTTTGGATGTGTATACAGAGGAGGGGATGCGGGCAGGATCAGGGCGCCGGCATCGTGGGCCGCGAGCATGTTGACGAGATGGACCCGCGAATACGGAGTCTCCCGAGGGACGAGGATGAGCGGTCTTCTCTCTTTGAGACAGACATCGGCGGCTCTCGCGATCAATGTTGTCGAGTATCCGTTTGCGATCTGAGCAAGACTTTTCATGCTGCAGGGAACGATCACCATCGCATCGAACTGAAATGATCCGCTGGCGATGCCCGCTTCCAGATCTAAATTCTCCTCATAATGTACCGGGTAGCCGGACAGATCGACCTCTTCGAGTTTGGCGACGGTCCGGGCGGTATCCGAGATGATGAGAAAAACTTCGGCTTTTGCCTGTTTGAGCGCCTCAAGCAACCGTTTTGCATACAGTATCCCGGATGCTCCGGTCACCCCGACGACGATCCTCTTCATATCTATACTATAGTACCTGGGAGTTTATCTTGTTTTGTTGCCCGGCGCAGGGAGAGGACCTCTCGTGCCGCGTCGCCGACCTTTTCAAGGATGTCTGCCGGGGCAAACACACCAAGCCGCCACTGATCCCGTCTTGTTGCATTCATCATGGATAACAGGGGGATGATCTCTTCAAATGGGACAAGATCATGCTGGTTTTGTACCTGGACCATCATCCGCATCTCTTTTCGGATGGGGGGGATGTCGAGGATGATTTTTTCTTCAGGGACATTTGCAGTTTCGGCGATTGCCCGTCTCATCCGGTTTTTCTCTTCCGGCCTAAGGGTCGAGACTCGGTCCATGTCCAACTGTTCGTGTCCGTTATAGACTGCCCGCTTGTAGAGATCTCTTCTCCAGATCCTGTGCATCATTTCGCGGGAGACGCTTGATGGCGAGTTCATAAGAAGGGTGGTTCCTGCAAGATCGTCCATTCTCATGAACGCGTCGGGTTTTTCGTCGGCGAAATGACTTCTTCCGGCAAGCAGAAACATTTGTTCTGCGATTCTGCCGACGTGATGATAATAGACTGAAGGGGCCATGAGAGTTCTCGCAATCAGAAGGGTTTCAGCCGCCGGGATGCCGGAATCTTTGATGGCAAGTCCGTCTTCCGTCAAAACAAGGGACTGGATAAGCCGGCCGGAATCTAGATTTCCATACGGGACTCCGGTATAGTGTGCATCGCGTAAAAGATAGTCCATACGGTCAACGTCAAGATCGCCGTGTATGACCCCGGCGAGCCGGTGATTTCCCGCCACGATCCCCGCAATTTCTTTAGTATCCGTGCCGTTCTCATCCAGAATGTCGGAGATCTCCGGCATTATTAGGAACGGTGCAATATCGTCATGGGAGAAGGGTCCGTACTCTGCCCGAAGTTTTTCACTTGCATGGGAGAACGGCCCGTGTCCAATATCATGGAGGAGGGCGGCCGTGCAGACCAAAAGCGTATCGTCCTTACTCAAATCTAGCTGCCTTGCAAGAAGGGAGGCGAGATGCATCGCTCCAAGCGAGTGTTCGAAACGCGTGTGGTTTGCTCCCGGATATACGAGATACACGAAGCCGAGCTGTTTGATATATCTGAGCCGCTGAACAACTTCCGTATCTAGAAGAGGGACAAGAGGCGTTGGAACTTCGATGTATCCGTGCACCGGGTCTTTGATCTGTTTTGCCATTTCTCAGGATGCTGCGAGAGTGTTTTTGAGGTTGGCCGGATCTTTTCCACCGTCGCTGAACGTGACGACCGATGTGTGTTCTTTGATGATTTTGCCGTCCTGCACTGTATATATTATAGCATATTTGCTCTCCCCGTAGTATACCCGAATCAGAGATGCTGCATCGATGTAATCACCCTCTTCGGTTCGGATGACCGGGATCTGTGTTCCGTCGGTCGCCGTAACGGTAAGGAGTTCTACGCCGAACCATTCTTCAAGGGTCTGGGCCTGCCGATCCGAGGTCGTTTGGATTCCCAGCCCGGCAAATCCGAGGGCAACTCCCGTCGTTACCATGCAGACTGCAAAAATGACCGCTATTATTTTCAGATATGTCTCCATGAATACTGTATTCGGGGTAAAAGGTAATGAATTTTTATATCAAAAAGAGAAGGAGGATGCCGATCGCGGCACTTATAGCCGTACACCATCGAATCGTGCTGATAATTTTTTTCCCTCCCTCTTCAAGGGTCTGTTCTGGATATCCTATCTGATAGACGCCGGGTTTTTCGAACATGACCCCGCAGCCGCCGGCGATCAGACTCATGGGAATGCCGCCGTTGAAACCCGGCCGTAATTTCCGGTCATGTTTGAAGATGTACCATGCCTGTTTTATTCTTCCTTTCAATAGGAAGATAAGAAGTAAAACTGCTCCGGTGATCCGTGCCGGGAGATAGGCGAGGATGTCGTCCATTCTTGCCGGGAACCAGCCAAGGCGTATCCTTTCGTCTTTGTATCCGAGCATGGCGTCCATGGTGTTAGCCGATCGAAATAGTACTGCTCCGAGGATTCCCATACCGAAGAGGAGTTCAAAAACCACGAACCAGAAAATCGGGGCAATGATACTGTCGACGAGATTTTCCGCTGCGGATTCATACGCTCCGGATCTGATCTGTTCGAAGGTCAGGTTCTTCGTGTCCCGGCTGACGAGATACCCGACGGCTTTTCTTCCCTCTTCCTCCCCCAGTGTAAGGGCCGTTTCGACCGCTCCGACATGCTCTTCGAGCGAGCGCCAGCCTATGCAGAATGCAAGGGCGAGTATGTAGAGCGGGAGGGAAATATACCACGGTGTATACAGGAGAATGAGCAGACAGGGAAGTATTGCGACACTTACGGTCAGCAACCAGCCGCAGATTCCAATAAACCGTTCGGTTCTTGGGTGATAATAGTTCGTGCGTCCCCAAAGGCCGATGAATCTGCCAATCAGAGCCACGGGATGATATGTTGAACGCGGATCACCGATCAGACGGTCGATGACCAGTCCGAAAAAAAGGATTACTGCACCGAACGCCATGTAATGATGATTCCGGCGAGCATGATTACGTAGAGGATCACTGCCATGGCGGTGGTGTTGACTGCAGCGGGTGCCAGTATCCAGAAGATGAGTACGATGAAGCCGAGTATCGGAGCGATGAGATTGATCAGGATCACGCTCCATCCGATCTTTGTCAGAGGAGCACGTTTGCTTTTCTGCTGTATTGGCTCAACCGGCTCCGGCTCCTTTTTCTCTTCGAGTTCAGGAAGGATGACATTGACGGTAAAGCCGGAACGCCGCATGCCGTATCCTGAGATGACCTGCATCTCGAAACTGCCGGGGTTTGCCGAAGGCAGAATGTCGACTTTGATTTCGGATTCAGCCTCGACATAGAGGTTTTCGTAGGTAAAATTGGTATATGCCGATCCTTCGGTCCGAAGCGTCGCGTGTGTGGGTGCACCGAAGTTCACGATCCTTATGTGTAGGGCGGTGCCTGCACTGACCTCAACGGAGTCGGTCGAGACCTCGAGCGAATTTATTCCAAGACGATTCAGCTGGACTTCAACAATTGGCATTTTTGGTTACCTCTGATCTTCCGGAAGGAGGTTTGCGATCCCCGATGAGATCGGATACACCCGTTTGCATGCAGTACATGTCAAAAGTCCTTCCATTATTTCTGTATCATTACCCTCCATCTCTGTAAGCATAAACTTTCCCTTACATACAGGGCAGCAGATGATGTCAAGTATCCGGCGTTTCATGAATTAGAGCTCTGATCTGATGTCGATGATATGCGACTGGTCAGGGCCGGTCGAGATGATGCCTACCGGTTTTCCCGTGTCGGCTTCGATCTGGTCGATGAAGGCCAGTGCTTTCGGCGTGAGTTTTGCATAGTCGCTTACGCCGTAGACGGATTCATCAATGTGATCGATACCGGTGATGGCGATGGTGGTGCATCCGTTGATCATGGCGGAGTAGCGAGCCATTTTCCCGTCCCACGTTCCAATACGGCGTTCTCTGTGAGTTACGGCGCCGAACTCCTGAATTCCCAGAGCAAGCGATTGGTCATGGGTGAGTTCGGTTGGGAAAGGTCCTTCGCCGACACGTGTTGGAAATGCTTTGAAGACAACGACGACATCATCGATGTTGGTTGGTCCGACACCGACATCGGCGGCCATCTGGGATGCCGAGGTGTCTTTGCTGGTAACGAACGGGTAATTTCCATAGTAAAGGGAAATGCCGAACCCTTGAGTTCCTTCAATTAAGACTGAGTCGCCCTGTTCAATCGCGTCGTTGAGGTTTTGGGCTACATCTGTAATATATGGTGCGAGTTCCGGGACGTCCCGTGCAAGTCTGCCCTTTCTCATGACACGGTCGGCGTTTGCCGGCCCGCATCCGGAGCCGGTCGATCCAACCGTTTTTGAAAGGTGGGGATCTTTTTTGTCCAAAGATATGTGTTCTTCTTCGATGATCCCGCAGCGGCCATCAATTTTTGTTCGACCAGCGCATTTGAGGATGTCAAGTTCGTGAGCAAAGACGCGTGGGTCAACCAGAACTCCGCTGCCGATCATGAGTTCCGCTTTTGGATAGAGGAATCCAGACGGAATCATACGGACAACGTATTTTTCGTTTTGTACGTTTATGGTATGGCCTGCGTTCGGTCCGACCCCGCCACGGGCAATAATGGTTGCTTTGTCTTTTTGTGCAATGTGGGCGACGATTTTCCCTTTCCCTTCGTCGCCAAAAAAGCCGCCGACTATGATCGTACTTGGCATGGTTATCGAATATTATTGGATGCAGTTGGTGATAAGGGCTTGGGTTACCGGGTTACGACCGAAGGGAGTAACCATAGTTGAGCAAGCTGAAGGTTTGCGAGAACGTCTAATTATTAATGTGCACGTAGTAAGTGGCGATCGTGCGCTGTGTATTGTGGATGACGTATTTATTCTCATCACAACCCGTCGTTTGTCGAAATACATTGGACAGTTATTTCTCCATAAAGATATGCCTGCAGGGATGCGTGTCTCCTCTTTTGCTTCGCGTTCCCGTCGATTTCTGCTATAGAATGGGTTCATGACCGCAAAGTCTATTATATTACATAATCAAATATCAAAGCATATTCCGTTGATCGGAGTATGACCCTTGCAGAATGTTTATTCGACGCATGTCGAATATCACGTATCGCATGTTAAACATGCACAGACAAATTTACAATCCTAATTTAGGAGGAATTGAAATTGAAAACAACTAAAATGATTGCCGCAGTTCTTGCAGTTTTCCTTGCACTGACACTCTTTGTTGGAGCAGGTGCAGCAGCAACAACTGTGGACATTGGAAGCACATCGACGGGATATCTTTATCAGGTTGGTGGAATTGAACTCGAATCTTATGATAATTTCTTGTACTACACTGGAACCTCAGTTCCGACTTATGACTCTGTAATCAAAGCAACTTACGCGTTAGATGCGGTACCTGGTAGTACTACATTGAAGACCCTTAACAATCCCAACGCAGTTGCAGGTTACTATGTAAATAATACTACATTAAGCTCGGCTGTGTATGTCTATCTTGCATTACCGACTATCAGACTGGATGCCTATCTTGCAGGTACGGGTACTCCAATTGCAGGAACCACTCTTACCCAGGATCAGCGTATTGATTTAAAGGTAACAAATGCCTCCTTATTGAAATATGGTCTTCAGTTTACCACTCCATCCGGTGGTAAGACATCTGACTTCAATTCAACGGACTTTTCGGATTCTGAAACCTTTGACTCAGCAGATCTCTCTGATATTGCCCTTACTAATGTCACTCTTGGAACCTGGTCCGCAGTTGCAAAATTCAACACTACTGGCCCATACAATGTCTCTATCTACACGCCAGATAAATACATGTACTCCCCATCTGTGACATTCACCGTTGGAGATTCCAGTTCAAGTATTGCTGTTAGCAAGGACAAAATTGTTCGTGGTAATTCTGTACTTTTAACTTTAAGTGGTGTCCCGGGTGTTGTTGTTAACGTTTTTGTTGATAATATTGGTTTTAACCTCCTTGCAGGTCAGCCAAATGTAGACTATACTCAGATTCTTACTGATGAAGGGTGGATCAGCAAATTCAACGTAATAATTCCGGCATCCGGAAGTGCTGTTGTCCAGCTTGACACCAACTCTTGTACCACTGCTCAGTCTTACAAGTTTACAGGAGAGTTCTATGGAACAACTTCAACAACAGAAAAGACTGCAAAAGTCACAGTTGAGAAAGGTGTAGTTACTATTGCACCGGGTCAGGATTCGTATTATCTTGGAACTGAACTTACTCTCTCTGGAACAGACACTGAATCTGACAAAGTTTATCTCTATATTAAAGGCTCGAACAAAGCTCTTCAGCAGGTAAATGATTCTAATGGTGATAGAGTAACAGTAATCGTCAAAGCTGATAATACCTGGACAACCTCATTCAAACTTACAAACACATATGATGCAGGTACCTACACATTTTATGCAGTTACATCTGACGTTGGTGCATTCCCAGCAGATCTTGATGGGGCAATTTACGAGTCCTGCTCAGTTGCTATGAAGCAGCCCTTCCTTACTGCAACTGTAGTTTCCTCTACTGTTGCAAAGGGAGATGACATTAAAATCACTGGAACTGCAGAAGCAGCAGATTCTCTTCTTTACTACGTCTTTGGTACAAACAAATTCGTAACCGGAACTATCACCACAGAGGATGATGGATCTTATTCCAAGAAGATTTCAACCAGCACTCTTGATGCAGGTCAGTATTTTGTTGTAATTCAGCATCCAATGTACGACAAAGTATTCAACGTTAAGCCGTACTTTGGCATTATCTATCTGGACAACTTAGGTGAACCAACAGAGTGCTCTATCGAATTGTTTAACACTGCTGATCGCCAGAGTGCAAATGCAGCACAGGCACTGTGCGATGCACTTGACAGCCAGAACATTGATGATATATATGTGAAGCTTACGTTTATTGTTGCAACACCGACTCTGACTATGAACCCGGTGTCCGACGTTGCCAAAGGCTCTGCACTTAAGGTTTCTGGAACCACTAACCTCAAAGCAGACACTCTTGTAAATGTTGATGTTCTTTCAACCGCATTCACTGCAGTTGACAAGAGCAGTGTAAACTCTGCCTCCTTTATCACCCTGACAACTAAGGTTGTTGCAGGTGCAGATGGCGTTAATACTTGGGAAGTTACCTTTGACACAACCGGATTAAATGTTGATTCTTACACTATCCAGGCAGTCGCTGGTGATCTCACCACTTCAACCGTCATTAAGATCACTGAGGCAAAGCCAACCGCAACCGCAACTGCAACCGCAACTGCAACCGCAACTGCAACCGCAACTGCAACCACGACTAAGACCCCAGGCTTTGGTGCATTCCTTTCACTCGCCGGCCTTGGCGCTGTCGCAGTTCTCGTCCTCCGCCGCGACTAAATTCTTCTAAAGAATTTTAACGGTTAAGACAGATTTGTGTCCCAGCAGGGGCACAAATCCCCAAATTTTCCAATCATGCTTTTTAAAAAATAAGGTTTATCTCGATTATTTGATTCACGGCTGTATGAATCGATATCTCTGCTTTAGCATCTATTTTAAGATTTTTATCGACACAGTGAATCGTCTATCTCATTTGCATTTGTTCCTATCTTCTATATATATCTCGCTAATTTTTACTGATATTCTGGTAATGCAAGTACAGACTCATGTCTATTGGACCATTAAAATAAGTAAAACCTCCTCGATTTCCTGCCAGAATCTCTCAAAAGCATTTTATGTGTGATGCCATCCGTCATCAATCACATATAATTCGCAAAAAGAGATGCAACTAAAGATTTTGAGCCAGACTCTCTCTCTGAGAGAATGAGTTGCCAATACTCTCTTGTATTATTTATTTATTTTATTTCTTAATCTATATATGGTTGATTTAAAATCCGAAAATAAAAACAGTGGAGTCAACACGATTTTTCGTCCGGCAGCCTTGACGGATGATGGATGATGGATGACTGCACACTCATCTCAGCTAACGTTGTACGCAATCAGCGTCCAATCCGCATGCGCAAGTCATGGTTGGTCACTTTCGCTCCCTCCCTGACTTGCTTAGCTGAGGACACCCCTTTGGGGTGTCCAGCACTCGTAAACATTCTGTTTTCTCGGTTAAGACGGCTCCTTCTGAGCCATCCACACATGCAAATCAACGATTTGGTCGCAAGGCAAAGCCTTGCTCCGCTATGGGCGAGCCTTTCGGAACACCCCGCCACACAAAAATCCTTATCCTATACGAACTAAAAGAGAATCATCATGAACCTTATACTTGACATGATTGATATCTCTACACCAGTTATTCTTCTCAATGACACTGATGCCAGACAGATAGGCGTTCTTGAAGGTGATCGTGTTACCATTACCCAAGTAAAAACAAAACACAGCATTGCAGCTCCTGTCTCTATCACAAAAACGCTCACGAGTCAGGGTACTGCCACAATATCTCTTGGAACCAATGAAACCCTTGCCGGAGAAAAAGGAGACGAAATAGATGTTCGTGCCGCTCCCCGTCCGGCCTCAATCGCCTTCATCCGAAAAAAAATGGATGGAGGTAAATTTACCCGGGAAGAGACTGCCACTATCATCTCCGACATGTCATCGAACGTCCTCTCTCCCTCGGAAATTACTGCTTACATCACTGCGGCTTATATTAACGGACTTGACATGGATGAAGTTGAATATCTCACCCGGGAAATGGTAGCTTCAGGAGAGCAGATCACCTTCACGAAAAAACCCGTCGTTGACAAACACTCGATAGGAGGTGTTCCCGGAAATAAAATCACGCTTCTTGTTGTTCCGGTAATTGCGTCTGCTGGCCTCCTCATCCCAAAAACCAGTTCGAGGGCAATCACTGGTGCGGGAGGAACCGCCGATCTTATGGAGGCTCTTGCCCCGGTCGCCTTCTCGGCAGCTGAAATCAAATCCATGACCGAAAAGGCCGGTGGAGTTATCGTTTGGGGCGGGGCAACAAACATCGCTCCGGCTGACGACATGATCGTCACCTATGAATATCCGCTGAAAATTGATGCCAGGGGCCAGATGCTTGCAAGCATTATGGCAAAGAAAATGGCTGTTGGTTCCGACACCTGTGTAATAGATATTCCAATTGGCCCCGGCACAAAAATCCCTGATGAAGCAGAAGGCCGTGTCCTTGCAAACGAACTCATTACTTTGGGAAATCGACTTGGCATTAGGGTAGAATGCGCCATCACCTTTGGCGGATCCCCAATTGGAAGAAATATCGGCGTGAACCTTGAAGTATCCGAAGCTCTCAGCATATTGGAAGGAAAACGCGGTGCTAATTCTCTTGTACAGAAAAGTGTTGCCATTGCAGGAATCGCACTCGAAATGACCGGTAAAACTGGGGCGGATGCTGGAGCTGAAGCTGTGTATGATTTAATCAAAAAAGGGAAAGCCCTCAAAAAAATGCTGGATATCATTGAGATCCAGGGGGGAGATCCAAAGATAAAATCAACTGATTTCCCAACGGGAGAGCATACCTTTATCATCCCGTCTGCCTCGGACGGATATGTTGTCTCCATCAAAAATCAGGCACTGATCAGTATTGCCAGGGCTGCCGGATCTCCGGTAGATCACGGAGCGGGTCTCCACCTCCACAAAAAACCAGGAGAATACGTTAAACGCGGTGAGCCTCTTCTCACCATCTATGCCGAACGCGGCTGGCGACTTACGTGTGCAATCGAGGAGGCACGAACAAATTATCCTGTCCTCGTTGAAGGCATGCTTCTCGAACGGATTCCAAAATAACCGATGCAATAATAGTATTTGACCGCAAAAGATGAATATGATGATAAAGCGTAATCTTGCAGTATTATTCCTCCTTTTTCTTTTATGTGGGACGGTCTCCGCTGTCTCAACCACGCTCACAGTAAATGTGTTCGACAACAACGCAAATTACGATGCAGTTAGCGGAGCAAGTGTTGTTATTACCAAAGGAATGGTAAGCAATACCCTCTACACTGACGTGAACGGAGCCGCTCAAATCACCGGTGTTGAATATGAAGGGGTTTACACCCTCTCAGTTTTTAAATCCGGATATATATCTCAGACAAAGACAATTACCATCAGTACAATGCCCAGAAGCGAGTCTGTGTATCTCGTCTCGGAAACCCCGATCTCGATAAAAATCACGGATGAGAATGGGGCGGCAATCTCCGGTGCGGCAATTAACATAGATGGAAAAGAAGAGGGTACGACAAACAGCGCAGGGCTGCTTCACGTCAGCATTGGGAAAGGTGCCTATCATCTAATTACCGTCAGTGCTGATTCATACGATCCCTACAGCTCATCCCAATATATTGATATAGACCAAACCTCCCTAACCATCACTCTGACTAACGCCCAATCAGCGCCTTTGATTCTCATCTACAACGAGGAAAAACTCCCTATTTCCGGGGCTGCGGTCTATGTCGATGAGGTTCTCGTCTCTTATTCTGATGCATACGGCCGAGCACAACTTCCTACCTACACCTCGGGAACATACGACGTAAGTATAGAAAAAGACGGGTATGTTTCGTATGAACAGGAGGTTCAGTTCAGTGCTGACACACCCGACATCATTGTCGAACTCAACTATTCAGTTGTGCCGCTCACAATTTCCGTGACCGCCCACGAAAAACCGATTCAGGGCGCTATCGTTTATTTTGATGGAACGGTGAAAGGTATCACTTCTGTGAACGGAACCTATACAACGAATGTGAAACCCGGGACGACTCTCGTTCTTTCGGCATCAGCCGAGGGATACACTGGAACCGATGTAACCTACCTTGTCCTTGCTGACTCCGAAAATGCTGTAACTATCACGCTCTCGCAAACTCTCCCCACAACATACATTGGCCTTGCAGCACTTGGTGCGATCATTGTTATTCTTATTCTTATCCTGATTACTACTGGAAAGAACCGGAAAACAAAGAAATCTCGAAACTCAAGACCTCCTTCATCGGGCAGAAAAGATTCTCTCTGATTTTTTCTATAAACATTATATCTTTGCAAGGGGAATAATACAATCAGGCATACATGAGGGCATTGTTAATAGGAGTCGGAGGCGCGGGATGCCGAATCGTTGAAAAGCTATCCCGTCAGGATGCAAAAAGCGGTTTGAAAAGCGTCCGCTCTTATGTTTTCGATGCCGACCGCGACCTTATTAATCGGATGTCCGGGATTCCTGTGGCGAACCGCATCGTTTTAACACCCATCGATCTGGTAAAAGCGGTTAATGATCGTGGAACGGACTTTGATGTAGGGCATCTTGCCAGCTGTTTCCAGAATGCAGGGGTGGACGAAGTCGATGCGATTTTCGTATGTGCCGGGCTCGGCGGCAGAATGGCCGAACTTGTACCGGATTTTGTCAAGCAGCTGAGTGCCGCATTTCCTGATCCTGTTTTTACGATTCTGACATTACCCGGAAGAAATGAAGGCATCAAAGTCTCCGCCCATGCTTCGGCGACTCTTGAAGAAATAAGGGCTATTACCAGTGCCTCCATCCTCTTCGACAATGAAACATGGTATACGAGAATCACCGAAGATGTTTCTCTCGCCGCAGAAAAAGATGGGGTGATTACCAAACCTAATATCGAAGAACTCTACGCCAGACTCAATGAAGATCTTGCTGCCAGAATCGGTCTGCTCCTTCGTGCAGGTGAGTTCGGCCTGAAAGGTGTTGAATCGGCTGAGGTTGTTTTAGATGCCGGAGAAATCCTGAATACGTTAACCGGTATGGACCTTGTTGCGATCGGCTATGCGGTGGAAAAACTTCCAACTGCCTGGTCAAGTTTCATCAAAAGACTTCGGGTCGAGGAGTATCTTTTGAACGAAGGGCACCTTAGAACGTCTCGTATCGTAGAACTTGCGAAAAAGGCGGTGTATGAGGAAATATCCGTCCCGTGCGATCTTACCTCGGCAGATAAAGCTCTCATTCTCATCTCGGGTCCCTCGAAAGAGCTCTCGATGAAGGGGTTCCAGACGGTGCGCAAATGGATCGACCGGAGTATCAGGGGACTTGAGATGCGTGCCGGTGATTATCCGGTTAAATCTACAAAATATGTGGGAGTGATCATCGTTCTTGCCGGGATACAGAACGTGCCGCGTGTTGCTGAGCTTGACGAGATACGCTCGATCTATGAATCAGAGCAGAACAAAGTCTATGGTTTCGAGGAGATCACAAGTTTGGATATTCCTCTTTTGACGATGGCAAAAGATGAAGTAATTTTTGAAGATGAAACTGTCGATCTGGCTGAAGTGCTCGAATATCACGATAATGATTTGGAAGATGGTGAGATCATGGAATTCGAAGACGAAGATATGTTTGAAGAAAGCGTTGTAATCGAACAAACTCCAGATCCAGTTGATGATCTTTTCGAGATCGATCTGGTGATCATCCCGACAAAACCGGCGAGTACTGTCGTCCCTCCCAAGAAAAAAGAGACGCAGAAAAAAAAGGATCCTCAAATCCTCGTTAGGGGCGCCAAAAAAGTAGAAAAGATCGACAACACCATTCCCCTCCCAAAACGAGAGAAAAAGGAGGATAGTGTTCTCTCAGGCAAAGCAAATGTAGGGGGCAGTGACAAGCCAAAAGAGATGTATGGGGCTGAGAGAAAACCTTCAGTTGGAACAAGGAAAAGACCGGATGCTTCAGAGGCAGGAGTTCTGGAAGGTTCAATCTCAGAAATTAGTGGTCAGCAGCGTCCAAAAGAAACCGATGGTTATATCCGTATGTCGGGTACCCAGCGTCCAAAAGAAACTGATGGCCACATCCGTATGTCAGGGACTCAACGCCCGAAAGAAACTGATGGTTATATCCGCATGTCGGGGACCCAACGTCCAAAAGAAACCGACGGATCGATTCAGGCCGGAAGTTCGAAGAGACCAAAGGATGATACGACAGACATACACATGAGGGGAAGTAAAATCGCCAGAGATGTGGACAGGCCGATTCGTGTTACTTCTATCCCTCTTCCGAAAAACATCAATGGTAAAGTAGAACCGAAGAAAAAGAAGCAGATATGATTTTTAGTCTTCGAGAATAAACTCTTCCGCTTTTTTTTGTTCGATTGATTTTTCACC
The DNA here is from genome assembly GCF_963667985.1 of uncultured Methanocorpusculum sp. NCBI lineage: Archaea > Methanobacteriati > Methanobacteriota > Methanomicrobia > Methanomicrobiales > Methanocorpusculaceae > Methanocorpusculum > uncultured Methanocorpusculum sp. The sequence goes on along the minus strand of NZ_OY764081.1, from coordinate 1,078,328 downwards.
CATATGAATGTGGATAGGACATCCCTCCTCCTCATGTCCGCCGTTTTTCATAACCCATGTGAGAAGCGGGATTAACAGTTCACGTAGTTCCCAGCCGGATACGGTCAGATAATATCGTACGGTCGGTGGAGCCGTGTCCAGCACTCTTCTTTCGATCAGGTCCTTCTCCTCAAGTTCTTTGAGGGTTACCGACAGCGTTTTTGAACTGACGTTGCATAGTCCGCGTTTCAGTTCGTTAAATCCTGCATATCCCGAGTTTCCTATTACTGCAATAATCATCAGGGCCCATTTTTTACTGATCGTATCAAGAATTCCGTGCAGTGGACAGAAACAGACGGTTGTGTGTTCAGGCATCTCCAAAGTATCTACCTCTTCCATGATTTTATAATACGATTTTCATCATGATAAATATAATACTAAGTTACAAAAAGAAATCTTGCAGTACAGGAGATAATTATTGAATGGTATTTTTAGATAGTAAATGGTAGGATTTATCTCATAAAATATACAATGCTATGTTTATATGTTTGAACAGAGAATATTCGAGACCGATTTTCGCGTGGCATTGTCCGAAGAGCTCGACCGCAGAGGTTTAAGCATTCGCCAGCTCTCGGAACAAACTGGTATCCCTGCGGTGACTCTGTATAAAATCGCATCCGGTGAACGGGATCCCCGTCTCTCTACGGTAAAAAAAATCGTCGCTGTTTTTTCTCCTCATCACGGAAAATTCATAGCCCTGATTGCAGCAAAATTTCTTCTCGATGAAAATGAGGGGGTAAAGATTGAGGCAAACGGAATGGCGTACAGGATCAAAGGATATGCGGCAAATTCTCTTGAAGACTGTTTGATCGTTGCGGTTCGCGCAAGAAACGACGGGGCGGCGGGTATTATCTGTGCACCGATCCTTGCTTCACTCATTGAAAAAATGGTGGATGTGCCGGTAGCAATTTTAAAACCGGATATGTATGCCGTGCTCGGCGCAGCAGAATCAATTGCAAAACGACTCTAAAACAAGAACGCTGAGGGAGTCTTCTGAGTGCCGTCCCTTTCCAAGGCGTTTTTGCGAGGTTTAATTATGTATATATCTGAAGGGCTTGCTTATCCATCGCGAAAAATACGGAAAGCATAAATAGCGGCTGAGAAAATAGATCATCGCGGTATATTATAATGCAATTTCATCTATTCTCTCTCCTGATGGCAAGCTTCTTGATTCTTCTCCTCATCAACCCAGTCTGCGCCGGGCTATACACCGATTCGTGCGGCATGGTCTGGAATGACACGGCCCTCCCTTTTGAACAGAACAATCAGACGGCTTACAACGAAGAACTTGTCGCGTCCTTTGCGCCCATAACTGCCAACCTGACCGGAGAGCCGGCAGACTTCAGCAACCTGTCTTGGAGTGATGCCTTTAGGGAGACCTGCGCCTATATGAATGAGCGATATGCCTTCACCGAGTGGCGCGGTGTCGACTGGGACGCCCTCTACGAGATATATGCGCCGGAGGTCGCCGCGGCAGAAAAGGAGGGAGATAAAGCGGCATACTACCGGGCACTCCGCAGTTTCGCTTACGCCGTCCCTGATGGTCATGTCCTGATACACTCTGTGGATGATTTCGGAGCGAAGTATGCTGACATCGGAGGCGGCCATGGATTTGCCGTCGGCAGATTAGATTCTGGAAAGGTTATCGTGACCTATGTGGCAGAGGGAAGTGCCACGGAGAAGGCCGGTCTCCAGTTCGGCGATGAGGTGGTTTCTTGGAATGATCGATCAATTGATGAGGCGATCAATACAACGTCGATTATCTGGGGACCTGTCAAGCCTTCAACGTTGGAGGGATCCCTTCTCCAAAAGCAGCGATATCTGACACGTGCACCAGTCGGCACGGAGACAACTATTGGGTTTATCTCCACAACAGGCATGCGGACGGTTACCCTCACCGCTGAAGATGACGGCTATGACACCCTAGCCAGAACAAGCATCTTCCTCGGTTACCAAGTAAACGATGGAGCGGTTTGATCATCGGGAGAACTCAAGACGATGATTACAAACGATATGGTGACCGTCCGAACCCTCCCTGGAGGCTATGTGTATATCGCAATCTATGAAGAGTCTTTTGATGCCTATCAGCCATTCAAGGAGGCAGTAATGGACGCGATTGCACGGGACGCTCCCGGGATCGTCATCGATCTCCGGTTCAACAGGGGCGGGGATGATAATATGGCCTCAGCGTTGGCCGGGTGGTTCGTGAATCGATCAGTATTCTTTGAATATGGTACGATGTACGATCCCGGCACCGGAGAGCCCCGCCCGCTGTGGGAGTCCTGGACCCAACCAAGGCCCGATCGCTACACAGGCCCGGTTGCCCTTATGATCAGCCCGTACACAATCAGCTCGGGCGAGGGACTCCCGAAGGTTTTTGCGGAGTCTGGGACCGGTGCGATCGTCTCGTGGTACGGGACGAACGGGGCTTTCGGCATCGAGTCGTTTGGTCCGTCTCTCCCACTTGATATGATTGCGGCTTTCCCACAGGGGGCATCGCTCGACGCGAACGGCAGGATTCAGGTTGATAGCAATGCATCGATGATCGGCGGCATTGCCCCAACGGTGCGGGTTCCACTTAATGAGGACACCTTGGCACGGGCCATGGCCGGTGAAGATGTCCAGCTCACCTATGCGGTTGACTGGCTCAAATCGCAGGCGGGACCTACTGAAACCTCAGCGACGCAGACAGCCCCTGGATTGGTGATCCCGCTTGCGGCTATCGCACTCCTAGCTGCCTATCGCATTCGGAAGTGATTGGAAGGGAATTCACCTTCTCACACACTCATCATCCTGTAATATGCGTTTGGGATGTAACGTCGTTACACAAACCCATGAAAAGCAGTCAGAAAGGGAATAATTAACAGATGTGATTCAAGAATAGGACTTTTTTTTCAAAACGCTGAGGGGGAGATTTGAACTCCCGAGAGACTTTCGCCTCACGGGCTTTCCAGGCCCGCGCCCTACCGCTAGACTACCTCAGCCTAAAAACTAGCATAAAAGATGTGTTCTCTGCCTTTATTAAGTTACTGAGTTGGGGTTGGCGAAAACACGTGTGGATTTCGCAATCAGACCGGGGTTCCCGCAGATGATTTTGTCGGAATCAAAAAGAGATTCGGCAAGAGCGATCAGTTTTCCGCTTTGTGTTATCAGAGCAACACTCTGTCCGCGTGAAAATTTTTCCACCGATATGGCGCCGACTCCGGCAAGCATCGCCCCATTTGCCACGGCCTTTGCCGCTTTGTCCCGAATCACTATCTTAGGGATGTCCCCAATTGCCTGCTCTGGAGGGAGAATCATAGCCGAAAGTGCTGCTTCATCTTTCAGTTCCACTGCATCGCGGATTTCATGAAGGGTGTGTGCCTCGTCGCATGAAAATCCTCCGGATTTTGTTCTTCGCAGTTCGATCATCTGACCGCCGCACCCAAGGACATTGCCGATGTGGACACAGACCGATCTGATATAGGTTCCCGCTTCACACCTGATTTTCAGAAGAACCAGTCTGTCTTGCATGTCGATGAGTTCAATTCTGTAGATCACGCGTATGCGAAGTGCACGTTTTACTGCCGATCGTCTCGGAGGCCGCTGATAAACTCTGCCGGTAAATTGCTTTACGACCTCTTCGACGCGTTCACGCGGGATATCTGCATGCAGACGCATGCATGCCACGTACTCTTTTTCATGCTGAAGCAGAAGGGGGGCGAGCCTTACTGCTTTTCCAAGCATTACGACAAGGACTCCCGAGACCATTGGATCGAGTGTTCCCGAATGGCCGACGTCCGACTTCAGCATTTTGCCGACCCAGGCGGCAACCTGATGACTGGTGGGTCCTCTTGGTTTGTCAACCAGAATGATCCCGGTATACCCCATCAGTGACTCTCCGTCACAAGATAGGCATTGAGAGCTTTGAGTGTTCCTTCGATCGATCCGTCGCCAATCACCGCCGGGGCATCGCCCCCGTACATCATTTCGTTTGCCGTTATCTCGCCTATTGCCATTTGAATGATATTTTCCATCTTTGGGAGTATTGCCAGTTTGAATGCTATCGGGCTTGTGAATAAAATTGCGCCAACACCGGTCAGATCCATTACTTCGTCGGTTTTCTCAACGTCATAACATCGGTATTCGACGGGGATCCCTCCTGCTTTCTTAATGTCTTCGGCAAGTTTGGGATAGGTATTCCCTGCTCGTGGAATCCCGATTCTCTTTTCCCGGATCCATCGGTCGAGATACAGCACAAGGTCTTTCGAATAGAAAAACGGCAGCATCTCGGCGGCGAGTCCGATGTTATGTAATACTTTCGCGGTCTGCGGCCCGTTCACTATGATTCTGACTTTGGAAGCCAGTTCCGGCTTGATGCAGGATCCAAGTTTTTCAGCGACATAGGCGTTCGGGAAAAAAATCGCATCAAACTCCCCGTTATTTGCCGCTTTAACAAAACTCTCGATAACCTCCATGTTTTTTACCGGTTTGATTGGTGAAACGACCTTTGCTTTATGATTGTATTTTTCACAAAGGGCCGCATCCTCTAAAGCACCGGTATGGCGGGTTATGGCGATTAACATATATGTGATTATTGGACTGTTAGGTTTAATAGTCGTTGTGTCTAAATCACTACTATGCTCGGGGTGGTGGCCGGATTTTTAGCAGGTGTTTTCTTTGGGACCATCTCCGGTTTTGTCCCGGGTATTCATTCAAATACCGTGGCGGGAATTCTTGCTGCACTTTCTTTGCCCCTCGTTATGGTATTCGGTGTTGAGGGTGTTTGCGTGATGATCGTTTCGATGATGATCGTTCACACATTTGTTGATATTCTTCCCTCAACGTTTCTGGGCGTCCCGGATCCGGACACTGTACTTTCAGTCCTTCCTGCACACAATCTCTGTCTTCTGGGAAATGGTCCGGAAGCAGTCAGAGTTTCTGCTCTGGGCAGTCTGTGGGGATTTATTTTCTGCCTCCCGCTGTTTGCTTTATTCATGATCGTTCTTCCATCTGTTCAAGGATATGTTGACTGGGGCATCGGTCTTGTGATCCTTCTGGCAGCCGGACTTCTTATCGTATTCAGCAAAGCTCCCGTCTGGTCGTGTGCGGTTTTTCTCGTGTCTGGTCTTCTTGGCCTATATGCGATGCGGTTTTCGTATTTTTCCTTTGGAGTGTTTGGGATCGGTGAAATTCTTCTTCCACTTCTGACAGGTCTTTTCGGCATCCCGATTCTTCTCACGTCAATGAGGTCTCTGGTAAAACCTGCCGAGCAGACGTTTACCCGGCTAATGGTATCTCAGGGAGCGATTCTGAAAAACGGGATCAAAGGGGCTATTGCCGGCGCTATTGTCGGATGGCTTCCAGGTTTTTCAAGCGGGACCGCGAATGCTTTGCTTGCGGTTCGAAAAAGTTCGGATTTCGAAAAAATAGATCCACGCGAGTACCTTATCTCAACATCCGCAGCAAACACTGCAAATGCCGTTTTGGGTCTTGCTGCGCTGTATGCTGTTGGAAGAATGCGTTCGGGAGCCATAATCACGCTCGCTTCGTTCGATCTGCCTTCGATCTATCTGCTGGTTCTTGCAGCAGGAGTTGCGGCATTGGCCGGCTATGCTGTAACGGTTTATTCTTCCAGACTCAGCCGAATATTTATGCGTTTTAATCAGCGCGTTCTTTCCAAAATTGTTTTACTTTTTTTGGTTGGTATAACGGTAATTATCTGCGGTCCCTTTGGTATTCTGGTTCTGGTCCTTGCAACCCTTGTTGGTATGATTCCCGGGATGATCAATATTCCAAGAATTTTTTGTATGGGGGCTATTATGCTCCCGGTGATGCTTTTTACGCTCGGTATCTTAAATTTTTGATTTCACTACACCGTAACTATCCTGATAATTCCCGTTGTATGCATTTTCCACTTTGCCTTCAACGGTGTGGATGAGCATTTGTACGACCCGCATCCCTTTGGTTACCGGTATGTCTTCCGGCCCGTAGTTTGCCATACATAATGTCAGATTCCCGCGAAATCCGGGGTCGATATACCCGGCTCCAAGCACGACTCCTTTTCTACCAAAGGACGATCTGCCCCAGAGTGTTGCGCAGAGATCTTCCGGGAGGCTGACGATCTCCATTGTTGGAACAAGGGTTAACTCTCCTTTTTTTATTGTGATATCTTCAGCGCTTCTGAGATCATATGAAGAGGGCTGCAGAGATTCTTCGGCGAACGGATCTATGCCAAGAGATCCCTCTTTAATGCGTGTCCTGATTATTGATGAAGAAAGAACCATACAAGATAATACGCATCGGACACAAATATACTAATAACTCTGGACTTGTGGGGTAGTGGATATCCTTTCGGGCTTCGAACCCGAAGAACCGGGTTCGATCCCCGGCAGGTCCGTCTTGCTCCAAAGAGAGCGCATACAAAAAGCCACATTTTTCGCATTTTTTTCCGTTCGGGTGGTAATAGCCTGAAATCTGGCGTAAATCTGCTTTTTAAATCAGAATATATTTAAGCAGAGGAGAGCAATTTTAAAATGAGGTGTAAAGAACTATGACTTATGGAATTGAGTTTGTTCCAGGAAACGTCAATGTTAAACAGGTAGTTAACTTCTGCCAACTCGCAGAGAGCAAAGACATTGACTTCGCATGGATTACCAACCACTACAACAACCGCCACTGTTATCCGGTTTTAACCGCAGTAGCACAGGCAACGACCACACTTAAGATGGGTCCGGGTATCATGAATGCATTCACTGACACTCCGGCAGCAATGGCATCCTTTGCCTGCACCCTGAACGAGATTTCCGATGGACGTGCAACCCTCGGTATCGGTCCAGGTGACCTGTCCACCCTTCCAAAGCTGGCAATCCAGCCGACGAAGCCGGTTGCAAGACTCGGCGAAGCAATCGACCAGATTCGCGCACTCTGCAGCGGTGCAGAAGTTAAGAAAGACGGCAAAGAGTTCTTTGACTACGATGGTGCAAAACTCACTGGTGTTACACTCCCGGGCAAGAAAGGCATCCCAATCTACGTCGGTGCGCAGGGACCCAAAGTTCTTGAGCTCGCCGGACTGAAAGGCGACGGTGCACTCATCAACGCATCCAACCCCAAAGACTTCGCAGTTGCAATCCCAATCATCAAAGCAGCATGCGACTCAATCGGCAAGAAAGGATTCGATGTTGGAGCATACACTGCACTCTCTATCGACAAAGATGAGAAGAAAGCAAAGAAGGCAGCAAAGATCGTTGCAGCATTCATCGCAGCAGGATCCCCCGAAGCACTTCTTCTCCGCCACGGCCTCGACCTTGCAAACGTAGCAAAGATTAAGGACGCACTGTCCCGCTTTGACTTCGGTGCAGTCGGCGGACTTGTAACCGATAAAGAAATTGAAGCATTCACCATCTGCGGTACCCCCGACACTATCCGTCAGAAATGTGATGACCTTACCGCCGCAGGCGTTACTCAGATCATCTTCGGTTCCCCGCTCGGACCCGACATGACGACCTCGATCCGCCTCCTTGGCAAGATTATGTAAATTCGGCACTGCCGATTTTACCCTTTTTCTTTTCTGGTTTATATTTGAGATTCAATTTTACCAGATTTGCCTCTATGTCCCTTTTCTTTATGGATTTTAAATTGAGGATATATTGTCCGGAAGAAATCTCCCACCCCAATTCATCCAAAACCCTGATATAACGTCAGAGGTATATTGAATAAGGTATTCTAATGATAGGTCATCTGCCTTTCAAAGGATAATAACCATACAATCCGTGAGTATTCATGACAGAAAATCGTTCAAAACTTAATAAGGAACTTGCGCAGATGCTGAAAGGAGGGGTGATTATGGACGTCACCTCCCCGGAGCAGGCAAAGATTGCAGAGGATGCAGGAGCCTGTGCTGTTATGGCTCTGGAGCGTATTCCGGCCGATATTCGTGCCGCCGGTGGCGTTTCCCGAATGAGCGACCCGAAGATGATCAAAGGTATCCAGAACGCGGTCTCGATTCCGGTTATGGCCAAGGTCCGTATCGGTCATTTTGTTGAAGCGCAGATCCTCGAAGCAATCGAGATTGATTACATTGACGAGAGCGAAGTGTTATCACCTGCCGATGACCTCAACCACATCGATAAAAACAAGTTCAATGTTCCGTTTATCTGCGGCGCCCGTGATCTCGGAGAGGCTCTTCGCCGCGTTGCCGAAGGTGCAACGATGATTCGAACCAAAGGCGAGGCAGGTACTGGAGATATCGTTCAGGCGGTTCGTCACATGCGTACAATGAACAGCGAGATTCGCCGCGTCGTCAGTCTTCGTCAGGATGAATTATACGTTGCAGCAAAAGATATGCAGGTTCCAATTTCGCTTCTGCAGTTTGTCCATGATAACGGTAAACTTCCGGTCGTCAACTTCGCTGCAGGCGGAGTTGCAACTCCGGCCGATGCCGCGCTGATGATGCAGCTTGGGGCTGAGGGAGTATTCGTCGGTTCCGGTATTTTCAAATCCAGTAATCCGGCAAAACGTGCCGCCGCCGTCGTGAAGGCCGTTACGAACTATAATAATCCCTCCATGCTTGCCGAACTCTCAGAAGATCTTGGCGAGGCAATGGTTGGTATCAACGCAGACGAAATTTCTATCCTGATGGCTGAACGGGGAAAATAACGGTGAGGGTCGGTGTTCTGGCACTGCAGGGTGCATTCATCGAACACATCAGGATGCTGGAACGTCTGGGTGTCGAGACGTTTGAGATTCGAAATATCTCAGATCTTAAAGAAATACCGGATGGTCTCATCCTTCCGGGGGGTGAAAGCACTGTCATGTCGAAGCTTTTGCAGGATCTTGGTCTCTTTGAAAAGCTTCGCTCACTTATCACGGCCGGCACTCCGGTAATGGGTACCTGTGCCGGTCTGATTCTTCTTGCAAAATCTGTTGAGGGCGGGAGTCCGTCTCTTGGAACGATGGACATAACTGCTGTACGGAATGCTTACGGTCGTCAGCTAGGCAGTTTTGAAGCGGTGGCGCCGTTTGCCGGGGCTGGAGATATTCTGATGACCTTTATACGTGCTCCGGTGATTACACATGTCGGTAAAAATGTCAAAGTACTCGCAGAGGTTGATGGAATCGTTGTTGCTGCCCGTGAAGATAATCAGCTTGTTCTCTCTTTCCATCCGGAACTTGGTGAAGATATGTCCGTTCACCAGTATTTCCTGGGTATGATCTCGGGAACAAATTAAATAATCTATCTTTTTTTTTAAATTCCAGATCTATAATGATTGTCTGTCATTAAATACAGAAGTGGGTTTTTTTTCCCTACTTCTGAATCCAATAAGAAAAATGGTAAATTTGAGGTCCGATTACTCGGGCTTGCTGATAAGGGCGACCTTGGAGACGATCTCACCGGTCTTCTTGTGCGGCTTGCGGATAATACCGTCGCATCCCTTCTCGAGTTCGCGTGCCTGGTCACAAAGCTCTGCTGCTGCACGCATCATTTCGTGTGCTGAGGTGACGATTGGTACGTAGTCTGTCCACTCTTTGGTCATGAAACAGCCTTTAACGTTGACACCTGCAACTGCCTGTGCGATCTCGTATGCTGCACGTGCTTTTGCCTGTGCATAGGGGTTTGTGAACTCGCCTTTGGTCGAGTTGTCAGAGTTCAGAACGAGTTTCGGGAGTTCGAGCTCTGCACCTTTCTTGCCTGCTTTCACCTGGTCGATGACTTTGTCAAGCTCTGTCTGGAGTTTGCGGAATGCACCGGTAAGTGCAAGGACTTTCACGAGGTTGCCGTTGTAGTCAGCCATCTCGACTGGGTCGAGGAATTCGCGGCGTGCACCGATCATTGCGTCTGCTTTGACGATGATGTAGCCGAAGCCGGATGCCTTGAGTGCTTCCCAGCCTTCTTTCTTGGTTGTGACATCGTCAGTGATGACGATGGTCGGGATACCTGCTGCTTTGAGATCTTCACGTGCACCAACGGGGCCCTCGAGAACTCCGTTTGGGGAGACAACAATTGCGAAGTCGGGCTGCCATGCTTTCAGGTTTGAAACGACACGGTCAACATCTTCCTTCTGCAGTTTGGTTCCGGAAGTTGCCATGAATGTCATCATGTCTTCACGGTCTGCACGCTCATCTAAAAGTAACTCTGCCATAACACCTGATGCGATGTTACCGAGTTTTGCAACTCCTACCTTAACTACCATATTTGATACACCTCTCATTTTGAAATGAGAACATCAGATTATCGACGAGAATCAATATAAGGTTTGTGAATGACACTGTTATGAAATCAAACAACCACAAATCCTGCCGGTTATCATCTATCTGAATCAAATGTGCGGGTGTTTCCACAATGTTTTCTTATCCGGGCCTTATGATAGAGGTACAATGTCCAACATTTTGGGTGCTTTTGCGTAGATATGCCCGTTCCTGCCTGCGCGCAATACTCTCATTTTGTTTCAATAAAATGAATGTTTAATCAAATCATTTATAGTTAATCAGGTTGAATTAATAATCGTATGAAAGATACGCTTCTTACTGACCGTCAGAAGGAAGTCATACGATTTCGTAAAAAAGGTATGACGCAGCAGCAGATTGCTGACCGACTTGGCACATCCAAGGCCAACATCTGCACTATTGAAAAATCCGCCAATGAAAATATTCGTCGGGCAAAGGAGACATTGGAGTTTCTGTATACGCTTGACGCCACTGAACTGTGTATTCTTCCGGAAGGTACGGATCTGATAGAGGCTCCAAAGATCATCTATATCGCAGCGGCCCCCCTCAATATTAAAATTCGTTTTGACACACTTGCCTTAATCAACAGGATTTCATCATATATGCCTGAAAAAATCAAAGGCCGGCATGTGAAAGAGGATATCATTGTTTATTTGAATAATGACGGCGAACTGTACTTTGGCTGATTATGGTTACGATCGTATTTTTCAGGTAATTTTGCTTGTGAATTTTTAAGATCTGGTGTATGGCGTTTGGACTGATTCAGCCCTATCATACAACACTTTATATTCTCTCTTCTCCAATTATATAGGAGCCTTCAATAGGCTGATATCAGCAAGATCTACTGAATGAGGATATCCAGTTGGTATGAAACGTTCGTGATTTCACGTTTGTTTCGTAATTGTGTAACTCTGAGCGGGAATTCCGCGGCAGAAGTTAAGACCTAGAATAGGTCTGATCAGATGCGCCGGGCGAACGTCATAATGATGTGCCCTTTCCTGGACGTCAGGAAGCGTATCGGAAGTCAGGTTCTCTTTCGTGAGACTTGGAAACCGCAGTATAACTACTGCAAATCGGGCAAATGAACAGATAAGACGTTATCGTGTTCATAATCGGATATCCCGCAAGGAATCTCAATTGTATGCAAAGTAATATTTGCGTGCCTTCACACGTTGGAAATATACGTGTGTTGAACTCCCGTCTTTCCGTCCAATGTGTCGCACGCCAGCCCTACGGTGCTGTATGCGTGTAAAACACAGAGACCGACAAAATGCGTCCCGCGGGTCGATTCCTCACATAGAAGGAAGCCGGCGGTGAAAGAACGGCTGTCATATTGATGACAACCACAGCAGACGTCTTCATTGCGTAAGCAAAAGAGGACATTAAAGGATTGATTAATAAATGAGAACAGTGAGACCCCGTGCTGGGTCACTCGCATACTATCCCCGTAAACGGGCCAAGGGAATTGTACCAAAGTACCAGTCCTGGCCGGAATACAATGGGCAGCCAATGCTCCAGGGATTTGCAGGCTACAAAGCCGGTATGACCCATGTGATCATGATCGACGATCACAAAAAGAGTCCGACTGAAGGTAAGGAAGTAATGGTTCCCGTAACCGTTATCGAGATCCCCGCCATGACCGTTGCAGCCATCCGTGTTTACGTTAAGGATACCTACGGCAAACACCCGCTTACCGAAGTCTGGGCAGAAAATCTCGAAGCACTTTCCGGCAGAATCACCAAAGCAAAGACCAACAATGCTGCAAAAGCAACCGAGAAGATCAATGCTGCAATTGGCGATGTTGTTGAAGTAATGGTGCTCATGTACACCAAACCGACTGAACTCACCGGTATTCCAAAGAAGGTCCCGGACCTTATGGAGATCCGTGTTGCAGGCGGCAGTGTACAGGAACGCTTTGACTACGCTCTTTCCATCCTTGGAACCGATGTCGATATGAAGTCCCTCTTAAGCGAGGGTCAGTTTGCCGACATTACCGGTATCACCAAAGGAAAAGGATTCCAGGGCGCCGTCAAGAGATTCGGCATTACCCTTCGTAAGAGAAAGCACGCAAGAACCAAGAAGGAAAGACATATCGGAACTCTTGGTCCATGGACTCCCCACCACGTCCGCTGGCAGGTACCAATGCCGGGTCAGATGGGTTTCCAGCAGCGTACTGAGTTCAACAAACGCATCATCAAGATCGGTGAGAACGCAGACGAAATCAACCCGGCAGGCGGCTTCCTCCACTACGGTCTTGTACGTAACAACTACGTCCTGATCAAAGGAAGCATTCCCGGACCGGCAAAGCGTCTTGTTAGAATCCGTTCAGCAACCCGTATGGGCGAGCAGAAGATTCAGGCCCCGGTTGTAGAATATGTCAGTCTTCAGAGCAAACAGGGGTGAAATGACCGATGAAAGCAAATGTAAAAGCAATTAACGGCTCAGTCCTCCATGAAATCGAACTCCCGGCCGTTTTCGACGAAGCATATCGCCCGGACCTCATCAAGAGGGCCGTCCTCGCATACCAGAGCGAACATTACCAGCCTCACGGGGCAGACCCGTATGCAGGTATGAGAACCTCTGCAGAAGGCTGGGGATCCAAACGCGGTGAATCCAAGATCCCGCGTATCAAAAACGGAAGCCGCGGTGCAAAAGTACCTCAGACCAAAGGCGGTCACCCGGCACATGCACCAAAAGCAGAGAAGATCCTTGTTGAGAAGATCAACAAGAAAGAGAAAGTAAAGGCAATCCGCTCTGCCATTGCAGCTACCGTTAACACCGAACTTGTTGCCGCCCGCGGTCACAAATTCGAAGGCGAAGCAGCAATCATTGTCGATGACTCCTTTGAGCAGATCGCCAAGACAGCTGAAGTCAAACTTGCCCTTGTGGCACTTGGCCTTGGTGCCGATCTTGAGCGTGCAAGACTCTCCAGAAATATCCGCGCAGGTCGTGGAAAGACACGTGGACGTAAATACAAGCAGGCAAAGTCCGCTCTTATCGTAACGTCCGGTGAATTCCTTGCAGGTGCGAACATCGCAGGAGTCGACTGCGTATCCGTCAATGCCCTGAACATCAACGTTCTTGCACCCGGAGCCGACGCAGGCAGACTGACCGTCTGGACCGAAGCTGCAATCAAGAAGTTCGTGGAGGCCTAATCATGACAATTGCACACCCCCTCGTAACAGAAAAAGCTATGGTCCTTTTAGAGAACTCAAACCAGCTCTCCTTCATTGTTGAGAAGGAAGCCGGTAAGGCATCCATCAAGGCAGCAATGGAGAAGAACTTCGGCAAGAAGATCGTCTCGATCAACACCATGATGACCTCTAAAGGAAACAAAAAGGCAGTCATTACCTTTGAAGAGAAAAACGCCGCTGAAGAAATTCTTTCTCAGCTCGGAATCGTGTAAGGTGAGATAAATGGGACACAGAATCAGTACACAGGCACGTGGAAAAGGCGGACCAACCTACCGCGCCCCGTCGCATCAGTATAAAGCAGAGCTCAAGCACTTTGGCTCCGCTCTTCAGACTGTTCGTGCAACCGTCATCGACATCGAACACGACCCGGCACGTCACACGCCGATTGCTGTCGTGAAGATCGAAGGCCAGGCATCCGACAAGAAAGAATACGCACTGATTACCGAAGGTGTCGGTATTGGCCAGGAACTTGTATGGGGACCTGAAGCCACTGTCGAAAACGGTAATTCGTTACCACTTTCAGCAATTCCAACCGGAGTTGCTGTCTGCAACATCGAAGCACGCCCCGGAGACGGAGGTAAATTCGTTCGTGCAAGCGGAGTCCAGGCTGTTATCATCGGTAAATCCGCTGGTAAAGTCGGTGTCAGAATGCCCTCAGGCAAACCGAAATGGTTCAATGAAGCATGTCTTGCAACCGTTGGCCTTGTCGCCGGCGGAGGACGCATCGACAAGCCGATCCTGAAAGCAGGTAAGCAGTATCACAAGATGAAGACCTCGGCAACCCGCTGGCCAAGAACCCGTGGTGTCGCTATGAACGTCATCGATCACCCATTCGGTGGTGGAGGACATCAGCACCCAGGTAAGCCAAAGACCGTTGCACGCGGTGCATCGCCCGGTAGAAAAGTCGGATCTGTCGCCGCACGCAAAACCGGATATCGGAGGTGAACGTAAATGGCAAAGAAAACTACTAAAAGAATGCCAAAGCGGCGAGAGGAATACACCTATCACGGCTACAATATTGAGCAGCTCAAGGCCATGTCCATGGACGAGCTTCTCGCTATTATGCCCAGCGGCGCCCGGAGAAAGGTCCTTCGCGGATTTACCCGTGATGAAGAGGACGTTCGCGCGAAGATCGCTGAAGGTGACGGTGTAAGAACCCACAGCCGTTCAATGATTATCCTCCCCGAAATGGTCGGCAAGAATGTTGCCATCTACTCCGGTAAGGAGTTCGTTAACGTAGAGATCCCGGTCGAAGGAGTTTTCCACTACTTTGGAGAGTTCGCCTTGACCCGCAAGAAAGTTACCCACGGAAGTGCCGGTATCGGTGCAACCAAGTCGAGTAAGTATGTTCCGTTGAAGTGATTGTTATGGCAAGAACAGAATACAGCAACAAACTTACCGGCGACAACATCGCCCGCGCCAAGGTTAACGAACTCGGCTGCTCTCCAAAGCACGCTGTGGAAATCGCCCACCTTGTCCGCAATATGATGGCAGACGACGCAATTGCATACCTTGAACAGGTCATCGACCTCAAACGTGCAGTTCCGTTCCACCGTTTTAACAGAAACGTAAGCCACCAGAAGAGCTTAAACGGCAAAACCTTTGGAACCGCAGCCGGCAGATACCCGGTCAAGGCAGCCGCAGAATACGTCCGTTTAATCCGCTCTGCACAGAAGAACGCTGAATATGCAGGTCTTGCACCGGAAAAGATGGTCATCATCCACGCCGCTGCAAACAAGGGACGCTACATGAAAGGAATCTTCCCCCGTGCTATGGGGAGAGCTACTCCGAAACACAGAGATTCCGTCAACGTTGAAATCATCCTCCGTGAGGTACAGTAAGTATGACAATCGAAAAGAAATTCGTTGCAGACGGTGTCCGCAAAGTCAGAGTAGAACAGTACCTTAACAAGGAACTCAAACGTGCAGGTTACGGAGGTATGGACATCGTCCGGACTCCTGTTGGAACCCAGGTCACGATCTTTGCAGAAAAACCCGGTATCGTTATCGGTAAAGGTGGTAAACTGGTTCGCCAGCTGACCACTGATCTTAGCACTGTATACGGCATCGAGTCCCCGCAGGTCGAGGTTCAGCAGGTTGCAAACCCGAACCTCAACGCCCAGATCATGGCAGAACGCCTTGCAAATGCACTTGAACGCGGATGGTACTTCCGAAAGGCAGGAACCTCTGTAATCCGCCGTGTCATGGACTCAGGCGCACTCGGCTGTGAAGTCATCATTGCAGGTAAACTGACAGGTGCCCGTGCACGTGTCCAGAAGTTCGTTGAAGGCTACATCAAACACTCTGGTGAACCGTCAGAGTCGATCGTTGAGAAAGGCTACGCAACTGCAATCAAGAAACTCGGTATCATCGGTGTTCAGGTCAAGATCGTTCCGCCGGGAGCAAAACTTCCGGATCAGTTCGAGATCCGTGCTGACGCAGCTCCTGCTCCGGCACGTGTTGTCGAGACCGATATCTTTGAAGAGTTCGATGCAGAACTTGCAGCTGAACCCGAACCGGAATTTGTTGAGGAGGTCTAAACATGGCTATCTTCAGAGCAAAAGAAGTCGCCCAGTTTTCCGATGCTGAATTAGTCGAGAATGAGCAGAAGCTCAAGATCGAACTGATCCAGAACTACGGAAAAGTCAGCGCCGGTGGTGCACCGGAAAACCCCGGAAAGATCCGGGAAGTTCGCAGAACTATCGCACGTATCAAGACTGAACAGACCAAACGTCAGGCATAAATCTCGTCTATGATCACTCCACAGAATATACTCAGACATGAACTTATCGGTCTTTTTGTATCTGTGGAGTCCTCACCGAACAGATATGAAGAAGGGCTTTCCGGGATCATCATCGATGAGACCAGAAACACTCTTCGGATTAATACAGGGAATGGCATTAAGTGCCTGGAGAAACAACGTAAGTTACTCCGGGTGACCCTCCCGGACAGTGTTCAGGTGATAATAGACGGCAATGCTTTGTCTGTTTCTCCAACGCGGCGCGTAAGTATGCGCGTAAGCCCATATCGTAAGGTATGAGCGAGACATGAGGGTTAATATGGCAAAAAATATCGGCTTAAATGTTGCAGTCCCAGAGAAGGATTGTGACGATGTAAATTGTCCGTTTCACGGCAGCTTACCGGTGCGCGGCCAGGTGATTACCGGTAAGGTCGTAAGCGAACGAATGCAGGGAACTGTTGTCGTCGAGAGGAGCTTTCTTCATAAAGTCCAGAAATATGACAGATATGAGAAACGCAGCTCCAAAATCCACGCACACATGGCTCCATGCCTCAACGCCAAAATCGGCGACGAGGTAAAGATTGCAGAGTGCAGACCACTGAATAAAACGACCTCCTATGTAGTTGTCGAGGTGACTAAGGAATGAAAGGCCTAACATCCAAAATTCCGCGCGCACTTCAGACCGGCTCAAAGATGGTCTGTGCAGACAACACGGGTGCCCGTGTTGTACAGATTGTTTCCGTCTTCGGTTATCACGGTGTTAAAAACCGGCAGCCTAAGATGGGACTTGGAGACCTTGCGACTGTTTCAGTCAAGAAAGGAACTCCCGACATGAAACGCAAGCTCGTTCGAGCTGTCGTTGTCCGTCAGAAGAAGGAATTCCGTCGCCCCAACGGCCTCAGAGTCTCCTTCGAAGAGAACGCAATGATCCTCCTCAATGAAAACGGCGATCCGCGTGGAACCGACATTAAAGGTCCGGTTGCCCGTGAAGTCGCAGAACGTTTCCCCAAGGTTGGATCAATGGCAACCATCATTATCTAAGGTGAAAACATGGCACGTATTTCAAGCACTCAGCCAAGAAAGCAGCGGAAGTTCCGGTATAATGCTCCGATTCACACTCGTGGTGCATTTTTACACTCCCCTCTCGCGAGCGATCTTCGCCAAAAGTATGGAAAGCGCAGTTTCCGTGTTGTTACCGGCGATACTGTCAAAGTACTCCGTGGTGAATTCAAAGGAATCGAAGGTGTTGTTGACGAAGTAGATGTCAAAAACACGAAGATCCTTGTTCACGGAGTTTATGTCAAGAAAGCCAACGGCGAAGATGTCCCAAGACCACTCGATCCGTCCAAGATAATGATCACCAAACTCAACACAAAAGATGCAGTGCGTGTTGAACGTCTTGAGGTGAAGGCATAATGACCCGAACCAAGAGAATGACTGCACCGGATGCATGGCAGATCGCCAGAAAAGAAAGCAAATATGTCGTCAGCACCTCAAGCGGTCCGCACGATGGTTCTGCTCTTCCAATCGGCATCTGGCTCCGTGACCACATGCAGTTTGCATTAAACACCAAAGAAGTCAGAAAGATTCTGCACGACCGTCGGGTCTTACTGAACGGTCATGTTGTAACCGATGAGCACATCGGAATCGACGTCTTTGATATCATCAGCTTCCCGAAAATCGACAAGCACTACATGATCCTTGTCGATGAGAAGGGACGCCACAATGAATATGAGATCACTGCAGATGCAGCCAAGTTCCAGCTCGTAAAAGTTGCAAACAAAACCACCATTAAAGGCGGCAAGACACAGATCAACTTAACCAGCGGTGCAAACTTCATCGGTGAAGACAACTGTAAAGGCAAAGACTCGCTCGTTATCGGCATCGCCGGCGACGACCGTTTCGCAGTCCAGCAGCACTTCCCGTATGCAGTCGGCAACATGGCAATCATCATCGGCGGACAGCACACAATGAAAACCGGAAAACTCGTGGAGATTCTTGTTCAGGAATCATCTCTGCCGAACCGTGTCGTCATTGAGGATGCAAACGGCAACAAGTTCGAGACCATTGAAGACTATGTCTACATGATCGGAACCACCGAGTCCTTCCTGAAAACCTGGGGTGTTGACGCATGACTGATATGCAGACCCCGTTCGTTGCAAAAGTCGTCGTCCACATGGGCGTCGGCGAAGCAGGTGAGCGTCTTGTCAATGCCGAGAATATCATAGCTGACCTGACCAAAGGTGCAAAACCAATCCGCTCCTATGCCAGAAACACTCTTCCGGCATTTGGTATCCGTAAAGGACAGCCGATCGGATGCAAAGCCACTCTTCGCGGCAAAAAGGCAATGGACTTCCTTGATATGGCACTCAAAACCTACGCTGTGGAAAATGTTCTCCACACCCGTCAGTTTGATGCAACCGGCAACTTTGGTTTCGGTATCGAAGAACACACAGACTTTCCGGGACAGGCATATGACCCGAAGATCGGTATCTACGGTATGGATATCATCGCTGTTATCGAAAAGAAAGGAACCAGAACCGCACGCAGAAAAATCCAGCAGAAGAAGATCAACAGCAAACTCCATGTGGCTCGTGAAGAATCCATGAAGTTCGTTACTGAGACCTTCGGCATTGAGGTGGAGTAACATGGCAGCAAAAGACAACGGCAAAGTCCAGCAGAAAAAGTATGGCCGCGGTGCAAACCAGTGCCAGCTTTGCGGACGTAAGCAGGGACTTGTGCGCAGATACAACATTTACTTCTGCCGTCAGTGCTTCCGCGAATGGGCACCCACCATGGGCTTTAAGAAGATGAACTAAGAGGTGAAGGAGAATGACAAAACAGAATCCTATCGCAGACGCAATGAGCGCTATCAAGAATGCTGGTGATACTGGTAAACTTGCAGTGACCGTTGAACCGGCAAGCCGCCTCTTTGGTGACATGCTTAAGGTCATGCAGGAATATGGCTACATCACCGGCTTTGAAAAGATCGACGACGGCAGAGGAGGTCAATTCCAGATTGCTCTCTCCGGCGGCATCAACAAATGCGGTGTAATTACCCCGCGTTTCTCGGTGAAAGTTGAGGACCTCGAGTCCTGGGAAATCAGATACCTTCCGGGAAAGGGCTTTGGAATTATCATCCTGACCACTTCCAAGGGAGTTATGTCCCACGAACAGGCACGTAAGCTCGGCATCGGTGGCGAGCTTTTAGGGTACGTCTTCTAAGGAGTGAAAACAATGGCAGAATTGATTTTCGAAATCCCCAAGGGCGTAACCATCACCAAGACTGGTGATCTCGTTACCGTGAAGGGATCTAAAGGTGAACTTACCCGTACGATGTACCACCCTGCGATCACTATCACTATCGCAGACGGTTCAGTTACGCTTGTAAGCACTTCCGCAAGACGCAGTGTGTATGCACTGCTTGGAACCTACAAAGCACACCTCGGTGTCATGAGCAAAGGTGTATCCGAAGGATACGAATACCATATGAAGATTGTGTACAACCACTTCCCTATCCAGGTCAAAGTTGCCGGCGACAAAGTCGAGATCGGAAACTTCCTTGGTGAGAAGCAGGCACGGTACGCAAACATCGTAGCAGGTGTCAAAGTAAAAGTCCAGGGCGATGAACTGATCTTAAACGGCATCAACCGTGAGACGATCGGCAACACCGCAGCAAATGTCGAACAGGCATGCAAAGTCAGAAACCGTGATCCGCGTGTCTTCCAGGACGGCATTTACATTATCAGCAGAGGCGACTAACATGGCGAGTGAAATCAAGAAACTTATCAAAGCTCGTGGAGCTAAGAAGTCATCCCGCTTTGCCCGCCAGTGCCTCCAGGCTAAAGTAAAACTGGCAGACAGTTGGAGAAGACCACGCGGTCTCCACAGCAAACAGCGCAAGGATTACCGTGCAAAGGGTGCACACCCCGAAGCAGGTTTCGGAGCACCGAAAGCAGTACGCGGATTCCACCCGAGCGGATACCGCGAAGCTCTCGTCTTTACTCCGGTCGAGCTTGACGCTGTTGATCCGGCAACGACTGCTGTACGCATTGGTGCGTCAGTCGGCGGTGCAAAACGCAGCGTTATCCAGACCAAAGCAGCTGAACTCGGCATCAAGGTCTTGAATCCGAAGGAGGCAAAAGTTGCCGTTACACCGGCTGCACAACCCGCAGAAGAGGTGAAAGCAGATGAGTGATCTCGCATCCCAGCGCAGAATCGCCGCATCCGTTCTTGGCTGCGGTGAAAACCGTGTATGGTTCAACCCGGAAAAACTCTCTGACATCCAGAATGCAATGTCCCGCGAGGATATTCGCAACCTCATTGATGAGGGTGCAATCTCTTCCCACCAGAAGAAAGGAATTTCCCGTGGACGCGTCAGGGCCCGTATGGTCAAGCGTTCATACGGACACGGAAAAGGTCCGGGACGCCGGAGCGGTGCAAAAGGCGCCAGAACCCCGTCCAAGACCCAGTGGATCAAAAAGATCCGTGCCCAGCGTAAAGAACTCCGTGCTCAGCGTGAAGCAGGATCCATCACACCGACCGAATACCGCAGACTTTACCGTCGTGCAGCAGGTGGTCAGTTCCGTAACGTCGCTCACATGAAAACTCAGATTGAGCTCGTAACCTCCAGGAGGGAGTAAACAATGGCAATTAATGGAAGATATTTCGTTCAGTTCAGAAGACGCCGTGAAGGCAGAACTGATTACTACCAGCGCCAGCGTTTAATCGTTTCTGGTAGAAATCGTATGGTTGTCCGTAAGACAAACCGCCACATCATTATCCAGCTCATCGCAGCTCAGATGGACGGCGACTTCACTCTTGTTCACGTCAACAGCCGTGAACTGGTGAACTTCGGATACAAAGGATACCTTGGAAACACCCCTGCAGCATACCTCACCGGCATGCTCTTCGCAGTTCGTGCACAGAAAGCCGGATATGATGGTGGAATCGCAGATATCGGTCTGCAGGTTGCATCGACCGGTGCACGCGTGTTTGCTGCAATCAAAGGTGCCGTCGATGCAGGTTTCGACGTCCCGGTAGGAGAATCAATCCTTCCGGATGACGATCGCTGCAACGGCGCCCACATCGCTGAATATGATGAGCGCTTTGCTGGTCTCGTTGAAAATGTCGAGGCTACAAAAGACGCAATTATGAAGGAGCTGGAGTAAAATGGCTTACGAACAGGAAGTATGGGTCCCAGTAACCGGTCTTGGCAAGAAAGTCATGGCAGGCGAATTTGCAAGCTTCGATGAGATCCTTGCAAGCGGACAGCCCATCAAAGAGGCAGGCATTGTCGACGCAATGCTTCCCGATCTTGTTGACGAAGTCCTCTGCATCGACATGATGCAGCGTATGACCGACTCCGGACGTCGTATTAAGTTCAGAGCTGTGGTCGTCATCGGCAACAAGAATGGTTACGTTGGTTTTGGCCAGGGCAGAGATGTTCAGGTTGGAACTGCAATCAAGAAAGCAATCACAAATGCAAAGTTGAACATTGTCAAAGTCCGCCGTGGATGCGGTTCATGGGAATGCGGCTGTGGTATGAAACACTCCGTA